>NZ_JAIJYL010000001.1:0-369862 GCF_019753495.1 Klebsiella sp. TF21-TM | reverse complement strand
AGCTTTGTTGTAGGTGGACCAGTTGGTGATTCTGAACTTTTGCTTTGCCACGGAATGGTCTGTGTTGTCGGGAGGATACGTGATCTGATCCTTCAACTCAGCAAAAGTTCGATTTATTCAACAAAGCCCAATCAAAGCAACGCCAGCTGCCGTCACGATAAGCGGGAAAACCGCCGCGAAGGTCGTCAGGAAGCCCGCGACGAAAAATGGTAAGTCAGCCTGCTCCGGCGAATGTCAGATCGAGGTCTTCTGCCACCGGAGCCTTTCACTCCGCCTGTGACGCCGGACCGTCGCGTCCAGCCCTGCCTGCTCTTTATTCTTAGTTTGCTGCAGAATATTACCCGCAACCGGTCCGCAGTCCATGGCTACTAATACCCACAGCCTGATATCACCGCTACCGCCGATTACCGCCCGCTGCTACCCCTGCATTATTAAGATTAAGCTCAACCCTTTAAATAAGACGTAAAGTGCCCTTACAGAGACAATGGCTATTATCCCCAGGCTTTTTGCAGTATGGTTTAATCACTGTTGTAGTTTTGCAGTGAATGCTATCCAGACGGTTCAAGGTTGTATTCTGTCTGAGAAATTACTCATGCCATTCCCGTCGCTGAGATACGGGCGGCCGGCTGGCTGACGCCGTGCCGCCCCGACAGCCGGGAAATAAATCATGACGGCATTGATGGCCGCCTTGCCGTGGCCGGAAGCCAGTGCCTTCATCATCACGTGGGCATCATCAAGAGGATCAGGGATGTACAGGACGTGGAAACCTCCAGGAAAGATTCGCCAGTTCAACCAGCTAACCCTTTCTTTACCCTTCAGCATGCGGCGTCTTATCGCAGGGGATGGCGATAGCCCATGATACTGCGTGCACCCGTAGCAAATAAAAACGTTATCAGCACGCTGTTTAAAAATAAAAAGGCAGTCGCATTTAACAATGACCTGACGCAGGCCTGGAAAGCGTAATATTTGCCTGCCATAAAAGGGAACACCATGACGAATAACGCCGATATTAAAAAAAGGAACTTCCTGACTCAGAATGAAATCGAGTCGCTACTAAAAGCCGCCGATAGCGGTCCCTACGCCGCACGTAATTATTGCCTGACGCTGCTGTGCTTCATCCATGGTCTGCGCGCCAGCGAGATCTGTCGCCTGCGAATATCCGATATCGACCTTGCTTCCCGCTGCGTTTATATCCATCGGCTAAAAAAGGGGTTCTCGACCACCCACCCTTTGCTGAATAAAGAGATCCACGCCCTAAAGCGCTGGCTGGCCATTCGCAACACCTGGCCGCAGGCCGCCAGCGAGTGGCTGTTTCTCTCCCGCAAAGGCAATCCCCTTTCCCGCCAGCAGTTCTATCAGATTATCGCCTCTTCTGGCGACCAGGCGGGATTGCCGCTGGAGATCCACCCGCACATGCTGCGTCACTCGTGTGGCTTTGCGTTGGCCAATATGGGTATCGATACCCGCCTGATCCAGGACTATCTCGGACACCGCAATATTCGCCATACCGTCTGGTATACCGCCAGCAACGCGGGACGCTTCTATGGTATCTGGGACAATACGCGCGACAAACAGCGCCTGTCGCTGCTTCAGTAAGCCTGACGCCACGGATGGCGTTGTACCGCGTTGCGGGGAAATTAAATATCAATAAATTAACCCTCGGTTAATTATGATTACTGTTCCCGCAAGTTCTTATTTAATCCTGCGGTCACCTCGTTCAATTAACCCTGCATAAATTCCGGTTTTGCCGTGACTATTTATTGTTGGCTAAAATCCATCCCGCTATTTTTAAAATCTATCGTTTGAAAAAAACCTTTTATTTTATGTACATGCTATGAAACCCGAGCAGATCTATTGTGGCCTTGCTTAAAATCTCTAAAATTAAGAATTATCGCCAGGCGATATTTTGACTGGCTGTAAATATAATATGCTATCTATGCGTGGTTAATCGCCTTCACCTTGTACCGTTCTCGCATTACGGATCTTTTCCGTCATGGCGTATGGTTTCGCCATGACGACCCCTCACATCTTTTTCAGGAGCAACTATTGTGAACCGACGTCGTTTTCTTACCGCCAAAGAAGTTCAGGCTATGATGCAGGCCGCACGTCAGGGCGCCACCGGCGAGCGGGACTACTGCCTCATCCTGCTCGCCTTTCGCCACGGGATGCGCATCAGCGAACTGCTGGATCTGCACTATCACGATCTGGATCTACGGGAAGGCCGGGTCAATGTGCGGCGGTTGAAGAACGGTTTTTCGACTATTCACCCGCTGCGCTTTGATGAACGTGAGGCTATTGAGCGCTGGAGTCAGGTCCGCGCCGGCTGGAAAGCGGCGGCCAAAACCGACGCGCTGTTTATCTCCCGTCGCGGTACCCCACTCTCACGCCAGCAGGCATATCGTATTATTCGCGCCGCCGGGGAAAAGGCAGGTACCGTAACGCAGACCCACCCCCATATGCTGCGTCACGCCTGCGGCTACGAACTGGCGGAAAGAGGGACAGATACCCGTTTGATCCAGGATTATCTCGGTCATCGTAATATTCGACACACGGTGCGCTACACCGCCAGCAATGCGGCGCGTTTTGCCGGAATATGGGAAAGAAATAATCTTATTGGAGAAAACAATGCGGAAGCGGGAATTGATACAAACGATTGAATTTAATTAAAAAAACAAACCGTGAACAGGTCAATTGGGGCCAAACTGTTTATATCATAAAAATGTTTTGACATATTTTGCAACTCACCACGCCATATTTCTGCAAAAAAATTCATAATCATCTGATTTTAAATCATTTTTAAAACATCAATTACGCACTTTTCTCACCCTGACCTCCCGGGGCATCGACGCGCCTTCGCCAGCGGCATCGCTCTTCCTTTCGCACTCCGCCAACAACCACAGATGAAATATCCATATAAACAACATTTATCAGAACTTAACACCAGAAAACAAGCGTAATTAAACGGAAATCAGATCGTTTATCTCAACGAGTCAAAATGGCCCCAATTGTCTCATCGGTTGGGCGAAAACTGTGCAGAGCCGGCAGCCGGACCACTCGGCTGAAATCTGAAATGCCTGGAAGGCACAACGGCTGCCAATCCGGTTCGTTATTTCGACATCGTTCAAAGGAAAACAGTATGAAAATCAAAACACTGGCAATGATTGTTGTGTCAGCCCTGTCTCTGAGCTCCGCGGCGGCCCTGGCCGATACCACCACGGTTAACGGCGGGACCGTCCATTTTAAAGGGGAAGTCGTTAACGCGGCCTGTGCGGTGGATGCCGGCTCTATCGATCAAACCGTCCAGTTGGGCCAGGTGCGTTCCGCGAAGCTGGCCACGGCGGGGAGCACCAGTTCGTCCGTCGGTTTCAACATTCAGCTGGATGATTGCGACACCACGGTAGCAACCAAAGCGTCCGTCGCCTTCGCCGGTACGGCTATTGACAGCAGCAATACCACCGTTCTGGCGCTGCAAAACTCTGCCGCCGGCAGCGCGACCAACGTCGGCGTACAGATCCTCGACAACACCGGCACGCCGCTGGCGCTGGACGGCGCCACCTTCAGCGCAGCCACCACCCTGAATGACGGCACCAACATCATTCCGTTCCAGGCGCGTTACTACGCCACTGGCGCCGCGACCGCCGGTATCGCGAACGCGGACGCCACCTTCAAAGTGCAGTACGAGTAAGGCAACCATCAGGCAAGGAAGCCATCCGGGCCAGGAGGGCCCGCGCATAATTTTGCAACCGGGGTGAAACGATGCAGGGAATGAAATCGGGTCTGCTACTGCTGCTGCCTCCGCTGGCGCTGGCCGGTAATCAGTGGAACGTCACGCTGCCGGGAGGGAGCATGCGCTTTCAGGGCCTGATCATGGCCAGTTCCTGCCGCGTTGAAGCCGGCGATCGGCAGATGACGGTCAATCTGGGACAGATCAGCAGTAACCGATTTCACGACGTGGGCGAAGACAGCAACCCGATCCCTTTCGCGATTCATTTACAGGATTGCAGTACGGCGGTCAGCCAGCATGTCGGGGTGGCATTTCACGGCGTGGCTGACGGCAAAAACCCCGATGTGCTGTCGGTGGGCGAAGGCCCGGGGATCGCCAGCGGGATCGGCATTGCGCTGTTCGACAGTCAGGGCCAGCAGCTGCCCCTCAATCGTCCGCCGGATCGCTGGGTGCCGCTCTACCGCGGACCGACGACGCTAAATTTCGTCGCCAAATATCGGGCGACCGGACGCCAGGTCACCGGCGGGGCGGCCAACGCCCAGGCCTGGTTCTCATTAACCTACCAGTAATCAACCCGCAGACCAGCAGGACAACACCGTAAGCAGACAAGGAGATAATGTGAGAAAAACGGCAACGACGATACGCGGCATACTGACGGGATGTGCGCTTTTCGCCGCCGGCGCGTTGAGCGCCAGCGCGCACGCGGGCGTCGCGCTGGGCGCGACCCGGGTCATCTACCCGGCGGGTCAGAAACAGGTCCAGCTGGCGGTCACCAATAACGACGACAACAGCACCTGGCTTATTCAGTCATGGGTGGAAAATGCCGATGGGCAGCGAGACGGCCGGTTTGTTATCACTCCCCCCCTGTTTGCCATGCAGGGCAAAAAAGAGAACACCCTGCGCATTATCGACGCGACCAATAACCAGCTGCCGCAGGATCGGGAAAGCCTGTTCTGGATGAACGTTAAGGCTATTCCTTCAATGGATAAATCGAAGCTCAGCGACAACACCCTCCAGTTGGCGATTATCAGCCGCATCAAGCTCTACTACCGACCGGCAAAACTGACCCTGCCCCCGGATCAGGCGCCGGACAAGCTGACCTTTAGCCGCAACGGATCGTCGCTAACGCTGACTAATCCCACCCCCTATTACCTGACGGTGACCGAACTGAACGCCGGAACGCGCATTCTGGAAAACGCCCTGGTGCCGCCGATGGGCAAAACCAGCGTCAAGCTGCCCGCGGATGCCGGCAGCACCATCACCTATCGCACCATTAACGATTACGGCGCGCTGACGCCGAAAATGAATGGCGTACTGCGTTAACTCTGGTGTGCCCCGCCGCGCGGGCCACGCTGCGCATGACCAGAAGCACTGACTGCCGGGCAACGTCGGACCGGAGGGATTATGTCACATCGAAAATATGGACTGGACCATGGGGGTCGCCCAAGCGCCCGGCGCCTGATTACGCCGGCGTTGACGCTGTGGCTCTGCTCGCAGCCGTTTGCCGCGCAGGCGGACCTCTATTTTAACCCCCGCTTTTTAGCTGACGATCCGGCGGCGGTGGCAGACCTGTCGGGATTTGAAAAAGGCCAGGAGGTCCCGCCGGGCACCTATCGCGTCGATATTTACCTCAATAACGGCTATATGACTACCCGGGACGTTACTTTCCAGGCCGACGCGCAGGGCCATGGCCTGTCGCCCTGCCTGACCCGCGGCCAGCTGGCGAGCATGGGGGTGGATACCGGACGGGTGACGGGCATGGCGGCCCTGGACAGTAAGGCCTGCGTGCCGCTAACGACGCTCATCAGCGAAGCCACCACCCGCTTCGATGTCGGCCAGCAGCGCCTGTATCTCACCGTACCCCAGGCGTTTATGGGCAGCCACGCCCGCGGCTATATTCCGCCGGAGCTATGGGATAACGGCATCACCGCCGGGCTGATTAACTATAACTTCACCGGCAATAACGTTCATAACGCCACCGGGGGGAACAGCCGTTACGCCTATCTGAATCTGCAGAGCGGGCTGAACCTCGGCGCCTGGCGCCTGCGCGATAACAGCACCTGGAGTTACAGCAGCGGCGGCAGCGCCTCATCCAATGAGAACCGCTGGCAGCACGTCAACAGCTGGCTTGAGCGGGACATCATTCCCCTGCGGTCGCGGCTTACCCTCGGGGATAGCTACACCAACGGCGATGTCTTCGACGGGATCAACTTCCGCGGCGCGCAGCTGGCCTCCGATGACAATATGCTGCCGGACAGCCAGAAAGGCTTCGCGCCGGTGATCCACGGGATCGCCCGCGGCACCGCGCAGGTGTCAGTCAAACAAAACGGCTACGAAATCTACCAGAGCACGGTGCCGCCGGGGCCGTTTACCATCGACGATCTCTACGCCGCGGGCAACGGCGGCGATCTGCAGGTCACCATTAAAGAAGCGGATGGCACCCGCCAGGTCTTCAGCGTGCCCTGGTCAACGGTGCCGGTGCTGCAGCGCGAAGGCCATACCCGCTTCGCCCTCTCCGCCGGGGAGTACCGCAGCGGCAACAGCCAGCAGGAAACACCCGACTTTTTCCAGAGCACGGCCATGCATGGCCTGCCGGCCGGCTGGACCCTGTACGGCGGTGCCCAGCTGGCGGACCGCTATCGCGCCTTTAACCTCGGGGTAGGGAAAAACATGGGCTATTTCGGCGCCTTGTCGCTGGATATCACCCAGGCCAACGCCACCCTGCCTGACGACAGCGAGCATCAGGGACAGTCGGTGCGCTTTCTCTATAACAAGTCACTGGATGAGACCGGCACCAACCTGCAGCTGGTGGGCTACCGCTACTCCACCCGCGGCTACTATAACTTTGCCGATACCACCTACCGCCGGATGAGCGGCTACAGCGTGGAAACTCAGGACGGGGTTATCCAGGTGAAACCCAAATTTACCGACTACTACAATCTGGCTTACAGCAAACGCGGCAAGGTGCAGCTGAGCGTGACCCAACAGCTGGGGCGCACCGCCACCCTCTATCTGAGCGGCAGCCACCAGACTTACTGGGGCACCGACGATGCCGATGAGCAACTGCAGGCCGGCCTCAACGCCGCCGTAGACGATATCAACTGGTCGCTAAGCTACAGCCTGACGAAAAACGCCTGGCAGCAGGGACGCGATCAGATGCTGGCGGTTAACGTCAATATCCCCTTCAGCCACTGGCTGCGCTCCGATAGCCGTTCGGTCTGGCGGCACGCCAGCGCCAGCTACAGCCTGTCGCACGATCTCAATGGCCGCATGACCAATCTGGCGGGCCTGTACGGCACCCTGCTGGAAGACAACAACCTCAGCTATAGCGTGCAAACCGGCTATGCCGGCGGCGGCAACGGCGACAACGGGAGCACCGGCTATACCGCGCTCAACTACCGCGGCGGCTACGGCAACGCCAACGTCGGCTACAGCCGCAGCGATGGCTTTAAACAGCTTTACTACGGGGTCAGCGGCGGCGTGCTGGCGCACGCCAACGGCATCACCTTGAGCCAGCCGCTGAACGATACCGTGGTGCTGGTGAAAGCCCCCGGCGCCGGCGGCGTGAAGGTGGAAAACCAGACCGGGGTACGCACCGACTGGCGCGGATATGCCGTCCTGCCGTATGCCACCGAGTATCGCGAAAACCGGGTCGCGCTGGACACCAATACCCTGGCGGACAATGTCGACCTTGATGATGCGGTGGTCAGCGTGGTGCCTACCCATGGGGCGATCGTCCGCGCCAGCTTTAACGCCCAGGTGGGGATGAAGATCCTGATGACGCTCACCCATCGCGGCAAACCGGTGCCGTTTGGCGCCCTCGCCACCAGCGACAGCAACCAGAGCGGCAGCATCGTCGCGGATAACGGTCAGGTCTACCTCAGCGGGATGCCGCTGGCGGGTAAGGTGCGGGTGAAATGGGGCGATGGCCCCGACGCCCAGTGCGTGGCCGATTATCGTCTGCCGCCGGAGAGCCGGCAGCAAGCGCTCAGCCAGCTGTCCGTCGCGTGTCGCTAAGGAGATGATGATGAGAACACCGCAGTATCTGCTGGGCGCCCTGCTCACGCTGGCCGCGCCGCTGGCCTTCGCTGCCGACAGCACGATCGCCATCAGCGGCTATGTGCGCGACAACGCCTGCGCGGTGGCCGGAGAGTCGAAGGAGTTCACCGTCGATTTGCAGGACAACGCCGCGAAGCAGTTTTACGCCGTCGGGGCAACGACCCCGCCGGTGCCGTTCCGTATCGTGCTGTCGCCCTGCGGCACTTCCGTCACCGCGGTGAAGGTCGGCTTCACCGGCGTGGCGGACAGCGTCAATACCAGCCTGTTAAAACTCGACGCCGGCGCCTCGGCGGCGGCGGCGGGAATGGGGGTGGAGATTCTCGACCAGCAGCAGTCCCGGCTGCCCGTCAATGCCCCGTCGTCAGCCATCGCCTGGACCACGCTGACGCCGGGCCAGACCAACATCCTGAACTTTTACGCCCGTCTGATGGCGACCCAGGTGCCCGTCACCGCCGGGCATGTCAATGCGACAGCGACATTCACCCTGGAATTTCAGTAAGCGGAGGCTGCAATGAAATGGACCCACGTGGGCTGGCTGCTGGCCGGCCTGTTAACCGCGAGCCCTTCCCTGCGGGCGGCCGATGTCACCCTCACCGTCAACGGGAAGGTGGTGGCCAGACCCTGCACGGTCTCCACCGTCAATGCCACCGTCGAGCTGGGCGATCTTTACACCTTCAGCCTGATCGGCGCGGGCTCGGCATCGGCCTGGCACAGCGTGGCGCTGGATCTCAGCAACTGCCCCGTCGGTACCTCACGGGTGAAGGCCACCTTCAGCGGGACCGCGGACAGCACTGGCTATTACAAAAACCAGGGGACGGCAGGCAATATTCAGCTCGAACTGCAGAGCGAGGACGGCGCC
Organism: Klebsiella sp. TF21-TM; assembly: GCF_019753495.1. NCBI lineage: Bacteria > Pseudomonadati > Pseudomonadota > Gammaproteobacteria > Enterobacterales > Enterobacteriaceae > Klebsiella > Klebsiella sp. TF21-TM. The sequence goes on along the minus strand of NZ_JAIJYL010000001.1, from coordinate 361,220 downwards.
ACGCTGAACAACGGCAGCAGCCAGTCGGTACAGGTGGATGAGGCCAGCCAGTCCGCCCGCTTCCCGCTGCAGGTCAGGGCCCTGTCGGTCAACGGCGGCGCCACGCAAGGCACCATTCAGGCGGTGATTAACATCACCTATACCTACGCCTGAGCCAGGAGAGCATCATGATGAAAAAAATTATCCCTCTGTTCACCACCCTGTTGCTGCTGGGCTGGTCGATAAACGCCTGGTCCTTCGCCTGCAAAACGGCCACCGGCGCGACGATCCCCATCGGCGGCGGCTCAGCCAACGTCTACGTTAACCTGACCCCGGCGGTCAACGTCGGGCAAAACCTGGTGGTCGACCTCTCCACGCAGATTTTTTGCCATAACGATTATCCGGAAACGATCACTGACTACGTGACCCTGCAGCGCGGATCCGCCTATGGCGGCGTGCTGTCGAGTTTCTCTGGCACCGTGAAATATAACGGCACCTCTTACCCCTTCCCGACCACCACGGAAACGGCGCGGGTGATTTACGATTCACGAACCGATAAGCCCTGGCCCGCCGTCCTGTATCTGACGCCGGTCAGCACCGCCGGCGGGGTGGCGATCGCCGCAGGATCGTTAATCGCGGTGCTGATCCTGCATCAGACCAACAACTACAATAGCGACTCCTTCCAGTTCATCTGGAACATCTACGCCAATAACGACGTGGTGGTCCCCACCGGCGGCTGCGATGTCTCTGCCCGCGATGTCACCGTCACTCTCCCCGACTACCCGGGCTCCATGGCCGTGCCGCTCACCGTGCACTGCGCGCAGAGCCAGCAGCTGGGGTATTACCTCTCCGGCGCCACCGCGGACAGCGCCCACGCGATCTTCACGAACACCGCCTCCGCCTCGCCGGCGCAGGGGATAGGCGTCCAGCTTACCCGCAACGGCAGCGCCGTGCCGGCGAACAGCACGGTCTCGCTGGGCACCGTCGGAACCTCGCCGGTCAATCTCGGCCTGACGGCGACCTACGCCCGGACCACAGGCCAGGTCACCGCCGGTAATGTGCAGTCGATCATCGGCATTACCTTTGTCTATCAATGATGACCGATGACATCCTCTCTTCCAGCTCGCTGGCCGCCCGGGGGTTGAACCAGCGAATGCTGAACGCGGCGAAGCGGCTGCCGGAGGTAAAAAGCGGGTGAAATATCACCCGCATATGGCCCCTCGCTTTCCACACAGGCAGCCGCCTCGTTCATCAGCAAACTTACGGTCGGCGTTTGAACAGGCATGGGGGGAAGCGATGAGGGACTAATGGCGCGGATGCGCTGGCGAGTGAAAAGCGCACCGGTTTACACCGGTGCCGGTACGTCAGGCGCGAATATCGTCGTATTCGCGGGTGTTATCGAATTCATGTTTGGCAAACGGGCAGAGTGGAATAATCTTCCGCTGCTCCTGGCGCATTTTTTCCACCACCTTCGCCACCAGCTGTTTCCCCACGCCCTGGCCTTTCAGGCTGGGATCGACATCGGTATGTTCGATAATGCTGAGGTGTTCGCCGGTGGGAACAAAAACAATCTCCGCGACCTGGTTACCCTGCGCGTCGTTAACATAAAATTTGTTGTGCCCTTCCAGTATTTCCATCTTCTCCTCGCTTATTTATGACGATATTGCAGGGCGCCGCTCGGGCAGGTATCGATCACCTTCACCACCGTCGCGACATCCACTTCATCCGGGATGATCCACGGCTTACGCTTGAGATTGAACAGCTTCGCGCTGCCGCGCACGCAGTTCCCGGAATGCTGACAGATCGCCGTATTAAAGTAGACGTCGATTTTCTCCCCGGTGTAGGCCCGGTAGCCGGCTTCCAGTAATTCCTTATCCATGACATTGCCTCGGTCTTGTTTTATGACTTTCAGGCTAAGCATAGTCCTCCCCGTGACGGCTGACTATGCGCAAGTCGGTAATGGGCGTCAGGAGAGGGATTTGGCGCATCCTCCCGCTCTTCCGGCGCGCACGGATCCCGCAGTCAACGAACGGTTGACTTTCATTCCCGCAACGAGGCGATTACACTCATGACACACTGGTAAGAGCACTCAGGGATGTTCCATTGAATCATATTGCCATCATAGCCCGCCCGGCGCGGCTACTGCTCGTCTTGCCGCTCACCGGCTGCTCACTCTCACCAGCGATCCCGGTATTGGGCGCCGCGTTCCCCGGCTGGTTTTTCTGCTTGTTGGGCGGCGCGTTTTTACTCATCCCCTGCCATATCCTGATTACCCGTAACGGCTGGCAGCCGCGCTTTTCTCCCCTGGTCTTCAGCTATGTCGCGCTGATGTTCCTGTTCGCCACGCTGCTGTGGTTTCTGTTTTTTGTTCACTGATCGCTTATGACTACTTCCCGCACTCCCCTGTTACGCAAGAAATGGCCTCTGCTGGCGCTGGTCCTCGCCGCCATCCTGGCGCTGATCCTGGTTATCTGGCAGTTGCAAACGTCGCCGGAGACCAATGACGCCTATGTCTATGCCGATACCATCGATGTGGTGCCCGAGGTCAGCGGACGCATCGTGGAGATGCCCATCCGCGATAACCAGCGGGTGAAAAAAGGCGATCTGCTGTTCCGCATCGACCCCCGTCCCTATCAGGCGATGCTCGATGACGCGAAAGCCCGGCTGACGACCCTCGACGCGCAGATTATGCTGACCCAGCGCACCATCAAAGCGCAGGAGTATAACGCCCAGTCGGTAGCGGCCGCCGTCGAGCGCGCCAGAGCGCTGGTCAAGCAGACCACCTCCACGCGCATCCGCCTTGAACCGCTGGTGCCGCAGGGGTTTGCCTCGCAGGAAGATCTCGATCAGGCGCGCACCGCCGAGAAAGCGGCCCGGGCGGAGCTGGAAGCCACGCTGCTGCAGGCCAGACAGGCCTCGGCGGCCGTGACCGGCGTGGATGCCATGGTGGCGCAACGCGCCGGGATCCTGGCGCAAATCGCCCTCGCCGAACTGCATCTGGAATTTACCGAAGTGCGCGCGCCGTTCAACGGCGTGGTAGTGGCGCTGAAAACCACCGTCGGCCAGTACGCCTCGGCGCTGAAGCCGGTCTTCACCCTGCTGGATGACGACCGCTGGTATGTGATCGCGAACTTCCGCGAGACCGATCTGAACAACGTGCGCCCCGGCGTGGCGGCGCGGATCACCGTGATGACCAACCACAACCGGACCTTTAACGGGGTAGTCGATTCGGTCGGCTCCGGGGTCCTGCCCGAAGGCGGGAGCGTCATCGAAGGCCTGCCGCTGATCCAGAAAAGCATTAACTGGGTCCACGTCTCGCAGCGCTTCCCGGTGAAAATCGCCGTCAGCGATCCCGATCCGGCTCTGTTCCGCATGGGCGCCTCGGCCAGCGCCGTGCTGCAGCCGTAGCCGGGCGACGCGATGTTTCCTCTCGCCCATTTTTTACGCCAGGAACTGCGCGACGCGCCGGGACGCGCCAGCTACACGCTGCGCCTGACGCTGAGCTGTGCGGTGCTCATCACCCTGTTCATGACCCTGCAGATCCCCTTCCTGGCCGTCGCGCTGATCGTCGTGTTCTACGTCAGCCAGCCTAACGTGTTGATGATTAAGTTAGTCAGCGTGGTCTTTTTTGTCACCGTCAGCGTGGCGCTCGGCGGCGTGCTGCTGATCATCAAGTGGACCTATGACTACCCGCTGATCCGCCTGGCGGCCTCCGTGGCGCTCTTTTTCTGCGCCATCTATCTGATGCGGGTGCTGGGCAAGCTGGGACTGGCCTTTTTCGTGGTGGCGCTGGCGGTGATTTACGCCCAAACCTTCCCGTCGATGACCAGCCAGAGCGAGATCCTGGTGCGGCTGCTGCTCTGGCTGTGGGTGGCGTTTACCACGGGGATCCTGACCACCCTGCTGGTCAACCCTTTTTTTCAGCAGCCCTTCCCGGGCAACGAGTTTAGGGCGCGTCTGGCGGAGTTGCTGCAGTCGGGCCCCAGCGGGCTGGCGACCCCGGGCGGAGAAACGCCACCGACCTTCGGCGAGACCGCCGCGCAGTTCAACCAGCTGCAGTCGCTGTTCGCCCAGGCCTGTCGGGCGACGCCGGAGATCGCCGCCGATCCGCAGGCCTGGCGCTCGCGGCTGGCCGCCACCCTGCGCTGCTACCAGCTGGCGGCGCTGCTGCAAGCGGACGAGGCCGATAGCGACGATCGCCTGCTGCTGTCGCAGGCGGTACTCCAGCTGAAGAGCGCCCTTAGCGAGGGGCCGTTTGACGGCGCCATTCCCCCCCTGGCGCTCAGCGGCCGCGGCGCCAATCGCGCCGTTCTGCAGGAGATGGCTGCCCTTCTGCAGCAGCTGGCCCAGGGTGAGCCGGTGGCCCTGCCGCAGGGAGAGGTGGAAAAACCGCCTCTGCTGGCGCCGGACGCCTGGCGCAACCCGGCGTATCTCCATTTTGCGCTCAAGACCCTGCTGGCGACGCTAATCTGCTATGTCTTCTATACCGCTGCCGACTGGCAGGGGCTGCACACCATTATGCTGAGCTGCGTGATCGTCGCCCAGCCCGGGCTGGGCGCCACGATGCAGAAGACGTGGCTGCGCATCGGCGGCGCGCTGCTCGCCACTCTGCTGGCGCTGCTGTTAATCGTCTTTGTCCAGCCCTGGACCGACTCGCTGTCGGGGCTGCTGGCGATGTCCCTGCCGGTGATGGCGCTGGCGGCCTGGATTGCCGCCGGCTCGGAGCGTATCGCCTACGCCGGGATCCAGATTGGTTTCACTTTTGCGCTGGCCTTCCTCAGCTGGTTTGGTCCGCTGACAAACCTCACCGAGCTGCGGGACCGGGTGCTGGGCATTCTGCTCGGGGTGCTGGTCTCCTCCATTGTCCATTTGTATCTCTGGCCGGACAGCGAAGCGCCGCAGCTGAAATCGCGCCTCGCCGGACTCTATCGCCGGCTGGCGGACTGCCTCGCCGCCCCGCACGATGCGGTGCCGCTGGCCCCTCTGTTTGTCGCCTTCACCGACAGCGAAGCGCTGATCCATCGGGTTCGCGCCGAACCGCTGGGTACGTATGCCCACCCCTGGCCCCAGGCGAAAGACTGGCCGATGCGCGCCACCCTCGCCCGGGCCGAGGAGATCGCCCGCCTTAGCGAAGGGTACCGGCTCAACGCCGCGCCGGGAGACCCGACCCTGACCCGCTGCGCCGAACAGCTGCGGCGCTACGCCGAACGTATCGAACAGGAGGCGACAGCGCCTGCCGAGCAGCTGGCCGCCGACCTGACTAACCCCTTTGGCCCGGCGCTGGCCGCCGCGCTGGCCGCCCTACCCGACTGGGGCCCGACACCGATAGCGACTGAGCAACAGGCTAAAACGTCATGATGATCCTTCCTTTCTCCGCGCGGCTGCGCGGCACTCTCCTTACCCTGACGCTGACGCTGCTCAGCGGCTGCGCGCTGATCCAGGACGAGCCCGCCCAGGTCGCCATCGTCAATCCGCAGCAGGCCCAGCTGGCGCAGGTGATCCACCTGGCGAATAGCGACTGGCCGGCAGCCCGCTGGTGGGAGGCCTATGAGGATCCTCAGCTCAATATGCTGATCAACCGGGCGCTGCAGAACTCGCCGACCATGCAGGCCGCCCGGCTGCGCATCTCTCAGTCGCAGTCCACGGTGGAACTCGCCCAGTCGGCGATGGGCCTGCAGGCCACCGCCGTCGCGGCGCAAAACCGCCTGCGGATCACCGACAAATCCTTTAGCTGGCCCTACTCCTACTCCCTGCCGGTGGATAAGAACGGTCCCTGGTATACGCTGAACACCGTTGGCGTCGGGGCGCAGCTGAATATCGATCTCTGGGGAGCCGATCGCGCCCGGGTTGCCGCCGCCATTGGCGAGAAAAACGCCCGGCTGGCGGAAACCGCCGGCATTGAGCTCGACATCGCCAGCAGCGTGGCGCAGCTCTATTTCGCCATGCAGGCGACGTTCCAGAAAATCGCGCTGCTGCAGGACCTGGAAGGCATTGCCCAGTTCTCGGTGGCGGCCCACGAGCACCGGACCCAACGCGGCGTGGAAGACAGTGTGGATGTGGCCAACGCCCAGGCCGAACAGCTCGCCGCCCGCCAGCAGATCATCAGCGCCGAGGGGACGCTGACCCAGTATCGTGAAACCCTGCGGGCGCTGATCGGCGCCGATGCGCAGAGCATGCCGGCGATCCATCCGGTGGCGCTGCCTGCGCTCCAGGAGACGCTGCCGCCCTCGCTCTCTTTCGAGCTGCTGGCCCGCCGCCCGGACCTGCAGGCGCTGCGCGGGTATGTGACCGCCTCCCTGAGCCAGGTCGATGCGGCGAAGGCGGCGTTTTATCCCCATTTTGATATCAAAGCGTTCTGGGGCTATAACGCCCTGAGCGTCGGGGATCTGTTTAAGTCCTCTTTCCAGCAGATCAACCTGCTGCCTGGGCTCTATCTGCCGATCTTCGACGGCGGTCGTCTGAACGCCAATCTGCAGTCGGCGCGCACCGCCAGCAATATTCTGATCAAACAGTACAACCAGGCGGTGCTGGACGCGGTTCGCGATGTCGCCATCAGCTCCAGCCAGCTTAACGACCTGAATCAGCAGCGCGCGCTGCAGCAGCTGAAGGTCACCGCGGCGCAGACCACCACCGACAGCGCTCGCGCCCATTATCAGCGCGGCCTGCTCAGCCGCTACGCCGCCGAAGAGGCCCGGCGGGCGGTCCTTGCCCAGCAGCTGTTGCTGCTGGATATTGAGGCCCAGCGGTTGAGCACCGACATTACCCTGATCAAAGCCCTGGGCGGCGGCTACCGCGGCCAGTAACAAAAATGCCTTCCCCGGTGGGGAAGGCATTAAACCGTCTTCAGGAATTGCCCGGCGGCGCTGCGCTTGCGCGGGCCTACGGCCAACCGCATAACGGGTTGATATTGTCGTCTTTCGTAGGCCGGGTAAGGAGAAAGCCGCCACCCGGCAGAAATGCGGGCAGAATAATGAAACAGGTTTGTCATCAGCCAGAATGCCTTCCCCGGTGGGGAAGCCATTAAACCGTCTTCAGGGATTGCCCGGCGGCGCTGCGCTTGCGCGGGCCTACGGCCAACCGCATAACGGGTTGATATTGTCGTCTTTCGTAGGCCGGGTAAGGAGAAAGCCGCCACCCGGCAGAAATGCGGGCAGAATAATGAAACAGGTTTGTCATCAGCCAGAATGCCTTCCCCGGTGGGGAAGCCATTAAACCGTCTTCAGGGATTGCCCGGCGGCGCTGCGCTTGCGCGGGCCTACAGCCAACCGCATAACAGTTTGATATTGCGGTCTTTCGTAGGCCGGGTAAGGCGAAAGCCGCCACCCGGCAGAAATGCGGGCACAATAATGAAACAGGTTTGTCATCAGCCAGAATGCCTTCCCCGGTGGGGAAGGCATTAAACAGAAGATGCGGGGTTAATGCGCGGCGATTACACCAGGGCGCGCAGCTCTTCCCGCATGTAGGTGGAAAAGAATTCCGGATGTTTAATCACCAGCCGTTCGCCGGCGGCGACCCGTTCAGCCCACTCCGCCACTTTGTCGGTAAACCCGGCGCTCCAGCCTTGCTGCTGACCGCGCTCAGCGACGTCGGCCGGGCTGGCTGGCACGCCCAGCTCTTTCAAATATTTGAGAATTCCCTTCGCGGTACTTTCATCCATAGACTGTGGTACTGGCTCAGACGTATTCATACCACCAATGAAATCCAATGCTTTATCAATGACTGCTGGCATAGGTGTGTCCTTATATTAACCACATAGTAAACCTGACTACACTATGGACCGGAAAGCGACGTGATTTCAAAGAACACGCTCACGTTATGGGACATCGCGCATTCAGAAAAGGGGATTTTACACTGCCGGGGCGGGGGTTGGACAAAAAACAAGCCGGTCCCGCGGGACCGGCCTGAGGATCGCGTCAGGCGTTGCTGACGGATTTTTGCGCGCCGCTGGACTGACTGTTCTCCAGCATCCGGCGGACCGGGACAATCAGCACGGCCAGCACGGCGGCGCAGATCAGCAGCGCGATGGAGCAGCGGGCGAAGAGGTCCGGCAGCAGCGACAGCTGATCGGCCTTCACGTGACCGCCAATCAGGCCCGCCGCCAGGTTACCCAGCGCGCTGGCGCAGAACCACAGCCCCATCATCTGGCCGCGCATTCTCTCCGGCGCCAGCAGGGTCATGGTCGCCAGACCAATCGGGCTCAGGCACAGTTCGCCGAGCGTCAGCATCAGGATGCTGCCCACCAGCCACAGCGGCGACACACCGGCCCCGCCGTTGTTCAGGACGTTCTGCGCCGCCAGCATCATCAGGCCAAAGCCCGCCGCCGCGCACAGGATGCCAATGACGAATTTGGTCATGCTGCCCGGACGAACGTTTTTACGCGCCAGCGCTGGCCACGCCCAGCTGAATACCGGTGCGAGGAGAATGATAAATAAGGCGTTAATCGACTGGAACCAGACCGCGGGGATCTCAAAATCGCCGATCATCCGGTTGGTATAGTCGTTAGCAAACAGGTTGAATGAGGTTGGTTTCTGTTCAAATGCCGACCAGAAAAAGGCCGCCGAGACCAGCAAAATAAAGCACACCAGCAGGCGCGCCCGCTCTTTACGGTTCAGGCCGGCGAAGACGAACAGCCAGATGAAATAGAGCGCTACGGAAGCGGCAATCACATAGACCAGCACGCTGGCCACCGCCACCGGGTTAATCACGATCGTGCCCAGGCTAATGAGCGTGACCACCACAGCCACTCCCAGCGCCAGCGCCAGCAGCCACGCCCCAACGCCATTCTTTTTCGCCACCGGGCTGTTCCAGGTGGAATCGAGGCCGACCTCTGCGTCATAGCGCTTCATCGACGGCACGGCAAAGACACGGAAAATGATCAGCGCCACCAGCATCCCGATCCCCCCGATGCCGAAGCCCCAGTGCCAGCCATGGGATTTAATCAGCCAGCCGGAGATCAAAGGCGCGATAAACGAGCCGATGTTGATCCCCATGTAGAACAGCGAGAAACCGCCGTCGCGGCGCGCGTCGCCTTTTTTATACAGAGTGCCGACCATCACCGAGATACAGGTTTTAAACAACCCGGAACCGAGGACGATAAACATCAGGCCGATAAAGAACAGGTCGTTGCCCAGCCATGCCGACAGGGCGATCGACAGGTGCCCGAGGGCGATCAGAATCGAGCCGTACCAGACGGCGCGCTGCTGGCCAAGCCAGTTATCCGCCAGCCAGCCGCCCGGCAGCGCGGCCAGATACATACTGCCGGCAAAAATCCCGACGATCGCCGAGGCGTTCTCCCGCGCCAGCCCCATTCCGCCGTCGTAAACCGTCGCCGCCATAAACAGGATCAGTAAGGGGCGGATGCCGTAAAACGAGAAGCGCTCCCACATTTCGGTGAAGAACAGGGAGCCCAGCGGATAAGGATGGCCGAAAAAGGTACGGCTTTCGTTTTTATTAACAGAGGAATGCATAAATTCTCCAGATAAGGTGCACCGCAGCGCAAGTTAACCGTATAAAGCGGGCTGACGATTTATAATTTGTTTGTCTTAACATCAGGAACGAGCATTTTTAACCATTTGATAACCATGCAGTGGTTTTGTCCAGCCCCTTACCTTCCCTTTTTAGATGAAAAGTCGACAAACATCTAGTTTTATAGATTTAATGTTCGCAAAAGCGCAAACGGCGTTGACATTATGCCATTGTAAAGAATACATAATTTTATTTATTAAAAACAGTAAGTTGATTGAGTAACAAAGGTCAAAAACCGTCGGTGCAGGCAGGGCATATAACGACAGGAAAAGTAAGGGAAACGGGCCTGAGGAGGCAGAAATAGCGCTAAGGGAGAATATTGTTCAGCCATCCAGGTGCTTCACACCCGGAGAGCCTCCCGCGAGGCAGGATGCACATGGCTTGCCGGCTGCTACAGCCGGCGCCATTTTGCGCGCTATTTCACACGCTGCCCCGTCCGATCAATGACGCGCTCACCGTCTTCCTTCACGAAGGCGCCTTTTTGCGGCGCCGTCAGGATCTCCAGCACCACCTCTGACGGGCGGCAGAGCCGGGTGCCCCGGGGCGTCACCACGATCGGACGGTTGATCAGGATCGGATGCTGGAGCATAAAGTCGATTAACTGGTCATCTGTAAACCGCTCTTCCGCCAGGCCCAGCGCATCGTAGGGTTCGACGTTTTGCCGCAGCAGCGCCCGCACCGGGATCGCCATCGCAGCGATCAGCTGGCGCAGCTCATCGCGCGACGGCGGCGTCTCCAGATAATAAATAATGGTGGGCTCAGCGCCGCTGTTGCGGATCAGCGCCAGGGTATTACGCGAGGTGCCGCATTCAGGGTTATGGTAAATGGTGATGCTCATAGCACGTTCTCATGGCTGATTGAAGGAGAGACGCAGCGCCAGCGCGGCCAGCGTTACCAGCAGCACCGGCAGGGTCATGATGATGCCGCAGCGGAAATAATACCCCCAACCGATGGTAATGTGCTTCTGCGTCAGCACATGCAGCCAGAGCAGCGTGGCCAGGCTACCAATCGGCGTGATTTTGGGCCCCAGATCGCAGCCGATGACGTTGGCATATATCATGGCCTCTTTGATCGTCCCTGTTGCCGCGCTGCCATCAATCGACAAGGCGCCGACCAGCACGCTGGGCATATTATTCATGATCGAAGAGAGGAAGGCCGACAGGATACCGGTGCCCAGCGTTGCGGCCCAGAGCCCGCGCTCCGCCAGCATGTTCAGCACCGTGGTCAGATAATCCGTTAATCCGGCGTTTCGCAGGCCATACACCACCAGATACATCCCCAGCGAGAAGATCACAATCTGCCATGGGGCGCCGCGCAGCACCTTGCCGGTGTTTATCACCCGCCCGCGCTTCGCGACAGCAAACAGGATCCCCGCTCCCGGCGCCGCGATGGCGCTGACCGGGATCCCCAGCGGGTCAAGAACGAAAAAGCCGACCAGCAACAGCAGCAGCACGCCCCAGCCGGTGCGGAACGTCGCCGTATCTTTTATCGCCGTGGCCGGCGCTTTCAGTAACGCCATATCCCAGGCCGGCGGGATATCCTTGCGAAAGAACAGGTGCAGCATCGCCAGGGTGGAGAGGATCGCCGCGAGATCGACCGGCACCATCACCGAAGCGTACTCCCTGAAGCCAATGGCAAAGAAATCTGCCGAAACGATATTCACCAGATTTGACACCACCAGCGGCAGGCTGGCGGTATCGGCAATAAACCCGGCTGCCATGACAAAGGCCAGCATCGTTCCCTTACTGAAACCCAGCGCCCGCAGCATAGCAATTACGATGGGCGTGAGGATCAGCGCCGCGCCGTCGTTGGCAAACAGCGCCGCCACCGCCGCACCGAGCAGGATAATCCAGGTAAACAGCAGACGACCCCGCCCTCTTCCCCAGCGGGAAACGTGTAGCGCGGCCCATTCAAAAAAGCCGGACTCGTCGAGCAGCAGGCTGATAATGATCACGGCGATAAACGTGGCGGTGGCATTCCAGACGATATGCCACACCACCGGGATATCGGCTATCTGTACTCCACCGGTGACCAGCGCCAGCGCCGCGCCAAAGGCCGCGCTCCAGCCGCTCCCTAACCCCCGCGGCTGCCAGATCACCAGCACCAGGGTCAGGACAAAAATCGCACCTGCCAGCAACATCGTTCCCTCACCAATCACATTCGAAAAATCATATATGTTAAGATAATTTTTTTACCGACAACCCGGCCCGTCAGTCAGTCTGCTGACCATCAGCCGCACCTCGTCCTGCTGACTTAGCCAGGCCTGCTCAATCACCTGCGCCGCCCAGGCCGGCATCTGCGGAGAGAGGCGATAATGGACCCACTTACCCTGTTTTCGATCCAGCAGCAGCCCGCTCTCCCGCAGCATTGCCAGATGGCGGGAGATCTTGGGCTGGGACTGGGCGAGCGCCATACAGAGATCGCACACGCACAGCTCTCCCCGCGCCTTGAGCAACAGCACGATCCCCAGCCGGGTTTCATCGGCGAGGTTTTTGAACAGTTGCAGGGGCAATAAAGACATGGTTTCTCCTCAAGCGTGACGGACAGCATACGGGACCACGAACAAAGATCAATATGCATTCGAAAAAACATATGTGTTTTCACAGCCGCGATAAATCTCCATACCGTTGCAACATGTGCCTCCTGCTCAATAGCACGCAAAAATGCCACGTTTTCTTTTAACCATCATCGAAATGTGTCAGGCTGAAGATCCCATCGGATTGACAGGGTTTTCAGGATGAGTACGATTTATGTGGTTGTTTTAACGTATATAAAACCGCTCGAAGAGATTGACAGCGCGATCCCCGCCCACGTCGAATGGCTCAAAAAAGGCTATGCTGACGGCCTCTTTCTCACCTCCGGCCGCCGTATTCCCCGCACCGGCGGGGTGATTCTGGCGAAATGCGACAGCCGGGAAATTCTGGAATCGCGTCTGAGCCAGGATCCCTTCCAGCAGCTGGGTCTCGCCCATACGGAGATTATCCCCTTTGAGGCCAGCATGGCGTCCCCCGCGCTGCAGTCGCTGTTATAAGCCTGTCCCGGAGGAAACATGCAGCCGTCCTTTCACTGGATCAATGAACCTGCCGAGTGGCGCCGCGATGCCGACGGCCTGACGGTCGTTACCGATAAGCATACCGACTTCTGGCGCCATACCTGGTATGGCTTCGAGCGCTTCTCCGGCCATCTTTATGCCGCTGAGGTGGAGGGCGATTTTACCCTGCAGGCAAAAATCTGTGCGGATTTCACCACGCTTTACGACCAGGCCGGGCTGATGATGATGGCGGACGAGCAGACCTGGCTGAAGGCGGGAATTGAATTCTATGACGATGCCCCGGCCATCGGCAGCGTACTGACGCTGAATCACTCCGACTGGGCCACCGGGCTTTTCCCGGCGACCCACGCACCTTCTGGCTGCGGCTGACCCGCAAGGGCGATGCGTTAAGGCTGCAGTATTCGACCGACGGCGAGCGCTGGCCGCTGCTGCGGCTCGGCTACTTTCCGCCAGGCCCGGTGAAAGCCGGCGTCATGTGCTGCTCACCGGAGCGTGGCGGACTGGCGGTTGCCTTTCTGGATATTCAGCTTTCCCCACCGCTGGACAAGGCGCTGCACGATCTGAGCTGAACGCTAGCGGGAAGACCCGACTTTCTCTGCATCCTGGGGGCCAGGATTGCAGGGTTCGCGGGTCCCGGGCAGATAAAATTGGCCATGCTTATCGGGATCGGTGCCGCCCGGGCACCCTGCCCGCCCCGAGGAGTTATCGCTACTGCCGCCGTCCGAACCGTTGCCGCCGTCGGCGCCCGATATTACCGACTGGCCGTGATGACCATGCGCTGCAGTGGCTGAAAACGCCACCAGCGCGAACACACAGACCATTAAGCGTCTGCCCATTGCTGCCTCTCCTTTAGTGAAATTCCCCGCCCATCGCGTTGACGATGGGATAAGCCGTTGCACGGCAACATGCGCCGCGATAAAAAACCGCTTTATCCGCAGGGAGTATAGGGTTAAGGCAGAGGGAAAGACAGGGCCGGCGCCTTCAGACATTTCGCTCGCAAAATAGCCTTCATTCCGCGGTATGCGCTATCAGAAAATCAATCAGGGCTTTCACTCTTTCGGACGCTGACATTCACGCGGTCTCCCCGGCGCTGGCACGCTTTGGCCGTGAAGCGATTACCAACGACCTCTGGCAACGTGACGCCCTGTCCGCCCGCGACCGCAGCATCGTGACGGTGGCGATGCTGATTGCCCGCAACCAGCCTGGCGAGCTTAAGCACTATATTGAAGTTGCACTCGATAGCGGCGTGACGCCAGCCGAAGTATCAGAGATCATTACCCATCTGGCGTTCTACTCAGGTTGGCCCAATGCAATATCAACCGTCAGCGTCGCGAAAGCCATCTTTGAAGCCAGGGGCATCACGACAGAGGCCCTGCCCGCCGCCTCGCCAACGCTGCTGCCTCTCAATGAACAGGTAGAGAAACAGCGTGCAGACACCGTGGAGAAAAATGTCGGTCCCATTTCGCCTGGCCTGGTTAAATTTACCGCCGACCCGCTGTTTCTCGACCTCTGGCAACGGCCCGCGCTTACGCCCCGCGACAGAAGCCTGGTGACGGTCAGCGCGTTAATCGCCGCCGGACAGAGCGCGCAGATTGGCTACCACCTAAACAGGGCCATGGATAATGGGCTTTCGGCTGAAGAGGCCGGAGAAGTGGTCGCCCAGGCAGCGTTCTACGCGGGATGGCCAAATGCGTTTACCGCCGCCCCGGTGGTCGGTGAAGTGTTGCGATCGCGCGAGAGCAAAGCTGAATAAAAAAGAATAAAGGACAGGGAAGCTGTCCTTTATTCGTCGTTAATTGTTAATTTAAAGGTAGCACGAGGGCTTTCGATTAGGTCTCGCAGAAAGAACATAAAGGGTCAATTGAAGTATGGAGACTTCGATCGTGAGTCTGTTCAGATCGCTCATTGAGAAAATTTCCGTTCCATATGCCGTCATGAGTCTCATCCTTTGAAAGCAGCGATCGCTGTGGCGAGACTGTAGCGCGGACATGTCTATTTGGTCAGAGATCGCCATCTTAATTCAGCTACTACACTTAATTTATTTTATCTTAAATATCAATGTATTGTGTTGTTAATTTAATATAAGTTGATGTTATAGCAATCGCTATACAGGCTCCTTAGCCATGACTGACCTGGCCACACCGCATATCGCAAGAATTTGCTCTCTCAGCCAGCTGTGACCGGGGTCGCGTTCCATTCTTGGGTGCCACATCTGCGATACCGTAATACGACGGCTTTTGAACGGCAGCTCGAAAACGTGTACCTGGTCCGTTACCTGCTGATTGAGTAAATAGAGTGCGGGTATCATGGCGATAAGATCCGATTCCAACGCCACGGACAGTGCTGTCGGAAATCCCGGTACGACGCTCGCAATTTTACGTTTTGTCCCCAGTTCGGCCAGCGCATCGTCAACGGATCCGTGCAACGCGCCCTCTGGTGACGCTACCACATGACCCCAGGCGACATAATCACCCACGCCTATTTCTGCCTGCTCAGCCAGCGGGTGCCCTTTACGCACGACGCCAACAAACCGATCCTCAAACAGTCGTTGCAGCCGTATTTCTGGCCCCATATTACTCTGAACGCCAATCTCCAGATCAACCAGCCCTTCCCGAAGATAGCGCGACGTTTTTTCCGGCTTAGGCGCGAAGCGTATACAGACGTCCGGCGCGGCGTCGGCAACCGCTGCGATGAGCGCAGGCCCAAACGCCACCACAAAACCATCGTTTGCCCTGATGGTAAAAAGACGCGCCAGACTTCGCGCGCAGAACGTTTCAGTTGAGGGCTGCAATACCGCCCTGGCATCGTGCACTGCACGCCTGGCGCGATCCCGGGTCGCTTCGGCCCACGGGGTCAGTACCATGTTACGCCCGGCGCGCACCAGGATCGGGTCTCCTGTGACATCGCGTAACCTGCTTAATGTCCGGCTCATGGCTGAGGTGCTGAGGTTCAGACGACGTGCCGCACCTGCGACACTCGCTTCACTCAGCAATATGTCGAGTGCTACCAGCAAATTAAAATCGGAATCAGACATTCCCCTTTCTCCCAGCACATTAAGATAAGGCGTTTGATGCAACAATAAAGTGAAAATAGTGCGCCTTCCGCCCGGTAAAAGCCATCTTTATAGTTTTGTCATCCATACACTCTTCTCAGAGGACAAATGATGACGCTCTTTTCCAGCCAACCCGGCGACGAAGGACTGCCTGGCCCGGCGCGCGCACGGGTGATGGCCGCAATAATGACCACCACCTTAATGGGCGTGTTTGATGGCACCATGATCAACATTGCCCTGCCCTCAATGGCTCAGGATATGCAGGTACCTGCCGGTATTGCCGTCTGGTTCGCCAACGGGTATCTGCTGGCGGCTGCGATGACGCTGGCGATATTCGCGGCGCTTGCGGCCCGTCTGGGTTATCGCCCCGTATTTCTGGCGGGCCTGACGACCTTTACCCTGACATCACTGGGTTGCGCGCTGGCGAATAAGCCCGAAGTGCTTATCGGTATGCGCGTGCTTCAGGGGATCGGCGGCGCGGCGACGCTGAGTATTGCCCCCGCAATACTCAGGTCCGTATTTCCCGGACGATTACTTGGCCGCATTCTGGGGTTCCATGCCCTGCTCATTGCCTCCAGCTCCGCTATCGGCCCGGTATTGGGCGGTACGATCCTTCACACCCTGAGCTGGCAATGGCTGTTTGCGATAAACGTTCTTCCCGGCACCCTCGCCTTACTGCTGGCGGTCAGAGCGCTGCCGCGGGATGCGATCCGTATGCAGGCGCCCTTCGACACCCTGGGCGCCATATTGTCGGCACTGCTGTTGGGTTCGACGATCATGGCGGCGAACAGCCTACAGAACGCTACTTCTCAATTTGGCAGCCTTTGCTGGATGGCTCTCGCTGCGCTGAGCGGCATGGCTTTTATCTGGCAAATCCGCCGTGCGGGTCATCCCTTACTGCCGCCGAGCATGTTTAAAAATGAACGTTTTACCCTCGCGGCTTTCACGTCGATGGTTGCTTTTGTCAGCCAGGGGATCACCTTTATTGCGCTACCCTTCCTGTTTCAGATCGAATACGGCTACAGTCCGGTAGTGTCTGCCCTGCTGTTTACGCCGTGGCCGTTAGGGATCGTGCTGATTGCGCCGCATGCAGGCCGTTGGGCGGACACGATATCAGCCCCGGCGATATCCACCCTGGGGCTGGTGATATTTGTCGTCGGTTTGATCCTGCTGGCGACGTTACCCGCCAGCCCTTCAATGTGGGATATCTGCCTGCGAAGTCTGGTATGCGGAATAGGGTTTGGCTGCTTTCAGAGTCCCAATAACCGGGAAATGCTCTCAAACGTTATTCGTGAGCACGCGAGTTATGCGTCCGGTGTTTTATCCATTATGCGCACTTTCGGGCAGTGCCTGGGAGCCGCCGCCGTAGGCGTTCTGCTGGCAGCAGATGAAAGGTCAATTCATGTTGCGCTGTGGAGCGCCGCCGCGGCCTCTGCGGTATCGGTCGTCGTCAGCGCGAGCCGGTTGCGTAAAATCACTCATCCTGCGGAAACAGGATAAGTGCGAAAATATCACTAAACGCTACTACTCCAGCGCCAGCAGCGCAAAACGCCAATCCCGCAACCAAAGTGGAGTCCTCCGTCGGAGTTCAATAGACTAACAGAATGCTATAACGGCTGATTTATCAAAGGAAAATTGAGTTGGGTAGACTTCAGGAGACTTGAGTTTGGAGCGGGCGAAGGGAAATCACCCCCGCTCCAAAGTTCTCGTAATCCCATGGATTTATTAACAAAAACGTGATGCATTGTAGGAGGGTTTTGTAGGAGGAACTACAACGTTTTGCAAACCGCTTCACTCCAGAACGCTGATAAGTTTTAGCGCGTCACTTCTGACAGAATCTTGTATTCGCCCAGAGTCAGCGATCAACGTCAAAGCCTCAATACTTAAACCATCCCTGATCACTTTTCGCGCTTTACTGAGACGGCTCCGGCAACTTTTCTCTGTATAACCCTCACGTGAGTGCATTTGCTCAATGATATAAGCGCTTGGTAAATTTGAATCGGCAAAATGATGGTAGTAGTTTACGAAACACTCCATTCCAATAGCCTTAAGGAGGCTGACCAGGGTAACACTACTCGTTATCTTCTCTGGTTGATTCAAAACCTCTTCCACAGGTTCGGGTGGAAGGGTTTGCATAGCCGCTTCATTGACTGAAGCCGAACTCCTGACAATCAAGTCTTCTTTGATGGAACTAACTCGGGGATCAGTAAGAATCGCGCCCTTGAGGTTAACGATATGTGCGTTAACGTGGTCACTATGCCGTGCATAATCTCGTATTACTTCATGTGGGATTTTGTAAGCATCAAGAATGTTGTAAGTCTCATCGAAAATAACCGCGATTAAATAATCAAAATCGGCTGCCTCATAGTTACGCAAGGCACTAAGCTGCCGGGAAGGATTATCCGGCGTAACTCTCCTAGCTTTGATCTGCACTTTCAGGCCATCAGCATCAATGGCATCAGCACCCGCCGAGGAATTACTGAGAAGAGTCATACCCAGTGCATTAGAAACCAGCCATTCAGCATAGTCACCAACAGGATTATTCTTGGTGCGAATGACACCTCTAGAACGCAACTGCGTTAATATTTCGGAATGAAGTGACAGCAATTCAAGATTATTCAGCGCATTTAGCCAATCATATGATGTTAAATGATTATTTTTCAAAAACACTCTCCATTGCCGAAGTGAAATGCCACTGTAACGCCTACGTAACGCACCTGGATTTTGATGTTTTGTCGACTCTTATAGAAGAGTAAGACTGATTCATAGGTGTCTCATCTTTTGCCAAAGAAGTCTGTTCATTAATACAGCATCCAGAATTTATAAACTTACACTTACTTCACTTTCTCAGTTTGCCCCACCGCACTGCCGAAACAATACCCCAGTTGCCACTGGCATTGGGCCTACGCCATTTTGCTGTCTCCATGCTACGGAGATACTCAAGAGCTTCAGAAAACGTGCCAAAACGCTTCTGAGCCGCTTTATCACCTACTCCAAACGAACCATCACGGGTGCTCGCCAAACCGGGGTGAAAACAGGAACCATCGGCCGCGTATGGAACCAACAGTTCCGGGTCGTTATCTTCAGATGAGCCAGACGCTAATAACTGCCACGGCTCAACGCTCAAAGCGTTAGCCAGCACCTCAATCGCGTCCAGAGACGCATTAGAGCCACCACGTTCAATTCTGCTCATATAGCTACGTGCAAACCCACACCGATCAGCAAAGGCTTCCTGGCTCAATCCGGTGGCTATGCGGAGTTCTTTTACCCGCTCGCCAAACTCTATTCTCAAGGTCTTTTTCATGCACTGAATGTGCAGTTTTGACCACTGTAAGGCCACGCTCTATATGAGACATTTTGAATCTAAAAGCTCTATTTGTGAGCACAATCTCCCTCGCAAGAAGCCTGTATCACTACACCAAATAGATTCAAAATGAATACCAATAGTGACAAATAAAATCAAAACCGTATGATGGTCATCACTGGTTAAGTGTCTCCAGCACTCACTACAAGCTGTGATGTTGTTTGGCAAATGAGGGAATCATGACGGAATCAGGCTTCATATTACCGATGGCAGCGGGAGCCGTGCTTAGCTGGGCCAGTTACAACATAGTTGCTCACGTTTCAATAAAACGGCAGATCAGCAGCATACGAGCAATATCATGGGGCATTTTGGGAACTCTCGCTTTGGTGCTGGGAGTGTGTGCGTTTTCTGCTGTGAGTGCAGAACACACAACAGAAAAGCAAGGTGCTTCTTGCTCAGATAATACACCGGAATGCTATGCAAAAGCGCACCACAACCCCGTCAGACAGTGCAAGCAGGTAATGGACAATGAAGTGACGTGTCGCCATGTGTGGCAGGAAAGTGAAGCTCAACCGGTTTTCGGAACTTACTTATGGCACGACGAGAAAAAGAAAACGATTCAAGCATTTGGACAACAGGCTAAGGCTATTAACAGTCTTGGGATGCAAATACCGCTTCAGTATTTTTGTGTTTTCAACGCCAATACCGGGGAAGTAATCGCAGCTTCATTTGAATAAATTAAGCAACCTGCTCATAATATTTCGAACCACTTTTCCGGAAAAACAATATCATTTAAGGGGTTGATAGTCTCTATTGATGCCGAAGGCCAAAGACATTTGGCCTCATCAACTTTCGGATAGGGATCTATCAAAATTACCTTTTTCAAATTCGAGCCACTTTCCCTCAATAGATTCAGCAAAGCATTATCATACGCATTAAAAGAAAAACCAAAAACAATTAAGACTTTGCTATTGGCTAAGGCATTCCTAGCAAATGTCCAAACATCTAGTAATTCAAGCGGAGGTTCTTTTTCAGGAGCAGGGGGAAAAATTAAAGCTTTCCCTGTCCTGCCAGGTTTGCCGCTGGTGTATTTATTATATTTGTCCCACGATAAAGAGCCATGTAATTTAGCCAGCAGGTTCTCACCAGTAACTCTCACATCTGCATTTTGCCAAGGAAATTGTGGATTTCTTCCTCTTCCCACTAAAATTTCATTTTTTATACCATAATTAAATCCAGAGCAACCTAGGATATACTCGACAATATTATCATAATTACAAGTAATGATATTTTTTAAACCAGCCCGCTCTAGCTCATTAAATAAATTACGTAAAAAAACTATCCTTTCATTTTGTTTCACAATTTTTTCATCGAACATAGCAGCAGAATATCCACCACGAATCCTAGTAATGAATGGTTCAGTTAACCTTCTATTAACATACCAAACAACTCTGCTCCTACGGTGAGAAGATTTATTAATACACCAATAAACAAAATTTTCGTATGTTGCTTCCGGATTTTTTTGTATCCAGACAGACCAATCCTCCTTAATTAGATAGAGCTTTTTCTCTTCTGAGGCAGTAAGGTAAGAGATATTAAAATCAAAAAGCTGACTTACCAGTGGCAAATCGAAAGCCCATTTAGAAAAACCGGCCCCCAAAAATATAGAAATCATGTTACAACAACCTTTTATTACTAATCATGTCCCATAAATCTTGACGTTCATATTCTGATAAAGATTCAATCAATTGAATAGCAACAGCATTCAAATCATTACTCAAATTATTGTTGAAGATAATACTTTCCAACCTTAAACATATATCTGGAATGTATCTCATTATATTACATATATGCTCCGCCACATGCTCATAACAATCATCCAATGCAACCTTCACTGAAAATATCATTTTGATTAACTGGACATCATTAAGCAAAGACAATCTTTTTATTATATATTGGTAGCGAAAATCACTTTTTTCCTTCGGGAAATATAAACTTAATCTATAACCAGCATCAGCAACAATTCTGTCATCATAAAGAAGGGAAAGAAAAGTATCTAATAGTTCATCCCATGCAGTATGAGATGAGATGGTGCTTAAATTTTGAAATGAATCTTTCTCTTTCTTTTGATTCGATTGAGGCATGGTTAAGTAAGAAAATTTAATAAAATCTTTCTTAATCCTTGTTAATTCAGCGCTATCAATAAGGGTTTGCAAGCTGTCAGAGTCTAATAAGTGTTCTTGAACCGAAAGATTAATTACCCATGGCCCTTTATTGGTAAGCCTGTCCTTAGCTATATCGCTCAAATTAACCCAAACACCTTTTTCATCCTCAGGATCATAGACGACACCTATTATAGGTAAAGTGCATCTAGACCAATATTCAAAATGAGCTTTATCACTTTTGAAAGAATAACGACCTGAACTCGTTTTAAAACTTTTCCCTGTTTTTATTTGAACTCCTATCATTGCTCCTGTAGCAATATTGCCCACTTGAGGCTCAATAAACGCATCTATACCAACATCAAAAATCCTAACTGGACGGTAAATTACTTCTTGTTTGCTACATAGATATTGTAAAAACGCTGAACCTAGCTCGCCAATGTGGGATTCAGAAGTTACTCTTGTCATAAAAACCACCTAGCAACATTTAATTTTTTAATAATTACCTCTACAAACCTCACATTCACTTTGGTCTCTTTTCTCATTAGTCGTTCTATATGAAGCTCCATAATGATAAAAGTTCTTGGCCTCACCACATTTTGGACATAGCTTAAGAAATTCTCCATTTAGAATCCCACATAGATTGGTTACCCTCAGTCCTCTACCTTCATTTTCATTTGAAGAGTCATAACCATTCACCTTTGTTGGCATCCCAGACAAATCAAAAAACCTATAATTACCAGTTATATAAAAATCTGTTAATTGAGTTATCGAGAAATAATCATTTCCGTTCGAAATTAATATTTCGCTATCTAATCTCACAGGAAGAACAAGCGACATTTACACCCCCTATAATGATTACTACGCTCTTATCTCATTATGACGATCATGAGCTACTCAGAAAATCTACAACACCTTATAAATGACATCAATCTCATCCTTCTCATTCTGTGACACTCTGCTCTCGTTTAAAGACATGATAGACGCTATAGTCGCTCTAGAAACGCCATATTCTCGTGCTAACGCACTGACACTGGTTCCGCTATACTTTTTCTCTACAATCGCGTCACGGGCTTCAGGCGCTATTTTCGACGGTCTTCCCAGCTTCTTGCCTTCGGCTTTTGCTCGTGACAGCCCCGCCTGAGTGCGTTCAATTAGCAAGTCACGCTCCATCTCCGCAACTGCTGCCAGCATCGACAACAGAAGCTTACCGGCAGCAGAGGTGAGATCAGTTGTGCCAAGCTGGTGGACAATGACTTTGATATTACGCTCAGCCAGCGCCTTTATCGTTTGCAGGACGTCAATCGCATCACGCCCCAGACGATCAAGTTTCGCTACCACCAACGTTTCACCATCACGGATTTTATTGAGCATTTCAGAAAACGCTTTACGTTGCATTGCCGGAACCTTCCCGCTAACAACATCAGCGAACCAGTAATCAATTTGCCACCCAGCCTGCCCAAGTTCCAGCCGTTGGTTCTCAGTATCCTGTTGCGATGTCGAAACACGCCCGTAGCCAAAAATCGCCATAGTCATCTCCTCATCCGGCCCCTGCCAGAAAACGAGGCCAACATTAGGATGGCCTGCCAGAAAAGCCAAGGCTAATTTTCCAACAGTATGAAAGCACGCGATTGGAAGGTGTCGGAAAACGGTCGTTTTTTGGCGCTTAAACTACGTGTAAACCTGTTAGGCTGAATCCATCACTTCATAAGGACACAGGAAATGATCAAAGACGCTATATTTTCACCGTGTAGAAAGTATCGCTACTCGTTATCACGGATCTGGGACGCATCAAAACCATATACCCTTTTCATTGGGCTAAACCCTTCATACGCCGATGTTGAGAACGATGATCAAACATTGAGCCGTTGCATATCGTTTGCCAAGAGCTGGGGCTACGGTGGTGTCTATATGGCCAACCTTTTTGCTTTCGTTCATACCGACCGCTTTGAGATGATGAAAGCAGCCGACCCTATTGGAGCCGACAACGACAGCCACTTAATGCGACTTATCGACGGAGCAGGCCTTATCGTTGCTGCATGGGGAAACGAAGGCAGACACCTTAAACGCTCAATGGCCATCCGTCAGCTATTACCAGCGAGCGCAATGTGCTTCGTCTTAAACGCCACAGGTGAGCCAAGGCATCCTTTATATATGAAAAATGACAGTGTTCTCATACCTTTAAACCAATGACGATGAGTGCTTTCAAAAACTGAACGCAGTCCCATGAAAAATAAGGTTTTTATAAGAAAATCGTTGTGCTACCTTGCTCAAAACACACTCAAATTCCCCCATCAGCTAATGACCCTATGGGCGTTTTTTGAGGTTTCGTTCAATAAGGTCGCACTATGAAAAGTCGAAAATGCAAAGCTACCGAAGCAGACCGCAAATCCTTTAAGGTTTCAGCCGGGATCGACTGGCTGGACATAAAAGTCAGTTTATCCAAACGGACCCAGTATCGCTTCATCCAAGACGAACTACATAAACTCACTGGATTAAAACTCTGGGTTGAACCCTGCGGCCTACGTATCTCAAAGTTGACATCACGCGAACTCCGTCCCGGTAACAACATAAAACCGTGGGTAAAGCCCATGATAAGCAACACTAACGATGTGTTTCGGATTCGCTTCCGCGATCTACTGGTAAAACATTGCGGGAAGCTGGAAACGGCACTCAAATCACTGCAAAACCGTTTCCCCTTTGTGCATGAGCCGCAAATCGTGGGAGTCGAAGTTTTCTGCGATTTCAGGCATAAGCAACGGTCAGTATCAGCGACAAGAGCAATGACCTATCGGCTTCAGACAAGCCTATTTAGTAACGGAACCCGACCAAGGCAATTCAATCCCACTTCGTGGAAAAACGTCTACCTTTTCCCCGGAACACGTATCACTCCATATCGAAACTTCAGGACAGGTAACAAGTGGGACAACATCTCGTGGCAGGTCTACTACAAACGCACTGACAACGGTCAGAAACTACCTGTAGAAGAGCAACGCGCTCGTGTTGAAGTCACGTTAAAAGGTGCAGCGCTCACTCACTACTCTCTTCACCGTCTTAGCGACATGCAGCGCTTTCGATTTGAAACCCTCACTCACCTGTTCAAATTTCGCAAACCAATTGAACCTGAAATGATGGCTAACGGTGATATGTTCCGGGTTACCGCTATCAATGCGGTTCGTAAGGTGAACGATGCTACAGCCGAACGCGGATTGCATTCTTTCGATAATATCGGCCGTAGGGATAAACGTAGCTGGATGATGGTCAACGGTGATAAGCGCCTGCGTAAAGAAAGCTCTCATCTGGCGGTTGTTAACAATCTGCAAAACTCCGTCAAAGGTGCTTTACGCCGTCTCAACGTTTGAGCCGCGGCCCGTTCCCCTATTCCAAAAAAAAGTGACAATCAGCAAGAAAGAAGCCGCATTCCTGCTGGTCTGGATGCAGTTCTCTTAATAACTATATATAGCAACTCAACTATTAGCTTACATACCGTAGTTATCACTGTTTGTTGGTTGCTGTTCCTTTCAATCAAACACGAACCAAACATTGTTAACCTTCAACGTGTTCGCGGTGCAAATGCAGCCAAATAAGCTGGGCGCGAAAAAGTGGAGGTCCTAGGTTTGGAAGCCCCCCTCTTAGGCATTGCGTTCAAAAACTTCGGGGGTTGCAAAATCATCCTTATACTTGCAGATAAACATTGTTGAAAAATTCTCTCCCACATAGTTCAATTAGCTACTTAGGAATTTTCTGATCGTCTTTCTCAAGGAAGCTTATGCCCGTATCCAGTTATTACCAAGCCCAACCGGATGGTTATGTGCGCTTTGATTGGCATGGCAATTCCATAGAAGGCGAGTTTTTCAGCTATGTGGAGTGTGGTCGAGATATCGATCCCAAATGGGGTTACATCCGGCCATTTGATAGAGGCATCAGACAACAACTAATTGATAATTTACAAGCAACTCACGGCATCGACCTCCAGACATTCACCTCTCAAGGGAGCCTGATCACCTGTGATGCTTTTGTCACCCATAAAGATTTACAGGCCGCACACCAAGTTGTCATAGAGTCGTTTAATTTCGTTGATGAGTCTGAGCTTACAACTGAAAGAGAACGCATCGGTAACTGCCGGGTCGATTTACTACGACGCCAATACATCGTCGCCAGCAATCTTAAAGAACCCGAAGTGTCTTTGGACAACCTCAACGCAGAGTTCCTTAAATGGGTAACTCCATTCTACACGCCGCTGCGTTACGAGCGGAAATGGGTAACCAAGCATCGTAAAGGCTTATTACGTTTTGGCGCACTCGTTGCTGTCGCTGTTATGGCCTATATCCACTATGGCTGACAATAGAAAAGCGAGACCTTTCCTGCGGCTTTGAGAAACCAACTTCATTCCGCGCCATATTTACATACTGCACTTAATAAAAATGCGCTAAGGACAAATCGAATGAACAAAGTAATGATGAAAGCTATTTTAGCAAGTTTAATTGCATCCAGTATTACAGTGTTGACTGGTTGTGTGACCTCACCAGATATGGAAGCAGCTAAACAACCGCTGGGTAGTATAGTCAGTGTTGTTAACGTTCCCGGGGTTAAAAAGGATGCACTTTACAGCAGTTCCAAAATTTGGGTTGCAAAGGCCTTCACTGATTCTAACAGCGTGATTCAATATGCCGATAAAGAAGAAGGTTCGATTGTTGGTAAAGGGAATGTTAAATACCCATGTGACGGTTTTAATGATTGCTTGGCTAATGAAGATGTTCGATATAAATTCACTATGAAAATCGACACAAAGGATGATAAAGCACGCATTACCTTTGATGATATCCACATTTATCGTCCGGCTCATGTAGCCAGCGGGATTGCGTTCCCTGCTATAGATTCGCCAAATATGACTGTTGGTGGACAAGCAAAAGCTAAAAAAGCGTTGAATGATATTGTTGAACAATACAAACGTGAGATCTTGACTGAAAGTAGCTCTGCTGCAAAAGACTGGTAACAGCCATCAGCTCAAAAACTTGCCGGAGAAGTTTTTGAGCTTTTATAGCCGGGATTATGTGTGGCCGCATAATATAGTTATGACAGGTTATCACGCGGCATTTTGATTCCATTCGAATGCAACCTGTTTCACTTGGCTACGCCAGGAACTCTATGAGAGCGCCGCGAATTTTGCACCATGATTTCCACTACCTTATTTAAAAAACTCGCCAGAGAGCTTCCCAGCGCGTCTGAGGGGGCTTGCTGCTTCTGCTTACGGATGACTGAACTGTCTGATTAGTAGTAGCTTCATGGCCCGGTCCGGTTTACTTTATTGCTATTAGCCAGGAGTCGCTCAGAGACGACACGGAGATAACGCTTGAGAATCGTCGAAATACTGCAATACACCTTACGCAAAGGCAGCGGTGCCGCTTTTCATGCCATCATGCAGGAAATCAGTGTTCCCCTACACCAATGACACGGGATCGATGTCGTGTCGTTTGGTAACTCGCTTCATGATCCGGATTGCTACTACCTGATTCGCGCCTTTGACAGCGCTGAAAAAATGGCTGCGATTCTCAATGCTTTTTATGCAAGCGATGACTGGCGCAGCGGCCCACGCGAAGACATTATTCGCAGCATTGGAACCAGCATTAGAACAGTAATGAACCTACCACCAGAAAGCGTGGACGGGCTTCGAAAATAAATAATTAGGGATACAGTTCATGGAGCCACAATATTTGTAGCCCCTTGATCATTATGGGGTATCTATAGTTTTCATATAAAAAAGAGATCATATATTTTCGCTAAATGCAACAATAAACCGAGCTCTTTCATACAGCTCATCAAAAGTGATAACTTCTGGACGTATCAAATTGCTTCTAAAATTTTCAAACGACCGCAATTTATCATGATTGATACCATTATCAGATGAAAACTGAGAGAGATTACCTACAACCAAAAATGATTTTGGATTAAAATTAAATAGCTCCTCCCCCGTTGGATCCCCATAAAAATCTGTTAAATTTAAATTCCTTTTTATTGAATCCATAGCGTAAGAAACTGTCCCTTGAATTTGTGCCACCGCACCAGTTAATTCACTAGATGGGGCCCAACAACCTGAGCGATATGGAGTATTAGCTAGTAAACCAGTTGTATTTGTTTTTATTTCAACGAAACATAGATTAGAAATTGCACCTCTTGTTTTCAGCAATCCATCAACTCGTTTTCCATGTTGGCCAACCTGCACTCCCTGAACAACTTGCTCTATTTTCTTATCGTTCAAACTTGATAAGTAGATATAACTTAATCCATATCCAAAAATCCAAGGATTTTTTTCAAAAAACTTTTGCCACAAAGCCTCATTCGAACAGTTTTTTTCTTTCTTAGCATATTCAAAAAATGCTTCATCATTAAGAAGTCGATTAAATGTATCAAGTTGTTTTTTACGGTATGCTATTGATATAATATCTTTTTTAGTCACATGTGTTTTAAGCGCCTCAGAGATAGCCACCTCATTCCCATTTAAAAGTTGTGAAGCTTGGTTATTAGTTAAAACGATTTCCCTAAGCTCCTCATCCGTAATTTTCATGGGACCATTGCCGTTAAAGCCCATTGAATTAATGTTAGCTAGAAATTCAATAAACTTACCAATTTCATCACCTATAAAAGAAAAACCAGAACCATAAGGCTGTCCAGTTTGCGTGGAAAACTTTTGAATAGATAGAACAAATATTTCCTTGCTACTTTCAAAAAACTTCGCTGTTATATAAGTTGATGCATCTAGCTTGTGCCTGAGTATAATTTCATCCTTAATTTTTGCGAACTCATATCCTTCATTACTAACTATCGCTTTTGAGGCAATTCGTATTTTCAAATCTTTGTTACCAAAAGATGGCAAGCTGGGGCTTATATAAGTTTTCTCCAGATCTGGCTCCATGTAGCTGTCCATTAATTCATCCTCTATATAAAGTTATCTAATACAATTATTTTAGCTGATTTGTTAGGTTACAGATACAGAGAGCACAAGCGAGGGCTAATGCAACTTTTGCTCTGATAGACACTATCTTTGATAAAAACGCGCCACAGAGCTTCCTGGCGCGTTTGGCGCATCTTACGATTTATGCCTGCGCCGTGCGTCGATGACCGCCTTGATACCCGCTTGCGAATCAAACCGCGTAATATCACGCAAACTGTAGCGAAGCTGCGAAATCACGCCAAATTGCTCTCCCACATCAGCATCCTTACGATAGGTTGTCATCGCGTTAGTGCTGCCCCGAACATGTCCAAAAAGCTGCGCAATCGTGCGTTCATTGCTCTCAAACTCGTCTACGGCATTGATGAAAGTATGCCTCAGCGAATGGAACGTTTTCTTACCGTCACGGGGAAACCCAAGGACTTTGCCAAAGTAGTTTTCGTTAAACCATTTTGAGTCGGCGGCACGATATCCTTTGATTTTGTTGTGCTTTAACTCAGGGAAAAGACGATCATATCCGGCGGCTTTCAGCGCATCCACATACTCAAGTAACCCTAGTTCGATCAATCGTGGATGTAAGGGAACCTGACGGATAGCATTCACCGTTTTCAAGGACTTATCGCCCCCAGTCTGCGTCTCTTCATCCATCATCTTATCCGGCGCATCCAGATTAAAATCAATATAGGCAACACCGTTTTTATCTTCGCGGATATCCGTCAGATAAAGCTGGCAAAGCTCATTGATGCGCCCTCCCACATATAATGCCAGCAGAGGCAACCAGTAATGAAACGGGCGGAAGCTCGTATAACGTCCGTATTGATTGGACGTTCCCGCGCCTTTCTTAAACCAATCAGCCGAGAAAATTTGCACTAGTTCATCATTGGTGAAGAGGTCGCGGCGATCCTGCTCACGCACCATCACACGGCGTTGAGCCAGCACATTCTCAGCAGGGTTATCAAAAAGATAACGTTCGCTCTTAGCCCATTTGAGCATTGAACCCAGTGATTCAATATGCCTGCCAATCGCATCTCGGCTTATGACCGACTGACCATCAGCCAATGCCGTTTCAATCAGCTTATGCGTATCTGAAATCTTGTATTTTCGCCGCATCAAATACAGATTTGCCGGGCATATTCTGCATTCTGTTGACGTAGTCCTTCACGACATCACGATCCAGCCCACTCAAGGACATATCGCCCATGATCTCCGTGAAGTGTGCAATTCTGGAACGAATTTTACCCTCGCTGGCCAACTTGATATCACCCGTATTTTTGTAGACCAGAAACGCTTCCAGCACTGCTGAAACTGTCATGCTCGCATATGTCGGGTTGCAATACGGGTTGATGGTAGCGGCCACAGGAATCGCTGGTGTTACACCTACCGGAGCGCATGGCAGAGCACTTAATGTTGGCTCCGATTTCGCAAGCGCCTTATCCCAAGCGCTACGCAGTTTTTCAGCCTGCACGTTGTTGATGAACAAAGAACTTGCATTCAGCGTCACCCCGGGTAAATCCAACAACCAGAGGGAAAGAGGATTGCCGTTGTTAGCCCTGAATGCCGTAACCTCAACCTCTCGCCCGTTCAGCAATTCAACAAGGGCAAACTGCGGCTGATAAAGCTGCATATAGCCGTTTACCGCAGCCTCAGCACCGTCATACGCAATGTTATTCAAAACGAACCCATGCGTATCAGGATCACGCTCAAGCGTGCTGAAATCATCAATCAGAAAGCCACGCTGGTTAGATACAAGGGCATACAGCGGCACATTGTCTGCCAGGAGATGCTGGACGACAGTCTCAACCCCAACCCCAAATGAATCGCAAAACAATGCCAAGCTGATTTTGCCAGCGCCAGTCTACAATGGGGCATTGCCCCTGATCTTCTCTTTATCCACTTGCCTGAACTCTTCCAGAGACGCATACCACTTCTCCAGCAAACGCGCGGCAATAGCTCTGGCATTTGCAAGGTGGGTTGTGCGGGTAGATGCATGAATTTCACGCTGCCCTATCAGGGCGCGATAACGAACCGGAACGGTGATCCGCAGAACATAGATACCACTTGGACGTCGATATAGATTATCACGCTGCGCCATCGGCTGTATGACCCCTTTGTAGGAGGATCACGAGCGCCGTCACGTATGGTTTTGAAAAAGATAGTAGAATTAATACGTTAGGGAAATTCTGGAGCGGGCGAAGGGAATCGAACCCTCGTATAGAGCTTGGGAAGCTCTCGTTCTACCATTGAACTACGCCCGCGAAGAGGTGCGAGAAGCATTATAGCCCTTACGCACCCTGTGACAAGCCCGCCGGATGCTGACTGGCGATAAAATAACCTTTTAGCACTTAGGCTTACTGCCCTGCGGCGGCAGGTAGCGCAGCGGATCGATGGCCGTCGCCCGATAGCGGATCTGGAAATGCAGACGCACTGAGTCGGCATCCGTACTGCCCATGGTGGCTATTTGCTGGCCGGCCTTCACGCTCTGGCCGTTATTCACCATCAGCTTATCGTTGTGGGCATAGGCGGTGATGTAATCCTCGCTGTGCTTAATCATGATCAGGTTGCCGTAGCCGCGCAGCTGGTTGCCGACGTAGACCACCTTGCCCGCCCCGGCGGCGTACACGGGCTGGCCGCGAGTCCCGGCGATATCAATGCCTTTATTGCCGCCATCGGCGGTGGAATAAGGCAGGACCACTTTACCGCTGGTCGGCCAGCGCCAGCAGCGCTGTCCCACCGGCGGCCAGGAGGACTGAGGTACCGCGGACGAAGGGGTGACCGCCGCCGTGCGCGTGGAGGAAGATTTTTTCTTCGTTGTCTTCGTTGAACTGCTGCCGTTAAGCTTCAGCTTCTGCCCCACCTCAATGGTGTAGGGCGGCGAGATATTATTCAGGCGGGCCAGATCGCGAACGCTGGTGCCGGTGGTGCGGGAGATGCCATACAGGGTATCGCCACGTTTGACGGTGTAGGTCGTACCGGAATCGGAGTTGCTGGAGCAGCCGGCCAGCGCCAGGCTTACCACCAGCATCAGTGTCATATAAACGCGTTTCATCATCAGGCATCCTGCACTTAACACAACCACTTACCTCGCAACCAGGGCGAATATCATACCAGTCCGCGGCGCAGGGCGTCATCCCTGATGGCGAAACCAATAGCCCCCCGCCATCGAATACGGCCCGCGACGGACAGCAATTGCTGCTGGAGCCGCACATCGTGGTGGACTTACCCGCCATGACGCGTTGCCGCTCACAGAGCGGACTCCAGGGCTTGTTTTGGTAATGCCTTTCTCCCATTTATGGGCTACCCTAGAGGCCTGAGTACATGACCCGGCGGGTTTGTGCCGGGTCATTTTTTATTTTCAGGAGTCGTCATGGCCGGGGAACACGTCATTTTACTGGATGAGCAGGATCAGCCTGCCGGTATGCTGGAGAAGTATGCCGCCCACACGCTTGATACCCCTTTACATCTCGCGTTTTCCTGCTGGTTGTTTAATCAGCAGGGGCAGTTGCTGGTCACCCGCCGTTCGCTGGGCAAAAAAGCCTGGCCCGGGGTGTGGACCAACTCCGTCTGCGGACACCCCCAGCAGGGCGAGACCTTCGAGCAGGCCGTCACGCGCCGCTGTCGCTTCGAACTCGGCGTGGAGATCGCCGATATCGTGCCGGTTCACCCGGCCTTCCGCTACCGGGCGGTCGCCCCGAACGGCATCGTTGAGAACGAAGTATGCCCGGTGTATGCCGCGCGCGTGGTGAGCGAAGTGCTGCCTAACGACGATGAAGTCATGGATTATCAGTGGGTTGACCTGGCAATGATGTTAAGCGCGCTGGCCGCCACGCCGTGGGCGTTTAGCCCGTGGATGGTGCTGGAAGCGGAAAATCGGGACGCTCGCCAGGCGCTGACCGACTTTGTTGCGCGTGTGCGCGGGTAAGCTGACTATTCTCGCAGCCGCCACCCGGCGCAAAAAGCGACTCCGTACCTGTCATCGTTGCCTGGCGGCGCTACGCTTGCACAGGCCGACGGTTCTGCGCTGTTGCGTAGCCCGGATAAGACATTTACGCCGCCAGCCTTCAGGCCTCACGTCAGACATAAAAAAACCCGGCAAGCCGGGTTTTTGCATTTCACAAGACGCGATTATTTCTGCGGACGCATTGCAGGGAACAGGATCACGTCGCGGATGGTGTGGCTGTTGGTGAACAGCATCACCATGCGGTCGATACCGATACCCAGACCGGCGGTCGGCGGCAGGCCGTGCTCCAGCGCGGTCACGTAGTCTTCATCGTAGAACATCGCTTCGTCGTCGCCCGCGGCTTTCGCATCAACCTGGTCCTGGAAGCGCTGCGCCTGGTCTTCGGCGTCGTTCAGCTCGCTAAAGCCGTTACCGATCTCACGGCCGCCGATGAAGAATTCAAAGCGGTCGGTGATTTCCGGGTTGACGTCGTTACGGCGCGCCAGCGGAGAAACTTCCGCCGGGTATTCAGTGATGAAGGTCGGCTGGATCAGGTGCGCTTCCGCCACTTCTTCGAAGATCTCGGTCACGATACGGCCCAGACCCCAGCTCTTCTCCACTTTGATACCGATAGACTCAGCGATCGCTTTCGCGGAATCGAAGTTATCCAGATCCGCCATCTCGGTTTCCGGACGGTATTTCTTGATCGCTTCGCGCATGGTCAGTTTTTCAAACGGCTTGCCGAAGTCGAACACCTGGTCGCCGTAAGGCACTTCGGTGTTGCCGAGAATGTCCTGCGCCAGGGTGCGGAACAGGGATTCGGTCAGCTCGATCAGATCTTTATAGTCCGCATAGGCCATGTAGAGTTCCATCATGGTGAACTCTGGGTTATGACGAACGGAGATCCCTTCGTTACGGAAGTTACGGTTGATCTCGAAGACGCGTTCGAAACCGCCCACGACCAGGCGCTTGAGGTACAGTTCCGGCGCGATGCGCAGGTACATGTCCAGATCCAGCGCGTTATGATGGGTGATGAACGGACGCGCGGAGGCGCCGCCCGGGATCACCTGCATCATCGGGGTTTCCACTTCCATAAAGCCGCGGCCAACCATGAACTGACGGATACCCGCCAGGATCTGCGAACGCACTTTAAAGGTGTTGCGCGATTCATCGTTGGAGATCAGGTCGAGGTAACGCTGACGATAGCGCGCTTCCTGATCCTGCAGGCCATGGAACTTGTCCGGTAACGGGCGCAGGGCTTTGGTCAGCAGACGCAGCTCGGTGCAGTGGATAGACAGCTCACCGGTTTTGGTCTTGAACAGCTTACCGCGGGCGGCGATGATGTCGCCGAGATCCCATTTTTTGAACTGGTCGTTGTAAACGCCTTCCGCCAGGTCATCGCGCGCTACGTACAGCTGGATGCGGCCGCCAACGTCCTGCAGAGTGACGAAGGACGCTTTACCCATGATACGGCGGGTCATCATGCGGCCAGCCACGGCCACTTCAACGTTCAGCGCTTCCAGCTCTTCGTTTTCTTTGGCATCGAAGTCAGCGTGCAGTTGGTCAGAGGTATGGTCACGACGGAAATCGTTCGGGAAAGCGACGCCCTGCTCACGCAGCGCAGCCAGCTTCTCGCGACGGGTTTTCAGTTCATTATTAAGGTCAATTGCCGCGTCAGCGCCCTGTGCTTGTTGTTCAGACATGTTGGTTCCTCATAACCCTGCTTTCAAACTTGCTTCGATAAATTGGTCCAGGCTGCCGTCGAGCACCGCCTGAGTGTTGCGGGTTTCCACCCCGGTACGCAGATCTTTAATACGCGAGTCATCCAGCACGTAAGAGCGGATCTGGCTGCCCCAGCCGATATCGGACTTGTTGTCTTCCATCGCCTGCTTCTCGGCATTTTTCTTCTGCATCTCCAGCTCATAAAGCTTCGCTTTCATCTGCTTCATGGCCTGGTCTTTGTTCTTGTGCTGCGAACGGTCGTTCTGGCACTGCGTCACCAACCCGGTCGGGATGTGGGTAATACGCACCGCGGATTCTGTACGGTTAACGTGCTGCCCACCGGCGCCGGAGGCGCGGTAAACGTCGATGCGCAGGTCGGCCGGGTTAATTTCGATATCGATATCGTCTTCAACTTCCGGGTAAACGAACGCAGAGCTAAAGGAGGTATGACGGCGGCCGCCGGAATCGAACGGGCTCTTACGCACCAGACGATGAACGCCGGTTTCGGTACGCAGCCAGCCGTAAGCGTAATCGCCAATGATCTTGATGGTCACGGATTTAATGCCCGCGACTTCACCTTCGGACTCTTCGATGATCTCGGTCTTAAAGCCGCGCGCTTCCGCCCAGCGCAGGTACATGCGCATCAGCATGCTGGCCCAGTCCTGGGCTTCGGTGCCGCCTGAGCCTGCCTGAATATCGAGGTAGCAATCGGCGTTGTCGTATTCGCCGGAGAACATGCGGCGGAACTCAAGCTGCGCCAGCTTCTCTTCCAGGGTATCCAGCTCGGCGACGGCTTCGTTGAAGGTCTCTTCGTCGTCCGCTTCCACGGCCAGATCCAGCAGGCCGGCAACGTCTTCCAGCCCCTGGGACATCTGATCCAGGGTATCTACGATGGCTTCCAGGGAAGAACGCTCTTTACCCAGCGCCTGAGCGCGTTCAGGTTCATTCCAGACGTCCGGCTGTTCCAGCTCGGCGTTTACTTCTTCGAGACGCTCTTTCTTGGCATCGTAGTCAAAGATACCCCCTAAGAACGTCGGAGCGCTCCGTGAGGTCCTGAATGCGGTTTTTTACCGGATTTATTTCAAACATGGTCGGTTTCTTTTAATGGATTTGTCAAAATGCGGTGATAAGAGCGGAATTCTACCGGATTCGCGCCCTTATTCATACACTGTTGTCAATTTGGCCAGAGGTGATCGATGATCAGCTGCAGGCTGCGGTTGCCGCGGAACTCATTGATGTCGAGCTTGTAGGCTAACTGGACTTCACGCACGCCGTTGTCGGGCCAGATGGAAGTATCCACGTTGAAGGCGATACCGTCCAGCAGCGGGCCGCCGTCAACCGGCTCGACCATCACCTTCAGGTGACGCTCGCCCACCAGCCGCTGCTGCAGCAGGCGGAAACGGCCGTCAAACAGCGGTTCCGGGAACATCTGTCCCCACGGCCCGGCGTCGCGCAGCATCTGCGCCACTTCCATGCTCATCTCAGCCGCCGCCAGCGGCCCGTCGGAAACGACCTCGCCCTGTAACAGCGCGGGATCCAGCCACTCGGTCACCAGCTCGCCAAAGCGCTGCTGAAACTCCTCAAAGCGCGCCTCTTCCAGCGATAATCCTGCCGCCATCGCGTGGCCGCCGAACTTCAGGATCAGCCCCGGATAGAGCGTATCGAGACGCTCCAGCGCATCGCGCATATGCAGCCCCTGAATGGAGCGGCCGGAGCCTTTCAGCGTACCGTCGCCGGTGGGCGCAAAGGCGATCACCGGCCGGTGGAAACGTTCCTTAATTCGCGAGGCGAGGATGCCGACCACCCCCTGGTGCCACTGCGGATGGTACATCGCCAGCCCGCCGGGCAGGGTATCGCTACTGCGTTCCAGCTGCTGACAGAGCGTTAGCGCTTCCGCCTGCATCCCCTGCTCGATCTCTTTGCGCGTCTGGTTGAGCGCGTCAAGCTCATTGGCTAACACGCGCGCTTCGCCAATGTTATCGCACAGCAGCAGCGCGACGCCGACCGACATGTCGTCCAGCCGCCCCGCCGCGTTCAGGCGCGGCCCGAGGGCAAAACCGAGGTCGCTGGCCGCCAGCTTTTGCGGATCGCGGTTGGCAATCTCCAGCAGCGCCTTAATGCCGGGCCGACATTTGCCAGCGCGAATGCGGCTTAACCCCTGCCAGGTGAGAATACGATTGTTAGCATCCAGCGGCACGACGTCGGCAACGGTGCCAAGCGCCACCAGATCCAGCAGCTCGGCAAGGTTCGGCGCGGCGATGCCGCGGGCATCGAACCAGCCGTTATCACGCAGAAAGGTGCGCAGCGCCAGCATCAGATAGAACGCCACCCCGACCCCGGCCAGCGATTTCGACGGAAAGTCGCAATCGCGCAGGTTAGGGTTAACGATGGCCTCCGCCGCCGGCAGCGTCTCCCCCGGCAGGTGGTGATCGGTTACCAGCACCGGGATCCCCAGCGCATGGGCATGATCGACGCCGGCATGGGACGAGATCCCGTTGTCGACGGTCATGATCATCTGCGCGCCGCGGGCGTGGGCCTGATCGACCACTTCCGGGCTCAAGCCGTAGCCGTCTTCAAAACGGTTCGGCACCAGGTAGGAGACGTTGCCGTAGCCCAGCGCGTGCAGGGCCAGCACGCTGAGCGCGGTGCTGGTGGCGCCGTCGGCGTCAAAATCGCCGACTACGACAATGTGCAACCCTTTCTGGAAAGCGTCGTGCAGCATCCCGACCGCTTTTTCAACGCCGGTGAGCTGCGTCCACGGCAGCATGCCTTTGACGCTGCGCTCCAGCTCCTGGGCGCTGCGCACCCCGCGGCTGGCATACAGCCGCTGCAGCAGCGGCGGCAGATCGGCGGGTAAATCGACGCCGTCAACCGTCTCGCGGCGGCGTAGTTGTATCTGTTGTTTCACTCGAATCAGTTACCGCTTGTCTGTTTTTTATGCTCGTCGAGGAACGCCTTCAGCTCTTTCGGCCCCTGATAGCCCGGCAGCACCATGCCGTTACTGAGGACCATCGCCGGGGTACCGTTGACGCCCATCTGCACGCCAAGGGTGTAGTGTTTAGCGATATCCACGCTGCAGCTCGCCGGCTGCACGCCCTTGCCGTTCATAGCGTCATCCAGCGCTTTGTTGCGATCTTTCGCGCACCAGATGGCCTTCATATCCTGCTCCGCCTGGCTCTGCAGTCCCTGGCGCGGGAAGGCGAGATAGCGCACGGTGATCCCCAGCGCGTTGTAGTCGCTCATCTGCTCATGGAGCTTGTGGCAATAACCGCAGGTGATGTCGGTGAAGACGGTAATGACGTGCTGCTCCTTCGGCGCTTTGTAGACAATCATTTCGTTGCTCAGCGCGTTCAGTTTACCCAGCAGCAGCTGGTTAGTGACATTGACCGGCTGCGCGCCGCTCACGTCGTACATCGGCCCCTGGATGATGTGCTTGCCGTCGTCGGTGACATACAGTACGCCGCTGTCGGTCAGCACCGTGCTCATCCCGGAAACCGGCGATGGTTGAATATCGGTGCTCTGCACACCCAGCTTCGCCAGCGACTGTTTAATTGCCGCGCTATCGGCATGCGCCGCCCCGGAAAGGGAAGCCGCCAGCAGGGTGAACATCAATAAACCTTTTTTCATACTCAGTCCTTTTGTTCAGCACTCACGCCCGCGGGTGGTGCTGTTGATGAAGTTGTCGCAGACGCTCGGTCGCCACGTGGGTGTAGATCTGCGTGGTGGAGAGATCGCTGTGTCCTAACAGCATCTGCACCACGCGCAGGTCGGCGCCATGATTGAGCAAATGCGTGGCGAACGCATGGCGCAACACGTGCGGGGAGAGCTTTTCGCTGTCGATCCCCGCCAGCACGGCATAGTGTTTAATCCGGTGCCAGAAGGTCTGACGCGTCATCTGCTGGGCGCGCTGGCTGGGAAATAAGACATCCGACGCCACGCCGTTCAGCAGCCAGGGGCGACCATACTCGAGGTAATTTTCCACCCACAGTACCGCCTCTTCCCCCAGCGGCACCAGCCGCTCTTTGTTGCCTTTGCCCACCACCCGCAGCACGCCCTGGCGCAGGCTGATGTCGCTCATCGTCAGCCCCACCAGCTCCGAGACGCGCAGGCCGGTGGCATACAGCACCTCCAGCATCGCTTTGTCGCGCAACTCCAGCGGCTGCTCCACCAGCGGGGCCTGCAGCAGACGCTCAACCTGCGCCTCACTGAGATCCTTCGGCAGCCGCTGCGGCAGCTTCGGCGAGGCCAGCAGCGCGCTGGGGTCGTCCGGGCGAATTTTTTCCCGGTACAGATGCTGGAAGAAACGACGCACGGCGCTCAGCAGGCGCGCGGTGCTGGTGGCTTTATAGCCGCCGGACTGCCGCTCGGCCAGCAGCGCCTGCAGGTCGTCGCTGCCGACGCTTACCAGCGACAGGCCGCGATGGTGCAGCCACTCCACCAGCATCGTCAAATCGCGACGGTAGGCGCTGAGCGTATTCTCCGCCAGATTGCGCTCCAGCCAAAGGGCATCGAGAAACTGTTCGATTAGTGCCAGATCCTGTTTCACATCGGCCTCTTTGTTCGTTAAACGCTCTCATTATGCCTTAAGAGGACGCCTTTCTGGTACACTGCCCGCCATTCACAGCAAGAATCGAGATGTTTACGCGATGAATATAGGTCTGTTTTACGGCTCCAGTACCTGCTACACCGAAATGGCCGCGGAGAAAATCCGCGATATCATCGGCCCTGAGCTGGTGACGTTGCACAATCTGAAAGATGACTCCCCCGCCCTGATGAGCCAGTACGATGTACTGATCCTCGGCATCCCGACCTGGGATTTCGGCGAAATTCAGGAAGACTGGGAAGCGGTTTGGGACCAGCTGGACACCCTGGACCTGGAGGGCAAA
Source organism: Klebsiella sp. TF21-TM (assembly GCF_019753495.1). Taxonomy (NCBI): domain Bacteria; kingdom Pseudomonadati; phylum Pseudomonadota; class Gammaproteobacteria; order Enterobacterales; family Enterobacteriaceae; genus Klebsiella; species Klebsiella sp. TF21-TM. The sequence continues at coordinate 322,652 of NZ_JAIJYL010000001.1, read as the reverse complement.
ATCGTCGCGCTGTACGGCATGGGCGATCAGCTGGGCTATGGCGAATGGTTCCTTGACGCGCTGGGCATGCTGCATGACAAGCTGGCGACCAAAGGCGTGAAGTTTGTCGGCTACTGGCCAACCGAAGGCTATGAGTTCACCAGCCCGAAACCGGTGATCGCTGATGGCCAACTGTTCGTTGGCCTGGCGCTGGATGAAACCAACCAGTACGACCTGAGCGACGAGCGCATCCAGAGCTGGTGCGAGCAGATCCTCGGCGAAATGGCCGAACACTTCTCCTGACGCCGCTTACTCCTGCGCCGGTTTTTGCAGCACAAGCCGGCGCAGATCCCGCCACTCTCCGGGATCCATGCTGTCCGCCGCCAGCCACAGATGCTGACCGCGTCGGGTATCGACATGGCGCAAACGCAGCAGCATACCGCTGTTGATGACCCACGGCGTCCCGAGGATCTCCCATTCGGCGTTTTGCCAGCGCAGCCGGGAATCGGTGAGCAGTTTTATCTCCCCGCGACGGGCATGGATCCGTCGCTGGCTGCGCACACAGTCAAAGACCACCAGCGACAGCAGCAGCAGCCAGATCGGGGTGTAGCTTAACGGCCAGGGAACCAGCAGCACCAGCGCCGCCACAACGCCGTGGAGCAGCAGGGAAAACCACTGCGCGCGCCAGGAGATACGGAGATCAGATTGCCACAGGACCACGTTCCCGATTCCGTGTCTGAATTAAGGTTACCATCCGCTGCAGCTCCGCATCGGCCGGTTTGCCGTGGTTCATCAGCCAGTTGAACAGATCCGGATCGTCATTTTCCAGCAGGCGAATGAACAGCTGTTTGTCAGCGTCGCTGAGGGTATCGTACTCATACTCAAAGAACGGCATGATGGAGATGTCGAGTTCGCGCATCCCGCGGCGGCATGCCCAGTGGATACGTGCTTTATTGTTAATGTCCATGTTGACCTTCCAGCAGCAAAATATAGGTTAGTTTAACCCGTTTTCTGCCGTAACTTTACAGGAATATCGCTGAATGCGAGCATCCTTCCATAAAAACCATAAAATAATGATGGGCTTATTGTTTTCCCGCGTCAGGCCGTCGCCAAACGTCAGCGCACAAATGGCCTGTTGAAAGCGCTTGCAATGCACTATAGCTCTTTTACCATTGGTCACACACACTGCGTTAAGCGATTCAGGATATGACTATGGCTTTTACACCTTTTCCTCCGCGTCAGCCTTCCTCTTCCGCTCGTCTGCCGTTAACGCTGATGACCCTGGATGACTGGGCGCTGGCGACAATTAGCGGACCGGACAGCGAAAAATATCTGCAGGGGCAGATTACCGCCGATGTGAGCAGTCTCACCGATGCCCAGCATCTGCTTGCCGCCCACTGTGACGCCAAAGGCAAGATGTGGAGCAACCTGCGCGTATTCCGCCGCGACGGCGGCTTCGCGTGGATTGAGCGCCGCAGCCTGCGCGACGCGCAGCTGACCGAGCTGAAAAAATATGCCGTCTTCTCCAAAGTCACCATCGCCGCCAACGACGATCTGGTTCTGCTGGGGGTGGCCGGCTTCCAGGCGCGCGCCGCGCTGGCGCCGCTGTTCGCCGCCCTGCCCGACGCCGCGACGCCGGTGATTAGCGAAGGCGCCACCAGCCTGCTGTGGTTTGAACACCCGGGCGAACGCTTCCTGCTGGTGACCGATGTCGACACCGCCAATCGCGTCACCGACGCGCTGCGTGGCGAAGCGCAGCTCAACAACAGCCAGCAGTGGCTGGCGCTGAATATTGAAGCCGGTCTGCCGGTTATCGACAGCGCCAACAGCGGGCAGTTCATTCCGCAGGCCACCAACCTGCAGGCGCTGGGCGGTATCAGCTTCAAAAAAGGGTGCTATACCGGCCAGGAAATGGTCGCCAGGGCGAAATTCCGCGGCGCCAATAAGCGCGCGCTGTGGACGCTGTCAGGTACCGCCAGCCGGGTGCCGGAGGCCGGAGAAGATCTGGAGCTGAAGATGGGCGAAAACTGGCGCCGCACCGGTACGGTGCTTGCGGCGGTTCAGCTGGATGATGGCCAGCTGCTGGTGCAGGTGGTGATGAATAACGATATGGAGCCGGACAGCGTGTTCCGCGTGCGCGACGATGCCGGCAGCCTGCGCATCGAACCGCTGCCCTATTCACTGGAAGACGCGTAATAAAGCGTTATGACTCCCGGCTTGCGGCGCTCGCGCCTTAGCCGGGCTACTTGACTGCAAATACCGTAGCCACGGTAAGCGTAGCGCCACCGTGGGATTTCCAGGCCGCAGATAACCGTAGCCACGGTAAGCGCAGCGCCACCGTGGGATGTTTATCAGGACTGGCCGACGTACAGATAGATCGCCAGGAAGTGACACACGCTGCCGCCGAGCACGAAGCCATGCCAGATAGCGTGGTTATAGGGAATGCGTTTGCAGACGTAGAAGATGACCCCGAGCGAGTACACCACCCCGCCGACCGCCAGCAGCGTCACGCCGCCCACCGCCAGCTTTACCGCCAACTGATAGACCACGATAAGCGACAGCCAGCCCATGGTCAGATAGGTCACCAGCGACAGGATTTTAAAGCGGTGCGCGATGGTCAGCTTAAACAGGATCCCCAGCAGCGCCAGACTCCAGATGACGATCATCAACCCCTTCGCCAGCGGCGAGTTCAGCCCTACCAGCAAAAACGGCGTATAGGTCCCGGCGATTAACAAGTAGATGGCGCAGTGGTCGAACTTTTTCAGCCACTGTTTCGCCCGCTGATGCGGGATCGCGTGATAGAGCGTGGAGGCGAGAAACAGCATAATCATGCTGCCGCCGTACAGACTGTAGCTGGTGATCGCCGTCGCGCTGGCGTTAGTGTCCACCGCCTGCACCAGCAAGAGCACGAGGCCGACGATACCGAACACCAGCCCAATCCCATGACTGATGCTGTTGGCAACTTCCTCTGCCAGAGAATATCCCTGAGTGATTAATGGTTTGCGCACCATATTTGACTCCGTGAAAACAAGAACGCTTTCATTGCCCACTTAGGGTAACTGAGAATGATTCCAGTGAACACCTGTTAGCTAAAATAAAACGATGTATATTTGTAAACACATTAAAATCATGAAGTTACAATTTTATTTCAACTCACAGCTGTTCCTGATTGTCTTAAAGCGTTTTGAATTCAATGACATAAAACTGGTTCTCGCCGGGATAGATGTCGCTGATGACCTGACGCAGCTGCCCGAGGGTCATATTCTCCTGTTGAGCATGCTGGTCGGTCAGCGTGTCGAGAGTCACCGTCGAGGTCGCGGTTACGGCGATGGTGCAAAAATAGCCGTCGTCTTCATAGCGCCCGACGCGCAGCACATCGCCGGGCTTAAAGTGCGACTCCGCCGCATCGCGAATGGTGATCGTTTTGCGCCCGGCGAGGATGTCCTCCTGAAAGCGCTGAAAAAAGGTAATGTCATTGGCCTGCATGATATAATTCCGTCCTGGTCATTATGAATTGTGAGTTCGCCACTGTGAGTATGTTCTCCCACGCCGCTGTCGCCAGTCTCAATAATCTTGAGATGATGGTCTACCACTACGTCATTAAGAATCGTGACAAAGTGATGTACATGACCATCCGCGAACTGGCCGAAGCCGCCGGCGTCTCCACCACCACCGTGTTGCGCTTCTGCCGCAAACTGCAGTGCGAGGGCTACTCTGAATTTCGCGTGCGCTTTAAATTATATCTTGAGCAGAACGAGCCTCAACAGGCAAATATCAGCGCCAGCGAAATCATGAGCTTTTTTAAAAGCGTTAATAATGACGAGTTCGATGAATTACTCGAGCAGGCCGTCGATATTATTCTCGCCTCCGAACGTATTATTTTCGTCGGCGCAGGCACCTCGGGCGCGCTGGCGAAATATGGCGCCCGCTTCTTCTCCAACGTCGGGAAATTTAGTAATCATATTGATGACCCCTATTTTCCGGTGACTAACGATATGGCCCGTAACGCGCTGGCGATCGTGCTTTCCGTCTCCGGCGAGACGGAAGAGATCCTGCGCTTCGCCAGCCAGTTCAGCCTGCACCGCTGCAAGGTGATGTCCATTACCAGTCACGAACACTCGCGGCTGGCCAAACTGGCCGATTTCAATCTCTCCTGGCACGTGCCGCAGACGCGCATTGGCGGTGTCTACGATATTACGACGCAAATTCCAGTGATCTATATTCTCGAAACGCTCGGACGTAAATTAGCGCGCAAAATCAGCTAAAAATAACAGCCTGTTTTTTCGATGTAACATATTACGTTTGGCGTAATTTGTTATATCGTGACATTCAATTTCACTTTGCTAGACTCGAGAGCAATAGTTATTAGAGAGATTAGCCAGGATGAAAAAATTAACCCTTCCGAAAGATTTTTTATGGGGCGGCGCGGTTGCCGCGCATCAGGTTGAAGGCGGCTGGGATCAGGGCGGCAAAGGCCCGAGCATCTGCGACGTACTGACCGGCGGGGCGCACGGCGTGCCGCGTGAAATCACCCACCAGGTTGAAGCCGGCAAATATTACCCCAACCACGAAGCGGTGGATTTCTACGGCCGCTACAAAGAAGACATCAAACTGTTCGCCGAGATGGGCTTCAAATGCTTCCGTACCTCCATCGCCTGGACCCGCATCTTCCCGCAGGGCGACGAGACCCAGCCGAATGAAGAGGGGCTGAAGTTCTACGACGACATGTTCGACGAGCTGCTGAAGTACAACATCGAGCCGGTGATCACCCTCTCCCACTTCGAGATGCCCCTGCACCTGGTGCAGCAGTACGGCGGCTGGACCAACCGTAAAGTGGTCGATTTCTTTGTGCGCTTCGCCGAAGTGGTCTTCGAGCGCTATAAGCACAAAGTGAAATACTGGATGACCTTCAACGAGATCAATAACCAGCGTAACTGGCGCGCGCCGCTGTTCGGCTACTGCTGCTCCGGGGTGGTTTATACCGAGCATGACAACCCGGAAGAGACCATGTACCAGGTGCTGCACCATCAGTTCGTCGCCAGCGCGCTGGTGGTGAAAGCGGCGCGTGGTATTAACCCGGACATGCAGGTCGGCTGCATGCTGGCGATGGTCGCCCTCTACCCTTACTCCTGCAAACCGGAAGATGTGATGTTTGCTCAGGAGTCGATGCGCGAGCGCTACGTCTTTACCGACGTTCAGCTGCGCGGTTACTATCCGAGCTATGTGCTGAATGAGTGGGAGCGCCGCGGCTTCAACATCCAGATGGAAGATGGCGACGCGCAGATCCTGCGCGAAGGCACCTGCGCTTATCTTGGCTTCAGCTACTACATGACCAACGCGGTGAAAGCCGAAGGCGGCACCGGCGACGCCATTTCCGGCTTCGAAGGCAGCGTGCCGAATCCGCACGTCAAAGCCTCCGACTGGGGCTGGCAGATTGACCCGGTCGGTCTGCGCTATTCCCTGTGTGAATTGTATGAGCGCTACCAGAAGCCGCTGTTTATCGTCGAGAACGGCTTTGGCGCCTACGACAAAGTCGAAGCCGACGGCAGCATCAACGATGACTACCGCATTGACTACCTGCGCGCCCACGTCGAAGAGATGATGAAAGCCGTCACCTACGACGGCGTCGAACTGATGGGCTATACCCCGTGGGGCTGCATCGACTGCGTCTCCTTCACCACCGGCCAGTACAGCAAACGCTACGGCTTCATCTACGTCAACAAACACGACGACGGCACCGGCGATATGTCCCGCTCGCGCAAGAAGAGCTTCAACTGGTACAAAGAGGTCATCGCCAGCAACGGTGAGAATCTGTAATTGACTGCCCTCTCCCGGCCGGGGGAGGGCAAATCGCTTATCCGCCAGACACTTCTTTACAGCTTTACCATTGCCAAAACGCGTTCGCCCGATAAGATATGCCTCGTGAATATTTGAGGCGCTCATGATTAAGCGACAACGCAAAGCCATTCTTTTTGTCCTCCTGGCCTGTATGGTGGTGCTGGTCTGCACCGCCCAGCGAATGGCCGGGATGCACGCGCTGGTCATGAACCTCGCTGCCGACAGCCCGTCGCTACAGCAAACCCAGGATAAGGCCGACGCGCCGGTCACGCCGTGCGAGCTCAGCGCCAAGTCGCTGATGGCCGTCCCGCCGATGCTGTTCGAAGGGGCGCTGTTGGCTATCACCCTGCTGCTGGCGGTGCTGGCGGCGATCCCGCCGCGTATCGAACGCCAGTGGCCTCCCCGCGTTATCTCCCCGCCCCGATTGCGGGTGCATCTGCGATTATGCGTCTTCCGTGAGTGAGTGATTTTCCTGACAGTTCAGGTTAATTCATCATTTATGGAGCAAATTTATGTCTATGTTATTCAGGCGACTACTGGTCTGCCTGCTTTGGCTATGGCTGCCCGTCAGCCAGGCCGCCGACAGCGGCTGGCTACGCGCCGCCGATAATCAACACGCCAGCGTGCGCCTGCGGGCGCAAACCGAGAGCAATGGCGATACCCGCCTGCTTTTAGACGTGGCGCTGGAAAAGGGCTGGAAAACCTACTGGCGTTCGCCAGGGGAAGGCGGCATCGCGCCGGCTATCGCCTGGGGCACGCCGCTGGCGGTTGACTGGCGCTGGCCGACGCCGCAGCGTTTCGACGTTGCGGGCATTTCCACTCAGGGATATCACGGCGACGTCAGCTTCCCGATGACCCTGCGCGGGAAGATACCGCCGACGCTCAGCGGCGTACTGACATTATCCACCTGCAGCAATGTCTGCATTCTCACTGACTATCCCTTTTCGCTGGATATGACGGCCCCGCCAGGAGAGGGTTTTGCCTACGATTACACCCGTGCGATGGGCACGCTGCCGCTGCGCGATGGCCTGACTTCGCAGCTGAACGCCAGCTACGTCAGCGGCAAACTGACGGTGACCGCCCGCCGTGATGCCGGCTGGCAGCAACCAGCGCTGTTTATCGACAGCATGGAGGATGTCGATTTCGGCAAGCCGAGCTTTACCACCCGCGGCGATACGCTAACCGCCAGCGTGCCGGTCACCGATAGCTGGGGCGAAGCGGCGCCGGATCTACGCGGTAAAACGTTGTCGCTGGTGCTGGCGGATAGCGGCCAGGCGCAGGAAAGCCAGCTCGCTATCCGCGCAGGCAGCGCCGCGCCGGGAGCGGCGTTAGGCTGGGTGCTGCTGATGGCGCTGGCCGGGGGGCTTATCCTCAATGTAATGCCCTGCGTCCTGCCGGTGCTGGCGATGAAGCTCGGCTCGCTGGTGCAAACCGAACATCGCGAACGCGGCGCGGTGCGCCGACAGTTCCTCGCCTCGGCGTGCGGGATCGTCGTCTCGTTCCTGGCGCTGGCGCTGATGATGACCGCGCTACGCCTGGGTAATCAGGCGCTCGGCTGGGGGATCCAGTTCCAGAACCCGTGGTTTATCGGCGCCATGGCGCTGGTGATGGTCCTGTTCAGCGCCAGTCTGCTGGGGCTGTTCGAAATCCGCCTCTCCTCCACCGCCAGCACCTTCCTCGCCACCCGAGGCGGCAACGGCTTAATGGGCCATTTCTGGCAGGGCGCCTTCGCCACCCTGCTGGCGACACCCTGCACCGCGCCGTTCCTTGGCACCGCCGTGTCGGTGGCGCTGGTGGCGCCGCTGCCGCTGCTGTGGGGGATTTTCTTCGCCATGGGGATCGGCATGAGCCTGCCGTGGCTGCTGATCGTCGCCTGGCCGGGGCTGGCGCAACGCCTTCCGCGCCCAGGCCGCTGGATGAATCATCTGCGGGTGGCGCTGGGGGTGATGATGCTTGGCTCGGCGCTATGGCTGGTCAGCCTGCTGACGATCCACATCGGCCGTACCCCGGTGCTTACCCTGCTGGTGATACTGACCGTAGCCGTGCTGCTGGCCACCGCCTGGCGCTACCGCTGGCGGACAGCGCTGCGCGCAGGGGCTCTGGCCATCGTGGTGGCCGGCGCCGTCGCCTTTGTCTCCCAACCTGACGGCGAGGGCCCGCGCCGCGACCGGGTTAACTGGCAGCCGCTCAGCGAGCAGGCTATCGCCAGCGCCCTGGCGGAACATAAGCGGGTGTTTATTGATGTCACCGCCGACTGGTGCGTGACCTGTAAAGCCAATAAATACAACGTGCTGCTGCGCGATGACGTCCAGCAGGCGCTGTTAGCGCCGGACGTGGTCGCCCTGCGCGGCGACTGGAGCCGCCCCTCCGCCACGATTAGTCAGTTTTTAACCGACCGCGGCAGCGCCGCGGTGCCGTTTAACCAGGTTTACGGACCGGGATTGCCGCAGGGAGAGATCCTGCCTGCGCTGTTAGATCGCGACCACCTCCTCGCCACCCTGTCCGCCGCCAAAGGAAACTAACATGAGAGCTATCACCGCCTTATTGCTGCTGTGCGTATCCGCCTTCAGCTTCGCCGCCCCGGCGGAAGAACCACCAGCAAACGGTAATGACCAGCTGGCGCAGCTGCTGTTTAACGATCCGAACAGCCCGCGCACCGGCGCCAAAGCGCCGAAGCTGACGATCGTCTCGTTTACCGATTACAACTGTCCTTACTGTAAACAGTTTGATCCGATGCTGGAAAAAATCGTCCACGATAACCCGGACATCCAGCTGATCGTGAAGCTGCTGCCGTTCAAGGGGCAAAGTTCGGTCAATGCCGCCAAAGCGGCGCTCTCTACCTGGCGCCAGCAGCCCGATAAGTTCTGGGCGCTGCATCAGCGGCTGATGGCGAAAAAAGGCTATCACGATGACGCCAGCATCGCCGCAGCGCAGAAGAAAACCGCCACCGACAGCGTCAGTCTCGATGACAAGACCATGGATTCGCTGAAGATGAACCTGATTTTGTCGCAGGTGCTGAATATTCAGGGTACGCCGGCGACCATCATCGGCGATCAGATGGTGGCCGGGGCGATCCCTGCTGACGAACTGGAGGGGCTGGTGAAAGAGCAGCTGGCGAAAGCCCGTGGCCAGTAAGCTCAGGCGCTGGCTGCGTGAGCTGGCGGTGTGGCTGCTGATTGGCGCGGCGGTGGGTCTGGCGGTGGATTATTTTCGCCAGCCCGCGCTGCCGCAAAACATCAGCGTCACATCGCTGCACACCCTCGACGGCAGGATGGTGGATCTGAACGCCATGAGCCAGCAAAAGCCGCTGCTGCTGTACGTCTGGGCCACCTGGTGCGGGGTCTGTCGCTACACCACGCCGTCGGTGGCATCGCTTGCCGCCGATGGCGGCAATGTGCTGACCGTGGCCCTGCGATCCGGCGATAACGCCGCGCTGGAGACGTGGCTTGCCAGAAAGAAACTGGCGCTGCCGACGGTGAATGACCCGAGCGGCCAGCTGGCGCGGCAGTGGGACATTCGGGTGACGCCAACGCTGGTGGTGATTTATCGAGGCGAGGTGAAGTCGGTCACCACCGGCTGGACCAGCGGCTGGGGAATGCGTCTACGGCTGTGGCTGGCCTCCTGGTAAGCCAGCCACTTTACCGGACTTTATGCCGGGTGACGGCTACGCCTTACCCGGCCTACCGTTCGCCTTACCCCCATGCCCGGCAAACGCAGCGCCGCCGGGCAATTGGCATCAGCGGATTATTTACCGCCCGCCAGTTCGAGGAAACTGCCCGTCACATAGGACGCTTTGTCGCTCAGCAGCCAGGCAATGGCCTGAGCGACCTCTTCCGGCTGACCGCCGCGCCGCATCGGCAGCGAATGCTTCACCCGATCCACGCGCCCCGGTTCGCCGCCGGAGGCGTGCATCTCGGTATAAATCAGCCCAGGACGCACGCCATTTACCCGGATCCCCTGCGCCGCCACCTCCAGCGCCAGCCCGGTGGTCAGGGTATCCACCGCCCCTTTCGATGCGGCGTAATCTACATATTCTCCCGGCGAGCCAAGGCGCGACGCCGCCGACGACACGTTAACTATCGCCCCGCCCTTGCCGCCATGCTGATGCGCCATGCGCTTGACCGCCTCGCGGCAGCAGAGGAAATAGCCGGTCACGTTGGTCGCCAGCACGCGGTTAATGCGCTCGGCGCTCAGGCTCTCCACCGCACACTGGGTAAAGAGGATCCCGGCGTTGTTGACCAGCGCCGTCAGCGGCTCGCCCATGCGGTCAATCGCCTCAAACATCGCCATCACCTGCGCTTCATCACTGATATCCGCCCGCAGCGCCGTGGCTTTGCCGCCGGCGGCAACAATGGTATTCACCACCTCGGTGGCAGCGTTAATATTGTGATGATAATTGACCGCGACAGTATACCCTTCCTGCGCCAGCAGCAGCGCCGTCGCCCGGCCTATTCCGCGGCTCGCGCCGCTAATCAGTGCTATCCCCATGCTTCTCTCCCAAAAAGTAAAGGCGCCGCAGCGCCTTTAAAAGTATAGCTAATTCCGCATGTTACTGATATTCGCTCATCGGCACGCAGGAGCAGAACAGATTACGGTCGCCGTACACGTCGTCCAGGCGTTTCACCGTCGGCCAGTATTTGTTGTGCAGACCCGCCGGGAATACCGCCAGCTCGCGGCTGTACGGATGGTTCCATTCCCCAACGATCTCACCTTGGGTATGCGGCGCGTTCACCAGCGGGTTGTCTTCCAGCGGCCATTCACCGGCTTTGACGCGGTCGATTTCCGCGCGGATCGCCAGCATCGCGTCGATAAAGCGGTCCAGCTCTACCTTGCTTTCCGATTCCGTCGGCTCAACCATCAGCGTACCCGCTACTGGGAAGGACATGGTCGGCGCATGGAAGCCAAAGTCGATCAGGCGCTTGGCGATATCCAGCTCGCTAATGCCGGTCTCTTCTTTCAGCGGACGAATATCGAGAATACATTCGTGCGCCACGCGACCATCGCGACCGGTGTAGAGCACCGGGTAGGCGTCTTTCAGACGGGTAGCGATGTAGTTGGCGTTAAGGATCGCGTTCTGGCTCGCCTGCTTCAGCCCTTCCGCGCCCATCATACGGATATACATCCAGCTGATCGGCAGGATGGACGCGCTGCCGAACGGCGCAGCGGAAACCGCGCCCTGACGGGTCAGCATCCCTTCAATCTGCACCACGCTGTGACCCGGCACGAACGGCGCCAGGTGCGCTTTCACGCCGATTGGGCCCATACCCGGGCCGCCGCCGCCGTGCGGAATGCAGAACGTTTTATGCAGGTTGAGGTGCGAAACGTCAGCGCCGATATAGCCCGGAGAGGTGATCCCGACCTGGGCGTTCATGTTGGCGCCGTCAAGGTAAACCTGGCCGCCGAACTGGTGCACGATCTCGCACACTTCGCGAATGGTCTCTTCATATACGCCGTGGGTCGACGGATAGGTGACCATGATGCAGGAGAGATTCGCCCCCGCCTGCTCTGCTTTTTCACGCAGGTCGGCGAGATCGATGTTGCCGTTTTTGTCGCACGCGACCACCACCACCTGCATACCCGCCATCTGCGCGGAAGCCGGGTTGGTGCCGTGCGCGGAGCTTGGGATCAGGCAGATATCGCGATGGCCTTCGTTGCGGCTCTCGTGGTAGTGGCGAATCGCCAGCAGGCCAGCATATTCGCCCTGCGCGCCGGAGTTCGGCTGCATGCAGACGGCGTCATAGCCGGTCAGTTTCACCAGCCAGTCGGAGAGCTGAGCGATCATCTGATGATACCCTTCCGCCTGCTCTACCGGGCAGAACGGGTGCAGCTCAGCGAACTCCGGCCAGGTGATGGGGATCATCTCCGCCGCGGCGTTCAGCTTCATGGTGCAGGAGCCCAGCGGGATCATCGCCTGGTTCAGCGCCAGATCTTTACGCTCCAGGGCGTGCATGTAGCGCATCATCTCGGTCTCGCTATGGTAGCGGTTGAACACCGGATGGGTGAGGATCGCATCGTCGCGCAGCATCGCCGCCGGGATGGAGCGGCTGTCCAGCGCCACGTCTTTATCCAGGGTATCGATGTCCAGACCATGATCGTCGCCGACGATGGCGCGGAACAGGTTGAGCACGTCTTCGCGTGTGGTCGCTTCATCGAGCGTAATGCCCACCGCGCCGTGAATATCGCTGCGCAGGTTAATCTGCAGGGCTTCGGCACGCGCCAGCACCGCGGCTTTATCCGCCACTTCCACGCACAGGGTGTCAAAGTAGTGGGCATGACGCAGCTTCAGCCCTTTCTTCTGCAGGCCATCGGCCAGAATGTCGGTCAGGCGATGAATGCGGCCTGCGATACGTTTCAGACCCGCCGGGCCGTGGAATACCGCGTACAGGCTGGCGATGTTGGCCAGCAGCACCTGCGAGGTACAAATATTGGAGTTCGCTTTCTCGCGGCGGATGTGCTGTTCGCGAGTCTGCATCGCCATGCGCAGCGCGGTGTTCCCCGCCGCATCTTTCGATACGCCGATAATCCGGCCCGGCATGGAGCGTTTGAATTCATCTTTCGCCGCGAAGAAGGCCGCGTGCGGGCCGCCATAGCCCATCGGCACGCCGAAGCGTTGGGCGGAGCCGAAGACGATATCCGCGCCCTGCTTGCCCGGCGCCGTCAGCAGCACCAGCGCCATAAAGTCGGCAGCGACGCTGACAATCACTTTGCGCGCTTTAAGCTCGGCGATCAGTTTGCTGTAATCGTGGATTTCGCCGGTGGTGCCCACCTGCTGCAGCAGCACGCCGAAAACATCCTGGTGATCGAGCACTTTGTCGGCGTCATCGACGATCACGTCGAAACCGAAGGTTTCCGCACGAGTGCGCACCACGTCCAGGGTTTGCGGATGGACGTCGGCGGCGACGAAGAAACGGTTGGCGTTTTTCAGTTTGCTGACGCGTTTGGCCATCGCCATCGCTTCGGCGGCGGCGGTCGCTTCATCGAGCAGCGAAGCGGAAGCAATATCCAGCCCGGTGAGATCCAGCGTAACCTGCTGGAAGTTGAGCAGTGATTCCAGACGGCCCTGGGAGACTTCCGGCTGGTAAGGGGTATAGGCGGTATACCAGCCCGGATTTTCCAGCATGTTGCGCTGAATAACCGGCGGCAGCTGCACGGCGGTGTAGCCCATGCCGATGTAAGACTTGAAGCGCTTGTTGCGACCGGCGATCGCCTTCAGCTCTGCCAGCGCGGCGAATTCGGTTGTCGCGTCGCCCACCTGCGGTGGGGTCGCCAGCTGGATATCCTGCGGCACAATCTGGCCGATCAGGGCGTTAAGCGAATCCGCGCCGACGGTCTTCAGCATCTCTTGCTGCTGCTGAGCGTCCGGGCCAATGTGACGTTCGATAAAGGCGTCGCGGTTTTCAAGCTGACTTAAAGTCTGAGTCATGAGCGATGGTTCCTGAAACGTGCGGTGAATCGTGATTGTCTGACTGGTTTGCCCGGCAAACGCTGATGCTTACCGGGCCGGAATACGCAAAATCGTCCGCGCGGCAGGAAGCCAACGCCCCTGCAGCGTGAAGGATGAAACGTATTTATTCGTCTTCTAACAGAGCTTCATAGGCGGTCGCATCCAGCAGCGCGGCAACCTGCGCTTCATCGCTGGCTTTGATTTTGAAGATCCAGCCGTCGGTGTACGGGTCGCTGTTGACCAGTTCCGGCGAGTCGTTCAGCTCTTCGTTAACGGCAACGATTTCACCGCTGATCGGGGCATAAATATCGGAAGCCGCCTTCACGGATTCGGCAACCGCGCAATCGGCGCCCGCTTCAACGGTGGCGCCCACTTCCGGCAGATCAACGAATACCATATCGCCCAGCAGCTCCTGCGCATGCTCGGTGATCCCGACGGTATAGGTGCCGTCCGCTTCTTTACGCAGCCACTCGTGTTCTTTGCTGTATTTCAGTTCTGCTGGTACGTTGCTCATCAATTCATCTCCAAAAAAGGGAAATCACACAATGGCTTTGCCATTGCGTACAAAACCAGGTTTAGTCACTTTTACCGGCATTTCACGGTTACGAATTTGCACCACCGCGGTGTCGCCTATCCCGGCCGGCACGCGAGCCAGCGCGATACTGTAGCCCAGGGTCGGCGAGAAGGTGCCGCTGGTGATAATGCCTTCTTTTTGAGTACCGTCGCTATCGGTAAAACGTACCGGCAGGCCGCCGCGCAGGACGCCTTTCTCGGTCATCACCAGGCCAACCAGCTGTTCGGTGCCCTTTTCACGCTGCATCTCCAGCGCTTCGCGACCGATAAAATTACGATCCGCCGGTTCCCAGGCAATAGTCCAGCCCATATTCGCCGCCAGCGGAGAGACGCCTTCGTCCATCTCCTGGCCATACAGGTTCATCCCGGCCTCCAGGCGCAGGGTATCGCGCGCGCCGAGACCGCACGGCTTAACGCCAGCGTCCAGCAGACCGCGCCAGAAATCCGCCGCCTGCTCGTTCGGCATGGCGATTTCATAACCCGCTTCGCCGGTATAGCCGGTGGTGGCGATAAACAGCTCGCCGGCCTGCACGCCGAAGAACGGCTTCATACCTTCCACGGCCTGACGCTGCGCGTCGGTGAACAGCGTCGCCGCCTTCGCTTTCGCCTGCGGCCCCTGAACCGCGATCAGCGACAGATCGTCGCGAACGATGATTTCAAGGCCGTAAGGTTCAGCTTGTTCGGAAATCCAGGCGAGGTCTTTTTCGCGGGTGGCGGAGTTAACAACAAGGCGGAAATAATCTTCAGAGAGGAAATAGACAATCAGGTCGTCGATGACGCCGGCGGAGGCGGTCAGCATGCCGGTGTAGAGCGCTTTGCCCGGAGTGGTGAGCTTCGCCACGTCGTTGGCCAGCAAATAGCGCAAGAACTCTCTGGTCCGGCTGCCGTGGAAATCAACGATGGTCATATGCGACACATCGAACATGCCTGCGTCGCCGCGCACCGCATGGTGCTCATCAATCTGGGATCCGTAATGCAGCGGCATCATCCAGCCATGGAAATCCACCATGCGCGCGCCGCACAGCGTGTGTTGTTCATACAACGGAGTCTGTTGAGCCATCTTTTCCTCATCGAATAAAACGGAACCAGCCACGAGATTGTCGGCGATTTTTCGCCACGAAATGGGGCGTCGGCATCGCTGACGGACACCGACGCAAACGTTCTCTTTTGCCTGAACTTACCACCGAACCCGGCGCTAAACCATAAGCTCATTCAGGGCATCACATTAGCTTATGACTAAAATCCGCCGAAAAGCCTACAGAGTTATTGACTGGGAAAAAGCGATTTACGCCACATAAAATTAACAATACCGCGGCTCTAATTAGGTAATGATGGTGTTTTGTGCGATTTTATAGCCCTAATTTCTTTAACAAAAAAAAGGACGCATTAATAAATCTAATGCGAAAAAAGAGGTGAAATTAGAATATTTCAAATGAGGGGGAAAACCCGGCGCGCAGGCCGGGTGAAAGAAGTGTGACGCGGTTAACGTAACCAGGCAGGCAGATCGTTAAGGCCCATCGCCTGGCGAATCAGCTGCGGTTTCACGCCCGGCAGCGTATCGGCCAGTTTCAGCCCCATGTCGCGGAGGAACTTCTTCGCCGGATGGCTACCGGAAAACATGTCGCGGAAGCCCTGCATACCCGCCAGCATCAGCGCGGCGCTGTGCTTGCGGCTGCGCTCGTAGCGGCGCAGATAAAGATGCTGGCCGATATCTTTGCCCTGGGCGTGCAGACGCTTCAGTTCGTCGATAAGCTCGGCGGCATCCATAAAGCCGAGGTTGACGCCCTGCCCGGCCAGCGGGTGGATGGTATGCGCGGCATCGCCGACCAGCGCCAGGCGGTGGGCGGCGAACTGGCGGGCATAGCGGCCGGTCAGCGGGAAGACTTCACGTGCGCTTTCCAGCTGGCAGAGGCCAAGGCCATTATCGAAGGCGATATTTAACGCCTGGTTAAAGGTGGCTTCATCAGCCTCCTGCATCCGCTGCGCCTCCGCCGGCGACAGCGACCAGACGATCGAGCACAGGTGCGGATCGCAGAGCGGCAGGAAGGCGAGGATCCCGTCGCCATGAAATACCTGGCGCGCCACCGCCTGATGCGGCTCAGCGGTACGGATAGTCGCCACCAGCGCGTGATGATGGTAATCCCAGAAGGTCAGCGGAATATCGGCTTTATTGCGCAGCCACGAATTCGCCCCATCGGCGCCGATCACCAGACGCGCGGTGAGCATGCTGCCGTCCTGCAGGCTGAGAAAGGCCTCATTTTCGCCCCACGCCACCTGCTGCAGTTGCGCAGGCGCCAGCAGGGTGACGTCGGCGCAGCGCTGCGCCTTCTGCCACAGCGCATAATGCACCACGGCGTTTTCAATAATATGGCCCAGATGGCTGAAGCCCATGCTCTGGTCATCAAAGCTAATGCGGCCGAAGCTGTCTTTGTCCCACACTTCCATTCCGTGATA
The DNA here is from genome assembly GCF_019753495.1 of Klebsiella sp. TF21-TM. Lineage (NCBI taxonomy): Bacteria > Pseudomonadati > Pseudomonadota > Gammaproteobacteria > Enterobacterales > Enterobacteriaceae > Klebsiella > Klebsiella sp. TF21-TM. The sequence goes on along the minus strand of NZ_JAIJYL010000001.1, from coordinate 306,364 downwards.
GCAGCTGGCGCGTCGGGCAACGATCTCGCGCCAGACGTCCAGCTTCGTCAGCAGCTTTTCGCTGGCGGCGTTTATTGCCGACACGCGCAGCGCCGGCGGCGCATCGGCAGCCAGCGGCTGCGGCTCCGCTTTCTCCAGCACCGCGACGCGCAGGCCGCTGCCCTGTAAACCGCAGGCTACCGCCAGCCCCACCATTCCACCGCCAACAATGGCAACATCAACACTTTGCACGTTCTACTCCTTAACGGGGAACCCAACCGAGGGTACGCTGCGCCAGCGCATCGCGCGCCGGGGTAAATAATTCCATGGCCATCAGACCGACATTGCGCCCCGCCACCAGCGGCGCCCAACGGTTGGCAAACAGATGCACCAGCCCATCGGTCACGCCGATGGTGGCGGCTTTATCCCCTGTTCTGCGCGCCTGATAGCGACACAGCAGCGGATAATGGCCGACATCTTCGCCGCTGAGATGGGCGTCAGCGAGCAGCTCCGCCAGACTCATCACATCGCGCAGGCCGAGATTAAAGCCCTGCCCGGCAATCGGGTGCAGCGTCTGCGCCGCGTTACCGACCAGCGCCAGGCGGTGCGACACCGCGCGGCTGGCGGTGGTGAGGGCCAGCGGATAGACGCTGCGCTTCCCGGCGTGGGTAATGCGCCCCAAACGCCAGCCGAACGCCTGCTGCAGCTCCTGACAAAAGCGTTCGTCAGACCAGCTCAGCACCTCGTCGCGGCGCGACTGCGGATGACACCACACCAGCGAGCAGCGCCCTTGCGACATCGGCAGCATCGCCAGCGGGCCATGCTCGGTAAAACGTTCGAAAGCGCGGCCTTCGTGGGGCAGCGCGGTGCTTACGTTGGCGATAATCGCCAGTTGCTCATAGGGCTGCTGTTGCCAGCTGATGCCGCAGCGGGCGCCCAGCGACGAACGCGAACCGTCCGCTGCCACCAGCAGCTTGCCGCTGATCGTTTCGCCCCCCTCAAGGGTAAGGCTGACGCTCTCCTGGCTGCGGCTGACCGCTGCCACCTTCGCCGGGCAATGCAGCGTCACGCCCGGCGCCTCGCGCAGCAGGCTAAACAGTCGCTGGCCGACATCGTGGAGTTCAACCACCTGACCCAGCGCCGGCAGGCGATAATCCGCCGCCGCCAGATTCACAAAACCGGCATGGCCGCGGTCGCTGACGTGTACCCGCTGGATAGCCGTCGCCCGCTCGGCGAGACGTTGCCAGACACCGATGCGCGCCAGCTGCTGGCAGGTGCCGGCGGCCAGGGCGATCGCCCGGTCGTCGAAGCCGGGATGGCGAGCCGACTGGGGATCCTGCGCCTCAATCAGATGGACCGGCAGCGCGCCGCCGGTCAAACGGGAGATGGCCAGGGCGAGCGTCGCCCCGGTCATCCCGCCGCCGACGATCAGCACGCTCATGACTGGCGCGCCGCCGCCATCAGCGCTTCGATCTCATCCGCCTTCTTCACCACGCCGGCGGTGAGATTTTCGTTGCCGTCTTCGGTAATGACGATGTCATCTTCAATACGGATGCCGATGCCGCGGTACTGCGCCGGCACGTCGGCGTCGGCGGCGATATACAGCCCCGGTTCGACGGTCAGCACCATCCCCGGCTCCAGGACGCGAGAACGGTCGGTGTCGTAGTGACCGACATCGTGTACATCCAGCCCCAGCCAGTGGCTCAGACCGTGCATAAAGTACGGGCGGTGGGCATTGTTGGCGATCAGCTCGTCAACCTCGCCTTTGAGGATCCCCAGCCGCACCAGGCCGGTGATCATAATGCGCACCACTTCCTGGTTCACCTGGCAGATTGAGGTGCCCGGGCGATAGAGTTCCAGCGCGGTCTCCAGCGATTCCAGCACGATATCGTAGATTTCGCGCTGCGGCTGGCTGAATTTGCCGTTCACCGGGAAGGTGCGGGTAATGTCGCCGGCATAGCCGCGATACTCGCAGCCGGCGTCAATCAGCACTAAATCGCCGTCGCGCAGTTCAGATTCGTTTTCGGTGTAGTGCAGAATGCAGCCGTTTTCGCCGCCGCCAACGATGGTGTTATAGGAGGGGAAGCGCGCGCCGTGGCGATTGAATTCATGGAGAATTTCGCCCTCCAGCTGATACTCGAACATGCCAGGGCGGCATTTTTCCATCGCCCGGGTATGGGCCAGGGCGCTGATCTCCCCGGCGCGGCGCATCACGGCCAGCTCTTCCGCGGATTTGAACAGGCGCATCTCATGCACAATGGGCCGCCAGTCGATCACCGAGTTCGGCGCCTGCAGGTTCTGCCGCGAGCCTTTGCGGAGTTTTTCGAGGGCGTTGAACACAATCTCATCGGCATAGGCATATTCGCCCTGGGCAAAATAGATAGCGTCCAGACCGTTGAGCAGCTGATACAGCTGCTGGTTGATTTCGCTGAACGCCAGCGCCCGGTCAACGCCCAGCTTCGCCGGCGCGGCCTCCTGGCCCAGACGGCGACCGAACCAGATCTCAGCGGTCAGATCGCGAACCCGGTTGAACAGCACGCTATGGTTGTGGGTTTCATCGCTTTTAATCAACACCAGCAGCGCTTCCGGTTCGTTGAAGCCGGTGAAGTACCAGAAATCGCTGTTCTGCCGGTAGGGATATTCCGAATCTGCACTGCGCACCGCTTCCGGTGCGGCGAAAATCAGCGCCGCGCTGCCTGGCTGCATCTGCGCCAACAGCGCCTGGCGACGCGAGAGAAATTCCTGCTGAGTCATGACGCCCCCTGAACGAATTTTAGTTAGTGTAATGTCGGTTTGCGGACTTCCGGTGCGGTTGGCTGCTGACGCGCAAAGGTGTCGTGGCACAGCAGTGCGGCTACGCGGACATACTCGATAATCTCCTCCAGAGACATCTCCAGCTCTTCCTGATCTTCGTCTTCATCGTAGCCCAGTTGGGCAATATTACGCAGATCGTCAATCGCTTCCCCGGTTTCGTCTTTCACTTTATCCAGCTTCGGCTGGCTAACGCCAAGGCCGAGAAGGAAGTGGTTGACCCAGCCGGCGAGGGCGTCGGCGCGGTCAAAGACGCTCACCGCATCGCCTTCCGGCAGATACAGTTGAAAGAGGAAGCCATCGTCATCCAGTGAGTCGCTGATGGCGGAATGCATGTTACGCAGCGCCTGGGCAAGCTCATGGCCGAAGGCGAGACCTTCGTTGGTCAGGTCGTGCACCAGCGGCTGCCAGCTGCTGTCCGTGTTGCCGCCGCACAGTAATCCGCTGATCAAACCGTGCATCTCGGCCGGGGTAAGCCCTACCCCTTGTTGGTTCAGTAACTGGTCTACATCGTTGTAACCAGGCATTTCGTTCTGTATAGACATGCGCATTCGTCATCGTTGGGAGGAATATTCATGGTATGCTACCACTTTGGACCCTGGTGAACCAGAATAGGGCTTGTATCTTCGCACCAGGGTAGCTATAGTGTCGCCCCTTCGCAGACCCGGGTCAGGGTGTGAAGGCAGCGCAGTCAATCAGCAGGAAGGTGGCATGTCTGCACAACCCGTAGATCTCCAAATTTTCGGCCGTTCACTGCGAGTGAATTGCCCGCCTGAACAAAGGGATGCCCTGAATCAGGCAGCTGAAGACCTTAATCAGCGGTTGCAAGATTTAAAAGAACGCACTAGAGTCACAAATACTGAGCAGCTGGTCTTCATCGCCGCGTTGAACATCAGCTATGAGTTGACTCAGGAAAAAGCGAAGACCCGCGACTACGCTTCCAGTATGGAGCAGCGCATTCGCATGCTTCAGCAGACCATCGAGCAAGCATTGCTTGAGCAAGGTCGCATAAGCGAAAGACCAGGGTCGAAGTTTGAATAACACTTTGCAGTTAACTGTGTTAGAGTAACTCCAGGAACAAAATTTCTCTGAGATGTTTGCAAGCGGGCCAGTCCCCTGAGCCGATATTTCATACCACAAGAATGTGGCGCTCCACGGTTGGTGAGCATGCTCGGTCCGTCCGAGAAGCCTTAAAACTGTGACGACACATTCACCTTGAACCAAGGGTTCAAGGGTTACAGCCTGCGGCGGCATCTCGGAGATTCCCTTCCTTACCTCGCATTATTTCCCCACGCCTGTTTTCGGCTGATGCCGCACTGTATTACACTGTTTTCTATTGTTTCGCCTGCTCGCCATGAGACCTGCATGACTCTACAGCCCGATACCCTGCTCTCCCGCCAGCACATTCGCCAGCAGATCCGCGAGCGTCGACGCGCGCTCAGCCCTGAGCAACAGCGGCAGTTTGCCCTGCAGGCCGCAGAGCGGATGATGGCCTGGCCGCCGGTGGTTCTCGCCCACACCGTGGCGCTGTTTCTCTCCTTTGACGGCGAGCTGGACACCCAACCGCTGATCGACCAGCTCTGGCGGGCCGGTAAGCGAGTCTATCTCCCGGTGCTGCATCCGTTTAGCCCCGGTAACCTGCTGTTTTTACATTACCATCCGCAGAGCGAACTGATAGTGAATCGCCTGAAGATCCGCGAACCGAAGCTCGACGTGCGCGACGTGCTGCCGCTCGCTGAACTCGATGTGCTGGTCACCCCGCTGGTGGCCTTCGATGCCGGCGGCCAACGGCTGGGGATGGGTGGCGGTTTTTACGACCGGACGCTGCAACACTGGCAGCAGTATCGCCTGCAGCCGGTGGGCTACGCGCACGACTGCCAGCAGGTGGACACCCTGCCGAGCGAAGAGTGGGATATCCCGCTGCCGGCGGTGATCACCCCGGGCAAAACCTGGTGTTGGTAGGTACGCGGGGACGAGAAATTCAGCCTGGAAAGTATTAACAAAAAAACGGGCAGGTACGCGACCTGCCCGAGAGGCAAAAATGATTAGAACAGCAGACGGGCGCGGATAGTCCCCGGGATCGCTTTCATTGCCTGCAGCGCCTGCTGGGCAACGTCTTCTTCCGCTTCGATATCAATAACCACGTAACCCATCTGCGGCGACGTTTGCAGATACTGGGCGGCAATGTTGATGCTCTGCGCGGCGAAGATCTGGTTGATGGCGGTCAGGACGCCCGGCCGGTTCTCATGGATGTGCAGCAGACGGCGTCCGCCGTGCAGCGGCAGAGAAACTTCCGGGAAGTTAACCGCCGACAGGGTTGACCCGTTGTCAGAGTACTTCGCCAGCTTGCCGGCCACTTCCAGACCGATGTTCTCCTGCGCTTCCTGAGTGGAGCCACCGATATGCGGAGTCAGGATCACGTTATCAAATTCGCACAGCGGCGAAGTGAAGGGGTCGCTGTTGGTCGCGGGTTCGGTCGGGAAGACGTCGATTGCCGCCCCGGCCAGATGCTTACTCGCCAGCGCATCGCATAGCGCCGGAATATCCACCACGGTACCGCGGGAGGCGTTGATCAGCAGCGCGCCCGGCTTCATCAGCGCCAGCTCTTCCGCGCCCATCATATTTTTGGTGGAGGCGTTTTCCGGCACGTGCAGGCTGACCACGTCGCTCATGTTCAGCAGGTCGGAGAGATGCTGTACCTGAGTGGCGTTGCCGAGCGGCAGTTTGTTCTCAATATCATAGAAGAAAACATGCATCCCCAGCGATTCCGCCAGAATGCCGAGCTGGGTGCCGATGTGGCCGTAACCGATAATCCCCAGTTTCTTGCCGCGCGCTTCAAAGCTCCCCACCGCCAGCTTATTCCATACGCCGCGATGCGCCTTAGCGTTGGCTTCCGGCACGCCGCGCAGCAGCAGCAGCAGCTCACCGATCACCAGCTCGGCCACCGAACGGGTATTGGAGAATGGCGCGTTAAACACCGGAATACCGCGCTTCGCGGCGGCGTTCAGATCCACCTGGTTGGTACCGATGCAGAAGCAGCCGACGGCAACCAGTTTTTCCGCCGCGGCGAAAATCTCTTCAGTCAGATGGGTACGGGAACGCAGGCCGATGAAATGGGCATCACGGATCGACGCTTTCAGCTGTTCGGAATCCAGCGCGCCTTTATGAAATTCAATGTTGGTGTAACCTGCCGCGCGAAGGCTATCGATTGCCTTTTGATGCACACCTTCAACCAGCAGAAATTTAATCTTGTCTTTTTCCAGTGATACCTTAGCCATTTCCCCGTCCTGTTTTGTCTTAACTGATGTCGTGCTGAACGAAAGTTCGTCTCAGCAACATATCAAAAAAAACTATCGCGGCAATATGAACGTTTGCGTCGCCGTCCTGAAGAAATGTCATTCAGAAGGAAATGGCAGGACAAAACACCAGAAAGATAATGAACGGTAGCGCGTTAATCAGAATGGTTGCACAAATGTGACAGAAGTCACTAAATTGCACCAGGTGAAAAAATATTTGCGAGGGAGCCGGTTGGCTCCCTGCAGACAGACTATTTTACGATGGTTTTCACACCGTCAGCGGTGCCGATCAGCGCCACGTCGGCGCCGCGATTGGCGAACAGCCCTACGGTCACGACGCCAGGAATGCCGTTAATCGCGTTTTCCAGCGCGATAGCATCGAGAATTTCCAGGCCGTGCACGTCAAGGATCACGTTGCCGTTATCGGTCACCACGCCCTGACGGTATTCCGGACGACCGCCCAGCTTGACCAGCTGGCGTGCAACGGCGCTGCGCGCCATCGGAATGACTTCAACCGGCAGCGGGAATTTGCCCAGAATATCGACCTGCTTGGAGGCATCGGCGATGCAGATAAATTTATCGGCCACCGAAGCGATGATCTTCTCACGGGTCAGCGCCGCGCCGCCGCCTTTGATCATCTGCATGTGACCGTTGATCTCATCCGCGCCGTCAACGTAGATCCCCAGGCGATCGACGCTGTTGAGATCGAAGACGGTGATCCCGAGGCTTTTCAGCTTCTCGGTGGAGGCATCGGAGCTGGAGACCGCCCCTTCGATCTGCCCTTTCATGGTGCCCAGCGCGTCAATAAAATGGGCCGCCGTCGAGCCGGTGCCAACGCCCACAATGGTCCCTGGCTGTACGTATTGCAGCGCTGCCCAACCTACCGCTTTTTTCAGTTCATCCTGCGTCATAATCATGGTCCGAGATGTGAATGCCTGTGGCGCATTATAGAACATCGACAGTGGAAATGTCCCTGCGATGCAGATCACACAACAGAGCAGACCAATTTCGTCTGTATCAAATAAAAATTTATGTCATAGTGCGAGATAACGATTAGTTATGGGGGCACGCCAGAATAATGAAACGACCGGACTACAGGACACTACAAGCGCTGGACGCGGTGATTAGAGAACGAGGATTTGAGCGCGCCGCGCAGAAGCTATGTATTACCCAGTCCGCCGTCTCACAGCGAATTAAGCAGCTGGAAAATATGTTCGGCCAGCCGCTGCTGGTACGTACCGTGCCGCCGCGCCCAACCGAGCAAGGACAAAAATTGCTGGCTCTGTTGCGCCAGGTTGAACTGCTGGAAGAGGAGTGGCTGGGCGACGAGCAGACTGGCTCCACGCCGCTGTTGCTGTCGCTGGCGGTGAACGCCGACAGTCTGGCGACCTGGCTGCTGCCGGCGCTGGCTAATGTGCTGTCGGACTCCCCTATTCGTCTCAACCTGCAGGTGGAAGATGAAACCCGCACCCAGGAGCGCCTGCGCCGTGGCGAAGTGGTCGGCGCGGTAAGTATCCAGCCGCAGGCGCTGCCAAGCTGCCTGGTGGATCAGCTCGGCGCGCTCGATTACCTGTTTGTCGCCTCAAAAGAGTTTGCGCAACGCTACTTCCCGAACGGCGTAACGCGTTCGGCGCTGCTGAAAGCGCCGGTCGTCGCCTTCGACCATCTGGACGATATGCATCAGGCCTTTCTGCAGCAAAACTTCGACCTGCCGCCGGGCAGCGTCCCTTGCCATATCGTCAACTCGTCGGAAGCCTTCGTCCAGCTGGCGCGCCAGGGCACTACCTGCTGTATGATCCCGCATCTGCAGATCGAAAAAGAGCTCAACAGCGGCGAGCTTATCGATCTCACTCCCGGCCTGTTTCAGCGCCGTATGCTCTACTGGCACCGCTTTGCCCCGGAAAGCCGCATGATGCGGCGGGTGACCGATGCGCTCATCGACTACGGTCACAAGGTGCTGCGTCAGGATTAAGCCGCGGGCATAAAAAAAGCCACTTCGCTGAAGTGGCTTTTTTGTTTCTATCGCTTACTGGGCCGGTTTCGGCGCTTCAGCCGGTTTCGCCGGTGCCGCGGCCTGCGCCGGCTGCAGTTCAAACACGACGTCGACCTGGTCGTCAAACTGGATAGTCGCCTGCTCGTAGGTTTCCTGGGCGGAAACCGGCGCAGCGTCAGCGGCCTTCATCATGCGAACCATCGGGCTCGGCTGATAATTAGAGACATGGTAGCGTACGCTGTACACTGGCCCCAGCTTGCTGTGGAAACCTGCGGCCAGCTCCTGCGCCTGGTGCACGGCGTCGTCGATCGCCGCTTTACGCGCTTTATCTTTGTAAGCGTCCGGTTGCGCAACGCCCAGCGAGACGGAGCGAATTTCGTTCAGACCGGCTTTCAGGGCGCCATCCAGCAGACCGTTGAGCTTATCCAGCTGGCGCAAGGTCACTTCGACGGTGCGCACCGCGCGATAGCCTTTCAGAATGCTTTTCCCGTTCTGATAGTCGTAATCAGGTTGGGTACGCAGATTCGCCGAGTTGATGTCTTTTTTCGCAATGCCGCTCTTTTCGAGGAAAGAGAGGTATTGCGCAACGCGATCGTCAGCCTGTTTTTTTGCCGATGCGGCATCTTTTGCCGCCACGTTCACTTCGATCGCCAGGGTAGCGATATCCGGAACCGCAGCAACGCTTGCTGTGCCTGAAGTCACAATGTGCGGACCGTCCGGCAATTCGCTTGCCTGTGCCGCCATCGTGCTAAATCCGAGTGTTGCCGCCAGGGCTAAGACTTTTAACTTCACTGTCGTTTCTCCATGTTACTTGAATCGCCCTTACGGGACGCATGCCAGCAAGCTTAGCGCGTACAGCAGGAAAGTCCATCGGACAACGCTTAGTTGAGCAACGCCTGGATATGGACGACGCCCTCTTTTGCCAGCTGAAACGCAATAAACCACATGACGGCGCCGACGACAATGTTGATGATCCGCTGGGCTCTGGCGGTACGCAGCCGCGGCGCCAGCCAGGCGGCCAACAGCGCCAGACCAAAGAACCACAGGAAAGAGGCGCTAATGGTTCCCAGCGCAAACCAGCGCTTCGGCTCCATCGCCAGCTGGCCTCCCAGGCTGCCCAGCACCACAAACGTATCCAGATAAACGTGCGGATTCAGCCAGGTGACCGCCAGCATAGTGATAATGATTTTCCAGCGCCCCTGCTGCATCGCCTCGGCGCTGGCGAGCTCAAGATTCTGACTGAACGCCGTCTTCAGCGCGCCAAAGCCGTACCACAGTAAAAAGGCCACGCCGCCCCAGGTCACGAGCGCCAGTAGCCAGGGGGACTGCATCAGCAGCGCGCTGCCGCCAAAAATGCCGGCGCAGATCAGCAGCAAGTCGCTGACGGCGCACAGCAAGGCAATCATCAGGTGATACTGACGACGGATGCCCTGGTTCATCACGAAAGCATTTTGTGGGCCAAGCGGCAAAATCATTGCCGCTCCCAGGGCAAGGCCCTGAAAGTAATAGGTAAACATGAGGATTTTTCCGCTGTCTTCGAGAGTGGCGCTGACTATAACGCGAATAAATTATTAGCGGAAATTGAAAGTATTAATCATTAATAAGCGAAGCTAATAGTGAGCCATTAAAAAAGGCCGGCATGGCCGGCCTGAGTCACTGAGTGGTGGTTTACTCGGCTTTTTCCGGCAGGCGCACCACATGAACATCCATCTGCGGATAAGGGAAGCTGATGCCATTGGCGTCAAATTCACGCTTGATGCGCTCGAGGATATCCCAGTAGACGTTTTGCAGATCGCTGCTTTTGCTCCACACGCGCACCACGAAGTTCACCGACGAGGCGCCGAGTTCGTTCAGGCGCACCGTCATTTCCCGATCGCGCAGAATACGATCGTCAGATTCGATAATCGAGGTCAGGAGCTGCTTCACCTTGTCGATATCGGCATCATAAGAGACGCCGATAATAAACTCATTGCGGCGCGCCGGTTCGCGGGAGAAGTTAATGATGTTGCCGGCGATAATTTTGCCGTTCGGCACCACCACGATTTTGCCATCGACGGTGCGCAGGGTCGTGGAGAAAATCTGCACATTCTGTACGGTACCCGCAATGCCGCCGAGATCGACATATTCACCGGCGCGGAACGGGCGGAACATCACCAGCAGTACGCCAGCCGCGAGGTTAGACAGTGACCCCTGCAGCGCCAGACCGACGGCTAAACCCGCGGCGCCCAGTACCGCAATGACCGAGGCGGTCTGCACGCCCACGCGGCCCAGGGCGGCAATCAGCGTAAAGGCGATAACCGCATAGCGCACCAGCGCGGAGAGAAAATCGGCAACGGTGGCGTCAATTTTACGCGCCAGCATCAGGCGGTTGACGGTGTTAGAGACGACGCGCGCCACGATCATCCCGACGATCAGGATAGCGATAGCCGCGACGATGTTGACGGCATAGCTCAGCAGCAGCTCCTGGTTGCGTGCCAGCCACGTCCCGGCGTGGTTGATGCTATCGACAACGTTCAAATCTTCCATTTAACATTCCTTATGAATCCCCCAGGGGGAAGTAAATAACTCAGCCTGCGACAGGGCAGTCAGGTTATAGGGTAAACAATAAGTGCACGTTTTGCCAAATGGATCACAGTTTTCTGCCGCGCTATCCTGTTGTTAAGCTAATAAAAAAGCCCGCATTGCTGCGGGCCTCAGGGTAAGAAACAGATTTTTCTTACAGAACGTCGATCGCGTTCAGCTCTTTAAATGCCTGCTCCAGACGAGTCACCATGGAAGTCTGTGCAGCACGCAGCCATACGCGCGGATCGTAGTATTTCTTGTTCGGCTGGTCTTCGCCTTTCGGGTTGCCCAGCTGGCCCTGCAGGTAAGCTTCGTTAGTTTTGTAGTACTGCAGGATACCGTCCCAGGTTGCCCATTGGGTGTCGGTATCGATGTTCATTTTCACTACGCCGTAGCTAACGGAGTCTTTGATTTCCTGAGCGGAAGAACCGGAACCGCCGTGGAAGACGAAGTTCAGGCTGTTGTGCGGCAGGTTGTGTTTCTTGGAAACATATTCCTGAGAGTCGCGCAGGATAGTCGGGGTCAGAACGACGTTACCCGGTTTGTACACGCCGTGTACGTTACCGAAGGAAGCGGCGATGGTGAAGCGCGGGCTGATTTTGCTCAGCTCGGTGTACGCGTAATCCACGTCTTCCGGCTGGGTGTACAGGGCGGAAGCGTCCATGTGGCTGTTGTCCACGCCGTCTTCTTCGCCACCGGTGCAACCCAGTTCGATTTCCAGGGTCATGTCCATTTTGGCCATGCGCGCCAGGTATTTAGAGCAGATTTCGATGTTTTCGTGCAGAGACTCTTCAGACAGGTCGATCATGTGAGAAGAGAACAGCGGTTTGCCGGTAGCGGCGAAGTGTTTTTCACCCGCGTCCAGCAGGCCGTCGATCCACGGCAGCAGTTTCTTCGCGCAGTGGTCAGTGTGCAGGATAACCGGCACGCCGTAGTGCTCAGCCATCTGGTGCACGTGGTGCGCGCCAGAGATAGCGCCGAGGATAGCAGCACCCTGAGGAACGTCAGTTTTCACGCCTTTACCTGCGATGAACGCCGCGCCGCCGTTAGAGAACTGAACGATAACCGGAGAGCGAACTTTCGCAGCAGCTTCCAGAACGGCGTTGATGGAGTCAGTACCTACGCAGTTTACCGCCGGCAGTGCAAAGTTGTTTTCTTTCGCTACCTGGAACACTTTCTGAACGTCGTCGCCAGTGATGACGCCCGGTTTTACGAAATCAAAAATTTTAGACATGTTACTTAGTCCTGTATCTGTATCTTCGACCGTTGAAGAAGGTTCGCGAGCCCTTAAGCGCGCTGAAAAACAGGCGGGTTTCCCCGCCTGAACTGAATTACTGCTTAGCGCGCTCTTCGAGCATCGCTACTGCCGGCAGGACTTTGCCTTCGACGAATTCAAGGAACGCGCCGCCGCCAGTGGAGATGTAGGAAATTTTGTCAGCGATGCCGAACAGGTCGATCGCTGCCAGGGTGTCGCCGCCGCCGGCGATGGAGAAACCTTCGCTGTCCGCGATAGCGTTAGCCACGATTTCAGTCCCTTTACGGAAGTTCGGGAATTCGAATACACCAACCGGGCCGTTCCACAGGATGGTTTTGGCGTTTTTCAGGATGTCAGCCAGTTTCTGTGCGGAAACGTCGCCGAGGTCCAGAATCTGCTCGTCATCTTTAATGTCGTTAACAGATTTCAGAGTCGCCGTTGCGGTTTCGGAGAACTCGGTCGCGACGCGAACGTCAGTCGGAACCGGGATATCGCAGGTGCTCAGCAGGCGCTTGGCTTCATCAACCAGATCCGCTTCGTACAGGGATTTACCGACGTTGTGGCCCTGAGCGGCAACGAAGGTGTTGGCGATACCGCCGCCGACGATCAGCTGGTCAGCGATTTTAGACAGGGAATCCAGCACGGTCAGTTTGGTGGATACTTTAGAACCACCGACGATAGCGACCATCGGACGAGCCGGCTCTTTCAGCGCTTTACCCAGCGCGTCCAGTTCAGCGGCCAGCAGCGGGCCTGCGCACGCCACGTCAGCAAATTTGCCGATACCGTGGGTGGAAGCCTGCGCGCGGTGCGCGGTACCGAAAGCGTCCATCACGAACACGTCGCACAGCGCGGCGTATTTTTTGGACAGCGCTTCGTCGTCTTTTTTCTCGCCTTTGTTGAAGCGAACGTTTTCCAGCACCACCAGCTCGCCGGCAGCGACTTCCACGCCGTCCAGGTAGTCTTTAACCAGACGTACCGGGCTGGACAGTTTGTCTTTCAGGTAATTAACAACCGGCAGCAGAGAGAATTCTTCGTTGTACTCGCCTTCGGTCGGACGACCCAGGTGAGAAGTAACCATGACTTTCGCGCCCTGCTTCAGCGCCAGTTCAATGGTCGGCAGAGAGGCACGGATACGTGCGTCGCTGGTTACTTTCCCGTCTTTAACTGGTACGTTCAGATCCGCACGGATAAAAACGCGTTTACCAGCCAGATCCAGATCGGTCATCTTAATTACAGACATGGTGAATCCTCTCGTTGATTCATAAAGTTTTGTCGACGTTTACGCGTCGAACCTGAAACCAATAGCCGCCATCGCTAACGTCGTGTCGAGCATTCGGTTAGCAAAGCCCCATTCGTTATCGCACCAGACCAGCGTTTTGATCAGATGCGCGCCACTGACCCGGGTTTGCGTGCCATCGACGATGGCGCTGTGCGGATCGTGGTTAAAATCTGTTGAGACCAACGGTAATTCCGTATAGTCAACTATACCATGAAATGCACCTTGTGCTGCTTTTTGCAGCAACTGGTTGACTTCACATGCTTTTACCGGTTTTTTGACCGTCACGCTCAGGTCAATTGCCGTCACGTTTATCGTCGGCACCCGCACGGCAATCGCTTCAAAACGGTCATTAAACTGCGGGAAAATACGGGTGATCCCTGCCGCCAGTTTGGTATCCACCGGAATGATCGACTGGCTGGCCGCGCGGGTACGCCGGAGATCCGGATGGTAGGCGTCAATCACCTGCTGGTCATGCATCGCCGAGTGAATGGTGGTGACGGTGCCGGACTCGATGCCATAGGCATCATCTAACAGTTTAATGATCGGAATAATGCAGTTGGTGGTGCAGGAGGCGTTGGAGACAATGCGATGCTCGGCGCGGAGTTCATCCTGATTGACGCCGTACACCACCGTCGCGTCGAGGTCGTTGCCGCCGGGATGGGAGAAGAGCACTTTCTTCGCCCCAGCCTGCAGGTGCGCCTCACCGTGTTCACGGCTCCCGTAAACGCCGGTGCAGTCGAGCACCACGTCTACCGCCAGCTCGCGCCAGGGCAGCGCCGCAATGGTCGGCTCGTGCAGCAGACGGATGGCATCATCGCCAACAAACAGCTGCTCGCGCTCCTGACGAACATCCCAGGCGAAACGGCCATGGCTGGTGTCATATTTCAACAAATGCGCGATGCCCGCAGCATCCGCCAGCTCATTGATAGCCACCACGGTGATTTCCGCACGGCGCCCGGATTCATATAGCGCACGAACCACGTTGCGTCCAATACGACCGAAGCCATTAATCGCGATGCGAATGGTCATAGATCTCCTGCAAGGCTGTCCCTGTTATGAGGTGGCTGACAGAGTAATCCAGCTACGCTCTGAGGGAAACCTTACCAGCTGCAAACTGCGACTGATTGATTAATTGTCGAACATTTAAACGACTGAAACGCTTCAGCTAGAATAAGCCAAACGAGGAATAAAAGGAATGTTTGTCCAGCGTAATAAACCAGCTATATGACTCACATCACATTTTTGCTGGAATAATTTACAACCGTATTACATGGTTCAGGAATAGCAGATACAAAAAAGCCGGGTGGCGAGGTAAAAGCAAAACGGTAACCCAGGGGTTACCGTTTTTGGCGTTTGCCCCCTCACCTGTGGGAGAGGGTTACGGTGCGGGCATCAGCCCGCACCGTAACCGCAATTACAGCAGCGCTTTCGCTTTAGCGACCACGTTGTCGACGGTGAAGCCGAACTCTTCGAACAGCTGCTCAGCCGGCGCAGACTCACCGAAGGTGGTCATGCCAACGATCGCCCCGTTCAGGCCAACGTATTTGAACCAGTAATCAGCAATACCCGCTTCCACGGCAACGCGCGCGGTCACGGCTTTCGGCAGTACGGTTTCACGGTAGGCCGCATCCTGCTTGTCGAACGCGTCGGTGGACGGCATGGAGACCACCCGCGCCTTCACGCCTTCGGCGGTCAGTTTGTCCCACGCGGCCACCGCCAGCTCCACTTCGGAACCGGTGGCGATGAAGATCAGCTCCGGCTGGCCGGCGCAATCTTTCAGCACGTAACCGCCGCGGGCCACGTTCGCCAGCTGCTCTTCGGTACGCTCCTGCTGCGCCAGGTTCTGACGGGAGAGGATCAGCGCGGTCGGACCGTCCTGACGCTCGACGCCATATTTCCACGCAATCGCGGATTCAACCTGGTCACACGGACGCCAGGTGGACATGTTCGGCGTTACGCGCAGAGAAGCCACCTGCTCTAACGGCTGGTGAGTCGGGCCATCTTCGCCCAGACCGATGGAGTCGTGGGTGTAGACCATAACCTGACGCTGTTTCATCAGCGCGGCCATACGTACCGCATTACGCGCGTATTCCACGAACATCAGGAAGGTGGAGGTGTACGGCAGGAAGCCGCCGTGCAGCGCGATACCGTTGGCGATAGCGGTCATACCGAACTCACGCACGCCGTAGTGAATGTAGTTACCCGCGGTGTCTTCGTTGATCGGCTTAGAACCAGACCACAGGGTCAGGTTGGACGGCGCCAGGTCAGCGGAACCGCCGAGGAATTCCGGCAGCAGCGGACCGAAAGCTTCGATGGCGTTCTGAGAGGCTTTACGGCTGGCGATTTTCGCCGGGTTGGCCTGCAGCTTCGCGATGAACTCGTTGGCTTTCGCGTCGAAGTCAGACGGCATCTCGCCTTTCATACGACGGGTGAATTCGGCTGCTTCCTGCGGGAAGGCTTTGGCGTAAGCAGCGAACTTCTCATTCCATGCCGCTTCTTTCGCCTGACCGGCTTCTTTGGCATCCCACTGCGCATAGATGTCAGACGGGATGTCAAACGGCGCGTGTTTCCAGCCCAGCGCTTCGCGGGTCAGGGCGATTTCGGCGTCGCCCAGCGGCGCGCCGTGGGAGTCGTGGGTACCGGCTTTGTTCGGCGAACCGAAGCCGATGATGGTTTTGCACATCAGCAGGGACGGTTTGTCGGTGACCGCGCGCGCTTCTTCTACTGCGCGTTTGATGGCGTCAGCGTCGTGACCGTCAACGCCGCGCACCACGTGCCAGCCGTAGGCTTCAAAGCGTTTGGCGGTATCGTCGGTGAACCAGCCTTCAACGTGGCCGTCGATAGAGATGCCGTTGTCATCATAGAAGGCCACCAGTTTGCCCAGCTTCAGGGTACCGGCCAGAGAGCACACTTCGTGAGAAATGCCTTCCATCATGCAGCCGTCGCCCATGAAGGCGTAGGTGTAGTGGTCGACGATGTCGTGGCCCGGACGGTTGAACTGCGCCGCCAGAGTTTTCTCGGCGATAGCCATCCCGACCGCGTTAGCGATACCCTGGCCCAGCGGACCGGTGGTGGTTTCCACGCCCGCGGTGTAGCCGACTTCCGGGTGACCCGGGGTTTTAGAGTGCAGCTGGCGGAAGTTTTTCAGCTCTTCAATCGGCAGATCGTAGCCAGTGAGGTGCAGCAGGCTGTAAATCAGCATCGAACCATGGCCATTGGACAGTACAAAACGGTCACGGTCAGCCCAGGCCGGATTGTTCGGGTTATGGTTCAGGAAATCACGCCACAGCACTTCGGCAATGTCAGCCATACCCATCGGGGCACCCGGGTGGCCGGATTTGGCTTTCTGTACAGCGTCCATGCTCAGCGCACGAATAGCGTTAGCAAGCTCTTTACGTGAGGACATTTTGACTCCAGTTCGGACTGTTGAAGGCCATGCCCTTAACGACTTGACGAGAGCGCGTTTTGGGCTACGCCGGAAAAAAGTGTGAACAATGTAACCCAAGCGACAAGTCATGTACATGGAGCATCCTTTTGCCCTTTAAGAAATCTCTGGAACAGGTTGTGCTACGCCGGAATCCGCTCGCCCGCATCCTGCGATACTCTTTATAATTTACGCAGAATACGGTTCCCTGCCGTCGCCGTATTGTCGGATAAACAACCATAAGATTGTGGAAGATAAAAAATGAAAATTCGCTCAACCGTACTTGCTCTTGGGATCGCAGCAACGCTCACCGGATGTCAGAACATGGACTCCAACGGTCTGCTCAGCTCAGGGGCCGAAGCCTTCCAGGCATACTCCCTCAGCGACGCGCAGGTGAAAACCTTAAGCGACCAGGCCTGTAAAGAGATGGACGCCAAAGCGAAAATCGCCCCGGCCAGCAGTGAATACAGCCAGCGGCTGAACAAAATCGCGGCCGCGCTGGGCGATAACATCAATGGTCAGCCCGTGAACTACAAGGTCTATGAGACCAAGGATGTCAACGCCTTCGCCATGGCTAACGGCTGCATCCGCGTCTACAGCGGGCTGATGGATCTGATGAACGATAATGAAGTCGAGGCGGTGATCGGCCACGAAATGGGCCACGTCGCGCTGGGCCATGTGAAGAAAGGCATGCAGGTCGCCCTGGGCACCAACGCCGTGCGCGCGGCGGCGGCCTCCGCCGGCGGCATCGTCGGCAGCTTGTCCCAGTCGCAGCTCGGCGATCTGGGTGAAAAACTGGTGAACTCGCAGTTCTCCCAGCGCCAGGAATCGGAAGCGGACGACTACTCTTACGACCTGCTGCGTAAGCGCGGCATCAATCCGTCGGGACTGGCCACCAGCTTCGAGAAACTGGCCAAGCTGGAAGCCGGCCGTCAGAGCTCGATGTTTGACGATCACCCGGCCTCAGAAGCGCGCGCCCAGCATATTCGCGATCGCATGAAGGCCGACGGGATTAAATAATCGCCAGCGGGAGGCATGACTGCCTCCCTTTTATATCTGCCAGTAAAAATATTTAGCCGCATCAATTGATAACTTAAGCGCACAAACCGTTAATTATTATTTCACCTCGTCGCAGCCAATTATTTTATATGCTGTCACTCAGCAAAATATTATTTGGCAAATGAAAAACGGCGTACACAATCCGCCTTTCAGAGCCGGGTTAGACCAAATATTAAATAGTCCACCCCTCTTCGCCAAACCTGGCCAGCATGCGCCACACCGCTTGTTTCCTGCCGATACCATTGCTCACACAATGATTGCTTTTGACATTATTTCAGGAGAATATCGCGATTGCAGTGATTCCCTTGAATATATCGACAGACAGAGAAGTGCCCTCAGTGAAAAAAGAATTATCATTCATCGCACTTGGCATTATTGCCGCCGCGCCGGCTTTCGCCAGCCAACAATCTACCAGCCAGGGCTTTATTGAAGACAGCCATCTGGATCTCTTTTTACGTAACGCGTATATCAAACGCGATTATCGCGATGGGCTGCCGGATAAAGCCGAATGGGGCCAGGGAATTATCGCCACCTTCGAATCCGGCTTTACCGAGGGACCGGTCGGCTTCGGCGTGGACGGCATCGCCCAGTACGCCGTGCGCCTCGACGGCGGCCGCGGCCGCAGCGGCGCGGGCGGCATTGACTTTTTCGCCCAGGATGACGACGGCCGGGCAAAATCCGACCTCGCGAAATTCGGCGCCACCGGCAAAATGCGCTTTTCGAATACCGTGCTCAGCTACGGCAGTCAGCGCCCGATGTTGCCCATCGTCTACGCCGATGATTCACGTCTGCTGTACGAGAGCTATACCGGCACCATGCTGACCTCACGCGAAATCGACGGTCTGGAAATTAACGCCGGCTACCTGACCGATCAGCAGCGTAAAAGCGACGACAGCCATAACAGCGGTCTGAAAAGCCTGTCCTTCGGCGGCGCCAGCTACCGGTTCAACGACCAGCTCAGCGGCGCGCTGTATGCGTCGCATGTCGAAGATGTGCTGAACAAACAGTATCTCGGCCTGAACTATCAGCAGCCGTTCGCCGCCAACCAACAGCTGGTTCTCGACTTCAACGGCTATCACTCACGCCTGGATCAGCAATATGCCGATGCCAATGACACCGGACGCAGCAACAGTATCTGGAGCCTGGCCGCCAGCTACATCTGGGATATCCATACCTTTAAGGTTGCTTACCAGCAAAGCAGCGGCAGCACCGGCTACCACTACGGCGGCTACCAGAACCAGGGCGGCGTCGGCGATGGCGGGAACACCATCTGGCTGGCCAACTCCTACTGGTCTGATTTTAACGGGGAAGATGAACGCTCCTGGCAGGCATCGTATGGACTGGATTTTGCCGGGCTGGGGCTACCGGGACTGACCTGGACCACCGCCTACGTGCGCGGGGATAACATTAAAACGTCAGAGACCAGCAACGGCAAAGAACATGAATGGTTCAACCAGGTTCAATACCAGGTGCAAAACGGGGCGGCGAAAGATTTGAAATTCAGGCTTCGCTATTCGGTACTGCGGGTTTCCAGCAACGCCAGCGACTATAACGTCAGCGGTAATGAAGTGCGGTTCTACGTCGAATATCCATTTAACGTGTTTTAAGCACCTGATGAACCCTCTCCTGCGGGTCGGCCCTCTCCCGGCCAGCAGGAGCAACCGTCCGGCGCCTTGATTAACCCCCTGTGCCGTGCGGTACCCTCTCCCCGGAAGGGAGAGGGTTGGGGTGACCTCGGGTTATTCGCCCTTCTTCGCCGCCTGGATGTACAGCATCTCCAGCGCGAGGGTCGCCGCCGCCAGGGCGGTGATTTCGGACTGATCGTAGGCCGGGGCGACCTCCACCACGTCCATCCCGACGATGTTCAGATCCTTCAGACCGCGCACCAGCTTGATCGCGCGGTCAGAGGTGAGCCCACCGATAACCGGGGTACCGGTTCCTGGCGCAAACGCCGGATCCAGGCAGTCGATATCAAAGGTCAGGTACACCGGCATATCGCCAACGATCTGCTTCACCTGGGCAATCACGTCATCGACGCTGCGGTCGTTAACCTGGCCCGCATCAAGCACGGTGAAACCGTTATCTTTATCGAATTCGGTGCGAATACCGATCTGTACGGAGTGGTTCGGATCGATGAGCCCTTCGTTCGGCGCGGTGTAGAACATGGTGCCGTGGTCGAACTCGCAGCCGTTGGCGTAAGTGTCGGTGTGGGCATCGAAATGCACCAGCGCCATTTTACCGAAGTGCTTGGCGTGGGCGCGCAGCAGCGGCAGCGTAACGAAGTGGTCGCCGCCAAAGGAGAGCATGCGCTTGCCGGCCGCCAGCAGCTTCTCGGCGTGGGCCTGCAGCTTCTCGCTCATTTCGCGCGCGTCGCCGAAGGCGTACACCAGATCCCCGCAGTCAACCACGTTCAGGCGTTCGCGCATGTCGAAGTTCCACGGAAAACGGTTGTGCTCCCAGGCGAGATTGGTGGAAACCTGACGGATCGCCGCCGGGCCATGACGGCCGCCCGCGCGCCCGGAGGTCGCCATATCGAACGGGACGCCGGTGATCACCCAGTCAGCATCGCTGTCGTAGGGCATGAAATTCATCGGCAGACGCAGGAAGCCAAAGGCATTGGATACCAGGGAGTTATCGTATTGATGACCTAAAGTGCTCATGGATATGACCTCTTTTCACAGTCGTGGAACGTAAAAAATAAGTATAAAAAAACCCCTCCGCGTCGTTAGGCCCGACGAGGAAGGGTTTGATAGATAAATCGCTTATTGGCGTGAATTATCGCCGGTAATGCATACGGGTTCAAGTGAGTATCGCCTTCTGCCGGATGACGGCTTCGCCTTAGGCGGCCGCCATACGCAGGCCCGGTAAGCGCAGCGCCACCGGGCATCAGTGGTTACTCGTCTTCCAGATAAGTGTACCCGTACAGACCCGCCTCGAACTCTTCGAGGAACTGCTGCTGCAGCGCGTCGTCCAGGCCGGTGTTTTTCACCTGATCGCGGAACTGGGTCAGCAGCGTGTTGGGATCCAGCTGCACGTACTGCAGCATATCCGCCACGGTATCGCCCTCGTCGGACAGCTCAACCTCAACGCTGCCGTCAGGGAAGACGAACACGTCTACCGCCTCGGTATCGCCGAACAGGTTGTGCATGTTGCCAAGGATTTCCTGATAGGCGCCGACCATAAAGAAGCCCAGCATCGGCGGGTTCTCCGGGTCATATTCCGGCATCGGCATGGTGGTGGCGATCCCGTCGCCGTCCACGTAGTGATCGATGGCGCCATCCGAGTCGCAGGTGATGTCCAGCAGCACCGCGCGGCGCTCCGGCGACTTGTTCAGCCCTTCCAGCGGCATCACCGGGAACAGCTGATCGATCCCCCACGCATCCGGCATCGACTGGAACAGCGAGAAGTTGACGTAGATTTTATCCGCCATGCGCTCCTGCAGCTCATCAATAATCGGGCGATGGGCGCGGTTGCTCGGGTCGAGTTGCTTCTGCACTTCATGACACATGTTCAGATACAGCTGTTCTGCCCAGGCGCGCTCCTGCAGGTTGAAAGTGCCGGAGGAGTAGCCGATATGGATATCGTGCAGGTCCATCTGGCTGTCGTGCAGCCATTCGCGCAGCGAGCGGCGATTGCCGGTTTCGTGCATCTCCAGCCAGGTTTCCCACATGCTCTGCAGCGGGCGCGCGGCGTCTTCCGCCGGCGGGGTCGCCTCGGTGTATTCGTTGCGCTCCACGCCGATGATGTTGGAAACCAGCACGGTGTGGTGCGCGGTCACCGCGCGGCCGGACTCGGTGATCACCGTCGGGTGCGGCAGGCCGTTCTCTTCGCAGGCGTCGCCGATGGCCCAGATGATATTGTTAGCGTATTCGTTCAGGCCGTAGTTCACCGAGCAGTCAGACTGCGAGCGGGTGCCTTCGTAATCCACGCCCAGGCCGCCGCCGACGTCGAAGCACTGGATATTGACGCCCAGCTTATGCAACTCGACGTAGAAACGCGCCGATTCACGCACGCCGGTGGCGATATCGCGAATGTTAGCCATTTGCGAGCCGAGGTGGAAGTGCAGCAGCTGCAGGCTGTCGAGGTGTCCTGCGGCACGCAGGATCTCCACCAGCTGCAGAACCTGGGTCGCCGCGAGGCCGAACTTGGACTTCTCGCCGCCGGAAGACTGCCATTTACCGGACCCCTGCGAGGCCAGACGCGCGCGCACGCCAAGGCGCGGCACCACGTTCAGGCGCTCGGCCTCTTCCAGCACGATGGCGATCTCCGACATCTTCTCGATGACCAGATAGACCTTGTGGCCCATCTTCTCGCCCACCAGCGCCAGGCGGATGTATTCGCGGTCTTTATAGCCGTTACAGACGATGACGCTGCGGGTCATCCCGGCGTGCGCCAGCACGGCCATCAGTTCCGCTTTCGAACCGGCTTCCAGACCCAGCGGCTCGCCGGAATGGATCAACGATTCGATGACGCGACGATGCTGGTTCACCTTGATCGGGTAGACCAGGAAGTAATCGCCGTTATAGCCGTAGGATTCGCGCGCGCGCTTGAATGCGGCGTTGATTGAGCGCAGGCGGTGCTGCAGGATCTGCGGGAAGCAGAACAGCGCCGGCAAGCGTTGCCCTTGCGCTTCGCGCGCTTTGACTAATTCAGCGAGGTCAACGCGCGCTTCCGGGACGTCCGGATCCGGGCAAACGCTGATGTGGCCCAGTTCGTTGACGTCATAATAGTTATTGCCCCACCAGGCAATATTATAAGTACGCAGCATCTTGCTGGCTTCCTGGGAGCTCATCGCTACCTCCTGCATGGAACGTAGTACACCGTGTTCGCCTGCTGACGAAGGCGAAACCATAGACATGTCGTCAGACATAGCGAACCTCAATTTTTAATAATAAGTGTAAGACAGTTAACTACTATCGCAGTCCAAAGATGCGATAACAACCCATGAACAGTCCTAAAGCCCAGCACTATCTGCTGGTTTTGCGACTGCGCGACCGGTTTTTTATTCATATCATCGTAAAACACGTAGCCGAACAGAGTATGACAGTCCGGAGAAACCACGAGAAAACTCTTGCCAGGCAAGAGCGCCCTTGTTCAGTTTTCTGACGACCGACCGGCCCTGGAATCCTGAGAAGCGCCGAGATGGGGTGAACATCGGCTGGTTTGCATGAGAGAGATGCAGGTTGCGGAGTGCTGACGCGCGACAGAACGACGCGACGAATCAAGCGAAAAACGTTGGTTCATTATCTGGTATCACCTCCACACCGCCCTGGGTCAGGGTCGGCGACAAGCCAAAGCTATACATACCGGGCAACAGGCGCTATGCCGTTGCGAGATTCTGTAAATACAGACTGCTTAACCCGGCTGGAAGTGGCACCACGGGGAGATCCCCGTGCGCTTTTTTAATGAGCCGCGCGCGGCGTTTTATACCGAGAAGCGGGGTAAAAAGCAAAATAAAAATGTGCAGGTTTGCGCGGTTGTCAGGAAAATTTGCCAGGCGAGTTTTCCGATAAATGCGACCGCCATCAAAAAAGGCTGGAAATGGGCTTAAGATTTGACCTAAAATAGCCGTCCAGAAGTTAATCCGTCTATACTGATTAACACTCAGACTGCTCGTGTCGCTACCTGCGCGGCTTTGCGCTGATTATCCACCAAAGCCACATTACACAACAGTATGAGCTATCCGAATCGTCCACAGGTGAAATAAAATATGGCAAAACACCTTTTTACGTCTGAGTCCGTATCAGAAGGGCATCCTGACAAAATTGCTGACCAAATCTCCGATGCCGTGCTGGATGCGATCCTCGAGCAGGATCCGAAAGCGCGTGTCGCATGTGAAACCTATGTCAAAACTGGCATGGTGCTGGTAGGCGGCGAAATCACCACCAGCGCATGGGTTGACATTGAAGAGATCACCCGCAACACCGTCCGCGAAATTGGCTACGTGCATTCCGATATGGGCTTTGACGCCAACTCGTGTGCCGTACTGAGCGCCATTGGTAAACAGTCTCCGGACATCAACCAGGGCGTTGACCGTGCCGATCCGCTGGAACAGGGCGCAGGCGACCAGGGGCTGATGTTTGGCTACGCCACCAACGAAACCGACGTGCTGATGCCGGCGCCGGTGACCTACGCTCACCGTCTGGTGCAGCGCCAGGCTGAAGTACGTAAAAACGGCACCCTGCCGTGGCTGCGTCCGGATGCGAAAAGCCAGGTGACCTTCCAGTATGACGACGGCAAAATCGTCGGCATCGACGCGGTGGTGCTGTCCACGCAGCACGCGGAAGATATCGACCAGAAATCGCTGCAGGAAGCGGTGATGGAAGAGATCATCAAACCGATTCTGCCAACCGAATGGCTGAGCGCGTCCACTAAATTCTTCATCAACCCAACCGGCCGTTTCGTTATCGGCGGCCCGATGGGCGACTGCGGTCTGACCGGTCGTAAGATCATCGTCGATACCTACGGCGGCATGGCTCGTCACGGCGGCGGCGCCTTCTCCGGTAAGGATCCATCTAAAGTTGACCGTTCCGCAGCCTATGCGGCGCGCTATGTGGCGAAAAACATCGTTGCCGCAGGCCTGGCTGACCGTTGCGAAATTCAGGTTTCCTACGCCATCGGCGTTGCAGAGCCGACTTCCATCATGGTGGAAACCTTTGGTACAGAAAAAGTGCCTTCTGAACAGCTGACCCTGCTGGTGCGCGAGTTCTTCGACCTGCGTCCGTACGGCCTGATTCAGATGCTGGATCTGCTGCACCCGATCTACAAAGAAACCGCTGCCTACGGTCACTTTGGTCGCGAACATTTCCCATGGGAAAAAACCGACAAAGCGGCCTTGCTGCGCGAAGCGGCTGGTCTGAAATAATCTCCCCGCTTCCACTCTTCAAGGCCAGTCTCGCGCTGGCCTTTTTATGTCCGTTACCCACCCTCCCATGCCCTGCTTCAGCGAACCGCGGCGATGCAATGAAAGCGATTACATCATGACAATGGTCGATTGCTGCCTGCAAGCGCCTTCTCATGCGTGCATTTTTCACAATGTTACATATTGTTTCGGTTAACTCTGATTACCGTTTTTAAAATTGTCGTCTATCCTTATTTATATTGCTGATTTAAAAAGCATTTAATGAATTACGTTTCTTTACCTTTGTGGAAACGATTACACAGCCGTGACTATAATCACGTTTTTTTACCGACGAGTGTCCTACGCTAACCATCGACAGAATCAATAACTCAACTGGAGGGCGTTATGCCTGACAACAAAAAACAAGGGCGTTCAAACAAGACCATGACGTTCTTCGTCTGTTTCCTCGCCGCGCTGGCTGGCCTGCTGTTCGGCCTTGATATCGGTGTTATTGCGGGTGCGTTACCCTTTATTGCCAATGAGTTCCAGATTTCCGCTCACACTCAGGAGTGGGTGGTCAGCTCCATGATGTTCGGCGCCGCCGTCGGTGCGGTCGGCAGCGGCTGGCTCTCCTTCAAACTGGGCCGTAAAAAGAGCCTGATGATCGGCGCCATCCTCTTCGTCGCCGGCTCTCTGTTCTCCGCCGCCGCGCCAAACGTCGAGATCCTGCTGGTTTCCCGCGTGCTGCTGGGCCTGGCGGTGGGCGTCGCCTCCTACACCGCGCCGCTGTATCTGTCGGAAATCGCTCCGGAGAAAATTCGCGGCAGTATGATTTCCATGTACCAGCTGATGATCACCATCGGTATTCTTGGCGCCTACCTCTCCGACACCGCTTTCAGCTACAGCGGCGCATGGCGCTGGATGCTCGGCGTAATCATTATTCCGGCGGTATTGCTGCTGATCGGCGTTATCTTCCTGCCGGACAGCCCGCGCTGGTTCGCCGCTAAACGTCGCTTTGTCGATGCCGAGCGCGTGCTGCTGCGCCTGCGCGATACCAGCGCCGAAGCGAAACGCGAACTCGACGAGATCCGCGAAAGCCTGAAGGTAAAACAGTCCGGCTGGTCGCTGTTTAAAGACAACAGCAACTTCCGCCGCGCGGTGTTCCTCGGCATTCTGCTGCAGGTGATGCAGCAGTTCACCGGGATGAACGTCATCATGTACTACGCGCCGAAGATCTTTGAGCTGGCGGGCTATGCCAACACCACCGAGCAGATGTGGGGGACGGTGATCGTCGGCCTGACTAACGTGCTGGCTACCTTTATCGCCATCGGTCTGGTCGACCGCTGGGGCCGTAAACCGACGCTGATCCTTGGCTTTATCGTCATGGCCGCGGGGATGGGCGTGCTGGGCAGCATGATGCACATCGGCATTCACTCCTCAACCGCCCAGTACATCGCCGTCCTGATGCTGCTGATGTTTATCGTCGGTTTCGCCATGAGCGCCGGCCCGCTGATTTGGGTACTGTGTTCCGAAATCCAGCCGCTGAAAGGCCGCGACTTCGGTATCACCTGCTCCACGGCGACCAACTGGATTGCCAACATGATTGTCGGGGCCACCTTCCTGACCATGCTTAATTCGCTGGGCAGCGCCAACACCTTCTGGGTGTACGGCGGTCTGAACGTGCTGTTTATCCTGCTGACGCTGTGGCTGATCCCGGAAACCAAAAACGTCTCGCTGGAACATATCGAACGCAACCTGATGCAGGGTCGTCCGCTGCGCGAGATCGGCGCCCGCGATTAACCCGCCTGAGCTTCCTCCCCTCACGGGAGGAAGCTTCCTCTTGCTCTCCCCCCTCCGCCGCACTATCCTCTGGCGCTATGAAAACACCCCGTATTCCCATCGCTATTCAGCAGGCCGTGATGCGCAGCCTGCGGGAGCATCTCGCCAAAGCGAACCTCAAGCTGGAACGCCGCTACGCGGAGCCGACACTGGTCTACCAGCAGCGCGGTACCTCCGCCGGCACCGCCTGGCTGGAGAAAAACGAAATTCGTTTAAACCCGGTGCTGCTGCTGGAGAATCAGCAGGAGTTTATCGATGAAGTGGTGCCCCATGAGCTGGCGCACCTGCTGGTGTGGCAACACTTTGGCCGGGTAGCCCCGCACGGCAAAGAGTGGAAATGGATGATGGAGAGCGTCCTGGGCGTTCCCGCGCGTCGCACCCACCGTTTTGAACTTGATTCGGTCCGCCAGAATACCTTCCCCTACCGCTGCCGCTGCCAGCAGCATCAGCTCACCGTTCGTCGCCATAACCGGGTGGTGCGCGGCGAAGCCACTTACCGCTGCGTGCGCTGCGGCGATCTGCTGGTGGCTGAAAAATAACCATTGGAATTAATTAGAAACTTTCTGATCTGACTGATTGCATCCGGCACCCTCATTCGCTACGTTGCGGGCTCGTTTTGACACGGAGTGAACGATGTCCCGTATGCATGTTTTAGCCGTTGCAGTATTGTGCACGGCAGTGAGTGGCCCGCTTGCGGCCGCCGAAATTACCAGCTTTTCCCAGGCCAAGGCCGCTGGCGTCAAAGTAAACGCCGACGTTCCCGGCGACTTTTACTGCGGCTGTAAAATTGACTGGCAGGGTAAAAAAGGCGTTATCGATCTGGAATCTTGCGGCTATAAAGTGCGTAAAAATGAGAACCGCGCCAGCCGGGTTGAATGGGAACACGTGGTGCCGGCGTGGCAGTTCGGCCATCAGCGCCAGTGCTGGCAGGAGGGCGGACGTAAAAACTGCGCCAAAGATCCGGAGTACCGCAAGATGGAAAGCGACATGCACAATCTGCAGCCGGCGGTGGGAGAAGTGAATGGCGATCGCGGCAACTTTATGTACAGCCAGTGGAACGGCGGTGAAGGCCAGTACGGCCAGTGCACCATGAAGGTCGATTTTAAAGATAAAATCGCCGAGCCCCCTGACCGCGCACGCGGCGCCATCGCCCGCACCTACTTCTATATGCGCGACCGCTACCAGCTGAATCTTTCCCGCCAGCAAACTCAGCTGTTTACTGCCTGGAATAAACAGTACCCGGTCACCGCCTGGGAGTGTGAACGCGATGAACGCATCGCGAAAGTACAGGGCAACCATAATCCGTATGTCCTGCAGGCTTGCCAGGCGCAAAAGAGCTAACCTACACTAGCGGCAATTGTTAATTTGCAGCCCTGTGCTTCCCGCCCAATGGCGGGAAGCTGGCATCTGCGCAAAGAACGGAATATCAAGCATGCGCATTCCTCGCATCCATCATCCAGAACGCCTCATTGTCGGCAGCCTGATCGCGTTGAGCGATGACGCGGCCAACCACGTCGGCCGCGTCCTGCGCATGACCGCTGGTCAGCACCTTCAGCTCTTCGACGGCAGTAACCAGGTGTTTGACGCCGTCATCACCGAGGCCGGTAAGAAAAACGTCGCGGTTGAAGTCCTCAGTGGCGAACCCGACGATCGGGAATCGCCGCTGCATATCCATTTAGGCCAGGTGATGTCCCGCGGCGAAAAAATGGAATTCACCATCCAGAAATCGATCGAACTCGGGGTAAGCCTCATAACGCCACTGTTTTCCGAGCGCTGCGGCGTTAAACTGGACGCTGAACGTTTGCAGAAAAAGATCCAGCAGTGGCAGAAAATCGCTATTGCCGCCTGCGAACAGAGCGGTCGTAACGTGGTACCGGAAATTCGTCCGGCGATGCAGCTGGAGGAGTGGTGCGCCGAGCAGGACAGCGGGCTGAAGCTCAACCTGCACCCGCGCGCCAGCGCCAGCATTAACACGCTGCCGCTGCCGGTTGAACGCGTCCGTCTGCTGATTGGCCCGGAAGGCGGGCTGTCGGCTGAAGAGATAGCGATGACCGCGAAATACCAGTTTACTGATATCCTGTTGGGACCGCGCGTTCTGCGTACAGAGACTACTGCGCTCACCGCCATCACCGCCCTGCAGGTGCGTTTTGGCGACTTAGGTTGAGGCGTTAACGGAGAAGAACCATGATCAAGCTCGGCATCGTGATGGATCCCATCGCAACCATCAACATCAAGAAAGACACCAGCTTCGCTATGTTGCTGGAGGCGCAGCGTCGCGGCTATGAACTCCATTATATGGAGATGAACGACCTCTATTTGATCAACGGCGAAGCCCGCGCCCGGACGCGCACGCTGAGCGTCGAACAGAACTACGACAAATGGTATGACTTCACCGGCGAACAGGACCTGCCGCTGGCGGATCTTGACGTCATTCTGATGCGTAAGGATCCGCCGTTTGATACCGAATTTATTTATGCGACCTATATTCTGGAGCGAGCGGAAGAGAAAGGCACGCTTATCGTCAACAAGCCGCAGAGCCTGCGCGACTGTAACGAGAAGCTGTTCACCGCCTGGTTCTCCGAGCTGACCCCGGAAACGCTGGTCACCCGCAATAAAGCCCAGCTGAAAGCCTTCTGGGAAAAGCACGGCGATATCATCATGAAGCCGCTCGACGGCATGGGCGGCGCCTCTATTTTCCGCGTCAAAGCCGGCGATCCGAACCTTGGGGTTATCGCCGAGACGCTGACCGAGCTGGGCAGCCGCTACTGCATGGCGCAGAACTATCTGCCAGCCATTAAAGATGGCGACAAGCGCGTGCTGGTGGTGGATGGCGAGCCGGTGCCTTACTGCCTGGCGCGCATTCCGCAGGGCGGCGAGACCCGCGGCAATCTGGCCGCCGGCGGCCGCGGCGGAGCCCGCCCGCTAACCGAAAGCGACTGGGACATCGCCCGCCGCGTCGGCCCGACGCTGAAGGCCAAAGGTCTTATCTTCGTCGGCCTGGATATCATCGGCGACCGTCTGACGGAAATTAACGTCACCAGCCCCACCTGCGTACGTGAGATCGAAGCCGCCTTCCCGGATATTTCGATCACCGGCATGCTGATGGACGCTATTGAAAGACGTCTCGCCCGATAAGCACTACGGCGGACGAACGTCCGCTCAGGGCACAGCGAGCGCGGATCGCCGCGCTGGTGAAACCCTTCCAGCCAGGCGCCGCTCAGGCGCCTGCCAGATAAAGTGCATCGACACCATTCTACTTTGCCCGCATACTGGGTGTTGCTTTTTGAACCAGGAACAGAACCTCTGACAATGAATTTACAGCATCACTTTCTGATTGCCATGCCTGCGCTTCAGGACCCCATTTTCCGCCGCTCCGTGGTCTATATCTGCGAGTATAACGACGAGGGTGCCATGGGCATTATTATCAATAAGCCGCTGGAAAATCTGCAGGTGGAAGGGATCCTTGAGAAGCTCAAAATTGTCCCGGAGCCGCGTAATCCGGAGATCCGCCTGGATAAACCGGTGATGCTGGGCGGCCCGCTGGCGGAAGACCGCGGCTTTATTTTACATACCCCGCCCTCTGACTTTTCCTCAAGCATCCGTATCTCGGATAACACGGTGATCACCACCTCGCGGGATGTCCTCGAAACCTTAGGCACCGACCGGCAGCCGGGCAACGTGCTGGTTGCGCTGGGCTACTCCTCGTGGGAGAAAGGGCAGCTGGAGCAGGAGATTTTAGATAATGCCTGGCTCACCGCCCCGGCGGACCAGAATATTCTTTTCCGTACGCCCATCGCCGATCGCTGGCGCGAGGCGGCTAAACTGATTGGCATCGACATCGTGACGATGCCAGGCGTCGCGGGGCATGCATGATGAGCGGAACCTTTCTCGGCTTTGATTTCGGGACGAAAAGCATCGGTGTGGCGGTGGGGCAACGCATCACCGCCACCGCCCGGCCACTGCCGGCGCTGAAGGCGCAGGACGGCAAACCGGACTGGAATATCATCGAAAAACTGCTTAAGGAGTGGCAGCCTGAGGCGGTGATCGTCGGCCTGCCGCTGAATATGGACGGCACCGAGCAACCGCTGACGGCGCGCGCACGTAATTTCGCCAATAAAATTCATGGCCGCTTTGGCGTCGCGATCCTTCTCCACGATGAACGTCTGAGTACGGTTGAGGCCCGGGCGGGCCTGTTCGAACACGGCGGCTATCGGGCGCTGAATAAAGGCAGCGTCGATTCGGCCTCTGCGGTGGTCATTCTGGAAAGCTACTTCGAGCAGAGCTTTTAAGCTCTGTCTTCTGCGCCGCCGGCGAACCGCTAACGGCGCAGATCCTCCCGCCTAGTGGCGCAGATGTTCGTTAGCCCAGCTCACCGCCTGGGTGCGATTCTTAACGCTCAGCTTACGGAACACGTTATACAGGTGCGTCCGCACCGTGTTCTCGCTGATAAACAGCGCGCGGGCAATATCCAGGTTGGTCGCGCCGCAGCGCAGTTCGTTGAGGATCTCGCATTCTCGTTCGGTCAGCGGCGAGTTTTCAACCGGCGCCGATGTATGGTCCGCAGCGTACATCGCCGGGTGCATCACGCTCAATTCAGCCGTCTGTTCGCCGTTCAGCACGGCCTTGACGCCCTCAATTAAGCGCGATTCATCATCGTCATGGCGGAACACGCCATATAAAGCCGGCCACTGCGCCATTTCGTATAACTCATACTTTTGCGCGCTGTTGATAATCAGCAAGCGGGGATTATCTGACTGCAGCCGAATAATATCTCGCCACACCCCGTTTAATTTCTTATTTGAAACGGCGATATCAAATAATATTACAGAGTCTTTCGCCAGTCGCTGCGCCAGCGGTTTATTAATATTTTGTAAAACTACCGGTGCCATCAGGGTTTCGCTGAGATAGCTGGCAAAGGCTTTACTCTGGATTGACGGGTGGGTAATAAATGTAACCTGACGAGAAGATGATGAATTTCCATTTAAATTAATCACTTAAAACTCTCCTTAGCTGCTATCCACCGTCATGGTGGTTAAATGAATAAAAAAATATACTATCAGTCATGAATTTATAAATAGCCTTAGCAATTTACAAATTGAAACGTTATTCCATGAGAATCATCCTATTCCCGTAAACAGCATAAATCGAATACCGCAAAGCTGTCAAAAGGTAATCAAACTTTTTTCCTGGAAATGCGTATTCACTGTCGAAATATCTCAGCTGAATGTCTTATTTGAATTTATTCAGAAAGATTATTTGTATTATCAAATAATATCCAGAAACAGTATTTAAACATTCAGTTAACACATCATTTTAACCACCCAACCCGCTTCACGCCCCCCTTACAGCTGGCCTGTGGCCACACGTTGCTGAAAACTCTGGGTAAATGTCAGCATTCCGGCCTGCATCCCGGTCTGCATTACACCGGGCAGCTGGTGCACTTTTCCTTCGCGGATCAAATTCGCCACCGCCGGCGTATTGACCAGAAGCTCGTATAGCGCAACTCTGCCGCCCTGACGTGCGGGTAATAATTTTTGCGCCAGCACCGCGCACAGGCTTCCGGCCAGCTGACTCCGAACCTGATCTTTCTCCTCTGCCGGAAAGACATCGATCAATCTCTCCACCGCCGGCGCCGCGCCGCGGGTGTGTAATGTCGCCATCACCAGATGCCCGGTTTCCGCAGCCGTCAACGCCAGACGGATGGTTTCGCTGTCGCGTAACTCCCCAAGCAGGATCACATCCGGGTCCTGGCGCAGCGCCACCCGAAGCGCCGCGGAGAACGAAGGACAGTGACGGCCAATCTCCCGCTGCTGGATCAGGCAGCGCTCGCTGTGATGAATAAACTCCACCGGATCCTCCAGCGTCAGAATATGGCCATCAAGATGCTGGTTGAGATGCCCGACCATCGCCGCCAGGGTAGTCGACTTGCCGCTGCCCGTCGCCCCGGTGACCAGCAGCAAGCCACTCTCTTCCGCCAGTAGTTCGCTTAGCGCAGGCGGCGCGCCCAGCGTCTCCAGACGCGGGCACTGGACGGGCAGCAGACGCAGCACCAGCGATATTCCGCGCGTATGGGCGAAAGCGCTGGCGCGTAGCCGCGAACCGCAGGCCAGAGTCAGCGCAAAGTCAATCTGGCCGTGCTCCTGCCAGTGCTGGAACTGTGCGGCATCGAGCCAGTCGTTGAGTAAATCCGCGATATCCGGCGCGGGAAAGGGAGCGGCCTCCAGCTTGCCCTGCCGCCGCCAGCGCGGTGCGGCGGAATTGCACAGGTGTAGATCGGAGACATTATGCTTTACACTAAGGGCTACGATTTCTTCCAGCTTCATAACTCATCCTCGGAATATGAACGATATTGCGCATAACCTGGCACAGGTCCGGGACAAAATCTCCGGTGCCGCCGCCCGTTGCGGGCGTGCGCCAGAAGAAGTGACATTGCTTGCAGTGAGTAAAACGAAACCTGCGAGCGCGATCGAAGAAGCCATCGCGGCAGGCCAGCGGGCATTTGGTGAAAACTACGTCCAGGAGGGCGTGGAGAAGATTAACCATTTCCAGCAGGCAGGCGTCAGCGGTCTGCAGTGGCACTTTATTGGCCCCCTGCAGTCCAACAAAAGCCGGCTGGTGGCCGAACATTTTGACTGGTGCCACACCGTCGATCGGTTGAAAATCGCCACCCGCCTGAACGAGCAGCGCCCGGCGCATTTACCGCCGCTGAAGGTACTGATTCAAATCAACATTAGCGATGAGCAGAGTAAATCCGGCATCCCGCTGGAAGCGCTCGATGCCTTGGCGGCGGAGATCGCTGAGTTACCTCATCTGGAGCTGCGCGGCCTGATGGCGATCCCCGCGCCTGAGTCAGAATATGTAAGGCAGTTTGCCGTCGCCCAGCAAATGGCGGTAGCATTTGCGCGGTTAAAAACGCGGTACCCCACGGTCGATACGTTGTCTCTGGGAATGTCGGACGATATGGAAGC
This sequence comes from Klebsiella sp. TF21-TM, assembly GCF_019753495.1. Taxonomy (NCBI): domain Bacteria; kingdom Pseudomonadati; phylum Pseudomonadota; class Gammaproteobacteria; order Enterobacterales; family Enterobacteriaceae; genus Klebsiella; species Klebsiella sp. TF21-TM. The sequence goes on along the minus strand of NZ_JAIJYL010000001.1, from coordinate 273,058 downwards.
CGCTATCGCGGCGGGAAGCACAATGGTGCGCATCGGCACGGCCATTTTTGGTGCGCGCGACTACAGCAAATAATAAGGAATCTGAGGAACGCCATGAAGACGTTGACTTTCCTGCTTTCAACGGTCATTGAGCTTTACACGATGGTCGTGTTGTTACGCGTCTGGATGCAGTGGGCGCGCTGCGACTTTTACAACCCGTTTTCGCAGTTTGTGGTAAAGGCCACGCAGCCGATTGTCGGGCCGCTGCGCCGGATTATCCCGGCAATGGGGCCGATTGACAGCGCCTCGCTGCTGGTGGCATTCATCCTCTGCGTCATCAAAGCGATCGTACTGTTTATGGTGATCACCTTCCAGCCGATCATCTGGATCTCCGCCCTGCTTATTCTGCTGAAAACCATCGGCTCGCTGATCTTCTGGGTGCTCCTGCTGATGGCGATCATGAGCTGGGTCAGCCAGGGACGCAGCCCGGTGGAGTATGTGCTGATGCAGCTGGCGGACCCGCTGCTGCGCCCTATCCGCAACCTGCTGCCGTCGATGGGCGGTATCGATTTCTCACCGATGGTGCTGGTGCTGCTGCTGTACGTGATCAATATGGGTATCGCCGAGGTGCTGCAGGCCACCGGTAACGTACTGCTGCCGGGGCTGTGGATGGCGCTATGAGTGCCGTTGAAAGCTGCGCTGACGGGCTGGTGCTGAGGCTGTATATTCAGCCGAAGGCCAGCCGCGACAGCATCGTGGGCGTGCATGGCGACGAGCTCAAAGTCGCCATTACCGCCCCGCCCGTTGATGGCCAGGCCAATGCCCATCTGGTGAAATTTCTCGCCAAACAGTTCCGCGTCGCCAAAAGCCAGGTACTGATTGAAAAAGGCGAGCTGGGCCGCCATAAGCAAGTTAAAATCATCGCCCCACAACAGATCCCGACTGCGGTCGCGGCGCTAACTGAATAAACAGGATTCATCATGCAAAAAGTCGTCCTCGCTACCGGCAACGCCGGTAAAGTGCGCGAACTGGCCTCGCTGCTGGAAGATTTTGGTCTCGATATCGTCGCTCAGACCGAGCTGGGCGTCGAGTCTGCGGAAGAGACCGGCCTGACCTTTATTGAAAATGCGATTCTGAAGGCGCGTCATGCGGCGCAGGTCACCGGCCTGCCGGCTATCGCCGACGATTCCGGTCTGGCCGTCGATGCCCTGGGCGGCGCGCCGGGCATCTACTCCGCCCGCTATGCCGGCGTCGACGCCAGCGACCAGCAGAACCTTGAGAAACTGCTCGACGCCATGCAGGACGTGCCGGACGACCAGCGCCAGGCGCAATTCCACTGCGTACTGGTCTATCTGCGCCATGCCGAGGATCCCACGCCGCTGGTGTGCCACGGCAGCTGGCCTGGGGTGATCGCCCGGAAAGCCGCGGGTCAGGGCGGTTTCGGCTACGATCCGATCTTCTTCGTCCCGTCAGAAGGAAAAACCGCGGCCGAACTGAGCCGTGAAGAAAAGAGCGCTATTTCCCATCGCGGGCAGGCGCTGAAACTGTTACTGGAAGCATTACGTAATGGCTAATTTGCCGCCGCTGAGTCTCTATATCCATATTCCCTGGTGCGTGCAGAAATGCCCGTACTGCGACTTTAATTCGCATGCGCTGAAAGGCGAAGTGCCGCACGATGACTACGTCCAGCATCTGCTGAACGATTTGCGGGCCGATGCGCAGTATGCCCAGGGAAGGGAAATAGGCACCATTTTTATCGGCGGCGGTACGCCGAGCCTGCTGTCCGGCCCGGCCATGCAAACCCTGCTCGATGGCGTCCGCGCCTGCCTGCCGCTGGCCGCCGGGGCGGAAATCACCATGGAAGCCAACCCGGGCACCGTGGAGGCCGATCGCTTCGTTGATTACCAGCGCGCCGGGGTGAATCGCATCTCCATCGGCGTACAAAGCTTTAGCGAACCGAAGCTGCAGCGGCTGGGGCGGATCCACGGCCCGGAAGAGGCCAAACGCGCGGCACGCCTCGCCAGCGGCCTGGGCCTGCGCAGTTTCAATCTCGACCTGATGCACGGTTTGCCGGACCAGTCTCTGGAGGAGGCGCTGGACGATCTGCGTCAGGCCATTGCTCTCAACCCGCCGCATCTCTCGTGGTACCAGCTGACCATTGAGCCGAACACCTTGTTCGGCTCCCGGCCGCCGGTGCTGCCGGATGACGACGCGCTATGGGATATTTTCGAGCAGGGGCATCAGCTGCTGAGCGCCGCCGGCTACCAGCAGTACGAGACTTCCGCTTACGCCAAACCGGGCTATCAGTGTCAGCATAATCTCAATTACTGGCGCTTTGGCGACTACCTTGGCATCGGCTGCGGCGCGCACGGCAAGATAACCTTCCCGGACGGGCGCATTCTGCGTACCGCCAAAACTCGCCACCCGCGCGGCTATATGGAAGGCCGCTACCTCGAACGTCAGCATGATGTGGAAGAGGCGGATAAACCGTTTGAGTTCTTTATGAACCGTTTTCGCCTGCTGGAGGCCGCGCCGCGCGCGGAATTCCGCCGTTATACCGGTCTTGATGAAGCGGCGATCCGTCCGCAGCTGGACGCGGCGATAGCTCAGGGCTATCTGCAGGAAGACGAGGAGAACTGGCAGATCACCGAGCATGGAAAGCTGTTTTTAAATTCTCTTCTCGAACTATTCCTTAGCGAATAAATATCGTTATCCCATTCCCGCCAGGCAGAGTGCGGGAATGGGAATAACTCGATTCCTCCGCCATATCTACCTTATTATATCCGATTCATTCTTATTAAATATTCCACCCTCAAATTAATTTGCATTAATTAATACAAGCCAAATATCAATCCAGCAATAAGATCGGTTATTTCCTTACCTCATTGCCAGAAAGTGTGAGTCAGGTAGCTTAAAGATGTACGACAACAAAGATAATATGTCATACAGAAATAAAGCATGATGCTAAAGATATTGACCAATTATCCCAAGTGCATGGAGCCAACTCATGAAAAAATACCCTTTTTATCGTTCTCTGGTAGGTATAGCTTTACTGGCCCTACTCTCCGCAGGGGCCGTCGCGGCTGAAAAAGTCACGTTAAAACTGGCACATAACCTTGAGCGCAGCCATGTGGTGCATCAGGCGCTGGAGGAGATGTCCAGAGAGGTAAACCAGCTTTCTGACGGTAAGATGAAGATTCGTATTTACCCCAGTAGTCAGATGGGCAGCGCGCGCGAGACCATGGAGTTATTACAAAATGGCGCGCTGGATATGACCAAAGGTTCCGCCAGCGATCTGGAGTCTTTCGATAATATTTACGCCATTTATAATTTACCCTTCCTGTTTAACGACCAGAATCACTTCAATAAAGTCGTCTTCGGCGAGGTGGGCAAGGAAATAATGAACTCGACGAAAGAGAAAGGATTCTTTGCCCTTTCCGCTTATGTCGCCGGGACGCGAAGCTTTTATGCCAAAAAGCCCATTACTAAACCGGAAGATTTAAAAGGACTGAAGATCCGCGTCCAGGCCAGTCCGACAACGTTAAAAATGGTCGAATTAATGGGCGGTTCCCCGACCCCCATCTCCTTTGGTGAAGTTTATACCGCCATGCAGCAGGGGGTGGTTGACGGCGCGGAAAATAACGTTCCCTCCTGGGTGCAGACGCGCCATATCGAAATCGCGAAAGTCTTCTCTGAAGATGAGCACGCCTCCATCCCTGACTTCCTAGTTATCTCCAGCAAAACCTGGGACAAGCTGACGCCGGATCAGCAGCACATTCTGATCAAAGCGGCGAAAGCCTCAGAGATTTATCAGCAACAGCTGTGGCGGAAGATCGATGCCGATACCCGCGCGCAGGCCAAAGCCCTGGGCGGAGAAATAGTCAAAGTAGATAAAGCGCCGTTCCGCGCCGCCGTGCAGCCGCTATACGATGACTTTAAAAAAGATCCCAGCCAGGCCGCCCTGCTGGCCAAATTTGAAGCTGCCGCGGAATAACCTTTAACGGGCCGGCCGCTGGCCCGTTTGCACCAGGAAATCAACGATGATACTTAACCGCATTAAGCTGGCGGTGGACCGCACCATCGCCGCCTTCTCTGTCGCTGTAATGATTGCGCTGGTTGTCTGCGTCGTCTGGCAGGTATTCAGCCGCTACGTGCTCAACCAGCCAAGCACCCTGACCGACGAGCTGGCGCGCTTCTTAATGATCTGGGTCGGGCTACTGGGCGCGGCCTATACGGTCGGCGCCCAGCGTCACCTGGCGATTGATTTACTCACCATGACGCTCTCTCCCCGCAGGCAGGCGCTTTTCAGCGTCATCATTAACCTGCTGATCCTGCTGTTTGCCGGCGCAGTTATTGTGACCGGCGGCGTAAAACTGATTGCAAAAACGCTGTCGACCGCCCAGGTCTCAGCCGCGATGCAGATCCCTATGGGCTACGTGTATCTGATCCTGCCGCTCACCGGCATCATGATGATGTTTTACGCATTGTGTTTTATCAGTAACGGCCTGAAAAACATCAAACATGCAGAATAAGGAGCACTCATGGATAGCTATATTGCACTGACGCTGTTTGGCGCTTTCTTTATTCTGGTTTGTATTGGCGTTCCCATCTCCTTCGCCATCGGTATCGCTACCGTTGGTTCAATGCTGCTGATGTTTCCCTGGGATATCGCGGTGATTACCGTGTCTCAACGCCTGGCGAACGGGCTTGATAACTTCGCGCTGCTGGCCATCCCCTTTTTTATCTTTGCCGGAACCCTGATGAACAGCGGCGGGATTGCCATACGTTTAATCAATCTGGCGCAGGTGATGGTCGGACGCGTGCCGGGCTCTCTGGGCCACGTCAACGTGCTGGCCAATATGATGTTCGGCTCGATTTCCGGTTCAGCCGTCGCCGCCGCCGCGGCGGTAGGCGGCACGCTCAACCCCATTCAGACTCAGAAAGGCTACGATCCGACCTTTTCCACAGCGGTAAACGTCTCATCCTGCATCACGGGTCTGCTTATTCCGCCGTCAAACGTCCTTATTGTCTTTTCCCTGACAGCTGGCGGCGTCTCGGTGGCCTCGCTGTTTATGGCCGGTTATCTGCCGGGCATCCTGATGGGCCTGGCTATTATGCTGGTCTGCGGCTGCATCGCTAAACGCCGCGGCTATCCGGTTTCCGAACGGCCGACCTGCGCCCAGGCGGCAAAGGCCTCTTTCGATGCTCTGCCCAGCCTGCTGCTGGTCATCATTGTGATGGGCGGGATCCTTGGCGGCATTTTTACCGCGACGGAAGCCTCTGCCATCGCCGTGGTCTACACCTTTATCCTGTCGGTACTGATCTATCGGGAAGTGAAGTGGCGCGATCTGCCGAAGCTGATTCTGGAATCGGTAGTCATGACCTCTATTGTGCTGCTGCTGATTGGCTTTTCCGTGGGCATGTCGTGGGCGATGACCAACGCCGACATTCCCTACATGATAAGCGATGCGCTAATGGGGGTGTCGGAAAACCCGGTGGTGATCCTGATGTTGATAAATATCGTGCTGCTAATCGTTGGCATTTTTATGGATATGACCCCAGCTGTGCTGATTTTCACGCCGATATTTCTGCCCATTGCTGAGGATTTAGGCATGAATCCGGTTCATTTCGGCATCATGATGGTCGCTAACCTGTGCATCGGCCTGCTGACCCCGCCGGTAGGCAGCGCGCTGTTTGTCGGCTGCTCCATTTCAGGAGTGAAAATTCAGCAGCTCATCAAACCGTTGCTGCCGTTCTACGCCGCCCTGCTGATCGCGCTGATGATGATTGTTTATATCCCGCCGATCTCGCTGTTTATTCCACAGCTGCTGGGGCTGATGTAGGGTTTTGCCCAAGAGAAGGGGCTCTCCTCCCTGAGGAAAAACGAGCGTTAGCCCCCGTGCTAACGCTTCTGCCCGGGCGGCGCTTAGCGCCCTGCCCGTCAGGCAAAAATCTTCAATATCAGAACATTGTGTCATCCGACAAGCCTATACCCGCCAGGCGCAGCCGGGCCATTCCGAACCTGATTCGGCTACTTAAGGACCCCGTCGCGGCGCATCTTCTCCAGCCCCTCCTGCCAGTATTTTTCGTCGCGAGCCAAATCCCGATAGCGTATCTCCAGCGCCATCAGCTGAGCGCTCAGTTCGCCTTTTTGCTTCTGCAGCGGCGCTATCTTTTTATCGCGCGCGGCCATCTCCGCTTTGATATTTTCACTCATCTCTTTATGCTGGCGATAATAGTTACGCTTCTGCTCATTCAGCACAGCATCGCGCTCGGCGCGCAGCGGCCCGGCATCGCAAACCGCTTTTTTCTGACAGGCGGTCAGGGCGGGTTCATAGATAGTTTTGTAGTAATGATTCTCGAATTTCAGCGGATCGTTTTGCCGATCTACTTCATACATTTTTTCCAGCATCGCCTGCTGCACGTCGCTGCGATCGAGCGTCTTGCCGTTCGCATCCGTACCCCATGAACGGTTAATCTGCTCCTCTAACGCGGCGATCTCGGTTTTCAGCGCATCCTGTTGCCCTTGCAACGTCTTCATCGTGGCTTTGCTGGCGGCAAAGCTGGCGTTAATTTTGGCAAATTGCGCCATAAATTTGTGGTCATTAACGATCAGGTTTTTACTTTCATCCCCTCCGATTTCCTTCAAGGTTCTCCCGCCCCTCTTCGCCGCCATTTGCAGCGAAAAGAATTCGGTCTGCCAGCCGGAGTCTTTGGTCCCTACCGAGGTCATCATGGCGGAGAATTTTACCGGCCGCCCCCTGGTCCAGACTCGCTCATAAAAAAAGTAATCTCCCGCGACGCCGACGCAAATATAGAGATCTTCCGCGGCGGCCATATCGCCTTCCAGCATATAGGTCGCCTGATTTCCCCGGGCGTCGAGCTGCTTTAGCGTCACACTTTGCAAGCGCATAATCCCGCCAGTCTGTTCAGCAAACTGCTTTTTCACCACGTCGTCTGTTGGCGTGTTGGCATCCGCCAGCACGTAACAAGGGGAAGCGATCATCAGGACGGTGAGCGTTTTCCATGCCTCTTTCATCAGCAAATTCCTTTTATGAATACAGCAGGCATCATAAGGCGTTCGCCACCGCAGGCAGGATAAATGAAATCTGATTTTGCTACCTGCGGACGCAGGTAGCGGGATGTCGCTTACTTTAACGAGCCCACCAGCGCTTTGCGGCTGTCCTCAAGGGAGACCACTCGGCTGCAGACGTCTTTACCAAACTGCTGGAAATCGGCCTCCTGGTTTTTCCACTCGTCCTGAATCGCGGTTTGCAGACCGCCGAGGCTGCCGAGAATGCCCTGCAGCGGGTTGCCGCCGCCTTTGAGCACCGCTTTCGCCCCCATCTCGTTAATGCTGTCCTGCAGAATGCCGCCCATCGCCTGATTCACCAGCTGCTGGCCGTCGGCGCGCACCTGGTCGATGGCTTTATAGTGGAAGGTCAGGCCATCGCTGCGGCGCTCAATAATGCGGTTCATCTGTTCTTTCAGCTGCGCGTCCAGCTTAGTCAGACGACCGTGCATACTGCTGTCGGCGCCGACCTGTTCGGTAATGATTTTATCCAGCGCCTTGCGGCCTTTTTCGACTCGCGAACGCGCGCCTTCGTCAATCCACGGCAGGCTGCTGCGCAGACCGGCCTGATAATCCTGGGCCTGCTCGCGCTGGGCGGCGCTGAGGGCATAGGCCTTGCCGTTAAAGGTCAGGTTACCGTCCGGTTTGATCACCAGATTGCCATTTTCCCCTTTCACCTGGACCTGCTGCGGGGTGAGGATCACATCGTCACGCGGCGTGACGCTACACTGGTAGTCTGCATGGGCAGACAAAGCGGTGACGGAGAGCGCCACCGCCAGCAGCGTTTTACGCATCATAAAACTCCCTTAAGACAAAACGGGCCGGCAGTTGCCGACCCTTGTCAAACTTAGTCCCACCAGACGTCAAAAAGTTCGCTGGTGCGCACATCCTCTAACTTACGCGCTTCCAGCCATTGGCGCACGATGGCCTGATGCTCTTCGGTACATTTACCGATCTCCTGCATGCAGATCAGCCCCTCCCAGGAGAGATAGCCGCTGCCGTCAAAGGCCAGCTTGTTCGGCTCAATCACCTCTTCGATCAGATCGTTGACCGTCTGGTCGATCTGTTCTTCGCTGGTCCCTTCCGGGAAACGCCAGGCGACGGAGAAGCCTAACTCCTGAAACTCGTCGATATGCATTTTTTTCCGCAGACGACGGCTACGATTCTTGGCCATTATTTCACCCTCTCGAACATTAAGTCCCATACGCCGTGGCCGAGACGATGGCCACGCTGTTCAAATTTGGTTACCGGGCGCGATTCCGGGCGCGGTACGTAATCGTTGCTTGCCGACTGGTTACGGTATCCTTCCAGCGAGGACATCACTTCCAGCATATGGACGGCATAGGCTTCCCAGTCGGTCGCCATATGGAAGACGCCGCCGAGCTTCAGTTTACTTTTCACCAGCTCGGCGAAAGGCGGCTGCACGATACGACGTTTATTATGGCGCGCTTTGTGCCACGGGTCAGGGAAAAACAGCTGCACCATATTCAGCGAGTTATCCGGAATCATAGTGTGCAGCACTTCCACCGCATCGTGACACATCACGCGCAGGTTTTGCACACCTTCTTCTTCGGCCGAGGCCAGACAGGCGCCGACGCCCGGGGAGTGCACTTCGATGCCGAGGAAATTCTGTTCCGGTTTGGCTTTTGCCATCGCCACCAGCGAGGCGCCCATCCCGAAGCCAATTTCGAGGGTGACCGGCGCTTCGCGGCCAAACAGGGCGGCGAAATCGAGCGGCGCATCGTTGAATTCAACGCCCATCACCGGCCAAATGTTATCCAGCGCATGCTGCTGCCCTTTCGTCAGGCGGCCCTGGCGACGGACGAAGCTACGAATACGGCGCAGCGGACGGCCGTTTTCATCAAATTCCGGAGAGATGACGTCGTTTTTCATAAAAGTTAGGTCTGCTAGTGAAAGTGTTCGGAAAACGGGCATTATCCAAAGTTACCCGGCGGATGCAAGGGTTTACAGCCACTCGGCCTTGTGCTGCAATCTGCCACCCTGTAATCGCGATCCCGGAGCCGTAGCTTTGACTTTTCTCGCCACGCAATTTTCAGCCCAGGTCCTGGACTGGTACGACAAATACGGGCGTAAAACCCTGCCCTGGCAAATCGCCAAGACGCCCTACAAAGTATGGCTCTCCGAAGTGATGTTGCAACAAACCCAGGTGACCACGGTTATCCCGTATTTTGAACGCTTTATGGCGCGTTTCCCCACGGTGGTCGATCTCGCCAACGCGCCGCTGGATGAGGTGCTGCATCTGTGGACCGGACTGGGTTACTACGCGCGGGCGCGCAACTTACACAAAGCGGCGCAGCAGGTGGCAACGCAGCACGGCGGCGAATTCCCGCAGACCTTTGACGAAGTGGCGGCGCTTCCCGGCGTCGGGCGCTCAACGGCGGGGGCCATTTTATCCCTTTCGCTCGGTCAGCATTATCCGATTCTCGACGGCAACGTGAAGCGCGTGCTCGCCCGCTGCTATGCTGTCAGCGGCTGGCCGGGGAAAAAAGAGGTGGAAAAACGGCTGTGGGAGATCAGCGAAGCGGTCACGCCGGCGAAAGGCGTGGAGCGCTTTAACCAGGCGATGATGGACCTCGGGGCGATGGTCTGCACCCGCTCGAAGCCGAAGTGCGAACTGTGCCCGCTGAGCAACGGCTGCGTGGCCTACGCCAATCATTCATGGGCAGAATATCCGGGCAAAAAACCGAAGCAGACCATTCCGGAACGCACCGGCTATTTCCTGCTGATGCAGCACGGCGACGAGGTGTTTCTCGCCCAGCGTCCGCCGGTGGGCCTGTGGGGCGGATTGTTCTGTTTTCCGCAGTTTGCCGACGAAGCGGGCCTGCGCGAGTGGCTGGCACAGCGCCAGATTAAGGCCGATAATCTGACGCAGCTCACCGCTTTTCGCCACACTTTCAGCCATTTCCATCTGGATATTGTGCCGATGTGGCTTACAGTGCACTCATCTGGCGCATGCATGGATGAAGGCAACGCACTCTGGTATAACTTAGCGCAGCCGCCGTCGGTCGGTCTGGCGGCCCCCGTGGAGCGTTTGTTGCAACAGTTAAAAGCCGGAACGCCGGTATAAATTTTCGGCTATCAAAGAGGATTGATTATGAGCAGAACCATTTTTTGTACCTTCCTGCAGCGTGAAGCGGACGGCCAGGATTTTCAGCTGTATCCGGGCGAACTCGGGAAGCGCATTTACAACGAAATCTCCAAAGAAGCCTGGGCGCAGTGGCAGCACAAGCAGACCATGCTGATCAACGAGAAAAAGCTCAGCATGATGAACCCGGAGCACCGCAAGCTGCTGGAGCAGGAGATGGTGCAGTTCCTGTTTGAAGGGAAAGACGTGCACATCGAAGGCTATACGCCGCCGGAAAAACAGTAAGGGCCCTGCGGCCTTTTAAAAACAAACACAACACGCACGCCCGGAATGATGAAAAAATACTTAGCGCTCGCGCTGATTGCGCCGTTGCTCGTTTCGTGTTCCAGCTCCAATAAAAAAGGCGCCGAATACAACGAGGCCTGGGTCAAGGATACCAACGGTTTTGATATCCTGATGGGCCAGTTTGCCCACAACATCGAGAACATTTGGGGGTACAACGAAGTCCTGCTCGCCGGGCCGAAGGACTACGTCAAATACACCGACCAGTATCAAACCCGCAGCCACATCAACTTCGATGAAGGGACAATCACCGTCGAGACCATCGCCGGCACCGATCCGCGCGGACGACTGCGCCAGGCGATCGTCAAAACCCTGCTGATGGGCGATGACCCCAACTCCATCGACCTCTATTCCGATGTCGATGACATTCAGATCTCCAAAGAGCCGTTCCTCTATGGCCAGGTGGTGGATAACACCGGGGCATCGATTCGCTGGGAGTGGCGCGCCGCGCGCTTTGCCGACTATCTGCTGCAAACCCGCCTGAAGAGCCGCAACAACGGCCTGCGCGTGGTCTACAGCATCACCATTAACCTGGTGCCGAACCACCTCGACAAACGTGCGCATAAATACCTCGGCATGGTGCGTCAGGCCTCGCGTAAGTATGGGGTTGATGAGTCGCTGATCCTCGCGATTATGCAGACCGAATCCTCCTTTAACCCTTATGCGGTCAGCCATGCCGACGCCATGGGGCTGATGCAGGTGGTCCAGCACAGCGCCGGCAGAGACGTCTTCCGTTCCCAGGGTAAATCGGGCCTGCCAAGCCGCAGCTATCTGTTCGACCCGGCGAATAACATTGACACCGGTACCGCCTACCTGGCGATGCTGAACAATGTCTACCTCGCCGGCATCGATAACCCCACCTCGCGTCGCTACGCGGTGATCACCGCCTATAACGGCGGCGCCGGCAGCGTGCTGCGGGTCTTCTCCAGCGATAAAGTCCAGGCGGCGAATATCATCAACAGCATGGCGCCAGGGGACGTCTACCAGACCCTGACTACCCGTCATCCTTCGGCGGAATCGCGCCGCTATCTGTATAAAGTTAACACGGCGCAGAAAAGCTACCGCCGTAAATAACCCCCTCCTGACACCGGCCTCAGCCCCGCGCTGAGGCCGCGTTTTTTCTGCGCCATACGGTGCAATATCTTTCGGTTTTCTGCGGCAGTTAACAGAAGCCTTCGGTTGGCGAATGATAGAATCGCATCAAAATAACGGGTTTAATGTTATTTTAAAAACATAACAAGCCCATATTCGTGAGGATAACTACATGAATCTTAAGCTGCAGCTCAAAATACTGTCGTTCCTGCAGTTCTGTCTTTGGGGGAGCTGGCTTACCACGCTTGGCTCATACATGTTTGTCACCCTGAAGTTTGACGGCGCAGCAATCGGCGCGGTTTATAGCTCGCTCGGTATCGCCGCGGTGCTGATGCCGACGCTGCTCGGCATCGTCGCCGATAAGTGGATTAGCGCCAAATGGGTGTATGCCGTTTGTCACCTGGTGGGTGCGCTGACGCTGTATCTGGCGGCGCAGGTCACCACGCCGGGCGAAATGTTCCTCGTGATCCTCCTCAACTCACTGGCCTATATGCCGACGCTGGGGCTGATTAACACCATCTCTTACTATCGCCTGCAGTCGGCGGGGCTGGATATCGTTACCGATTTTCCGCCGATCCGTATCTGGGGCACTATCGGCTTTATCTTCGCCATGTGGGGCGTCAGCTTCTCCGGCTTTGAGCTGAGCCATATGCAGTTGTACATCGGTGCGACGCTGTCGGTATTGCTGGCGCTGTTCACCCTGACGCTGCCGACGATCCCGGTGGCTAACGCCCAGCGTAATCAAAGCTGGACGGAGATGCTGGGGCTTAACGCTTTCGCGCTGTTTAAAAACAAGCGCATGGCCATCTTCTTTATCTTCTCAATGATGCTCGGCGCCGAGCTGCAAATCACCAACATGTTCGGTAATACCTTCCTGCACAGCTTCGATAAAGATCCGCTGTTTGCCGGCAGCTTTATCGTCGAACACGCCTCGGTGCTGATGTCGATCTCGCAGATCTCCGAGACCCTGTTTATCCTGACCATCCCGTTCTTCCTCAGCCGCTATGGCATTAAGAACGTCATGCTGATGAGTATCGTGGCGTGGATGCTGCGCTTCGGCCTGTTCGCCTTTGGCGACCCGACGCCGTTCGGCACCGTGCTGCTGGTACTGTCGATGATCGTCTACGGTTGCGCCTTCGACTTCTTCAACATCTCCGGTTCAGTGTTCGTTGAGAAAGAGGTGCGCCCGGAAATCCGCGCCAGCGCCCAGGGGATGTTCCTGATGATGACCAACGGCTTCGGCTGTATTCTCGGTGGCATGGTGAGCGGCAAAGTGGTGGAGTACTTTACCGTCGAAGGGATCACTAACTGGCAGAGCGTGTGGCTGATTTTCGCCGGCTATTCGCTGGCGCTGGCTTTTGCCTTCGTGGCGCTGTTCAAATACAAACACGTCAGACAGCCGACCGCCGCGCAGCAGAGCGCGTGATCGGCAAAAGTAAAACGCCCCGCCTGTTCGGCGGGGCGTTTTTTTATCCCTTCAACACGTAGCCATACAGCCGCTTAATGCCGTCCGGATCCGTCTCGCTATAGACTCCCTGCAGCTCCGGCGAGAAGCCCGGCAGCATATTGACCCCCTCCTCCAGCGCGAGGAAATAGCGCAGCACAGCGCCCCCCCAGACCTCACCGGGCACCACGCATAATACCCCCGGCGGATACGGCAGCGCCCCTTCCGCCGCGACGCGGCCCTCCGCCTCGCTCAGACGCACCAGCTCCACGTCGCCGCGGATAAATTCGCGGTTGGCATCCTGGGGATTCATCACCACCCGCGGGAAGCTCCGTTTACGGAACATCTCTTTTTGCAGGCTCTTCACGTCAAAGCTGACGTACAGATCGTGCATCTCCTGGCACAACTCGCGCAGGGTATAGTCGCGATAGCGCACCGGATATTTGTTGTAGATGGTCGGCAACACATCGGCCAGCGGCGTATCCGCTTCAATATGCTGTTCAAACTGCCCCAGCATCGCCACCAGCTGCGCCATTTTTTCGGCGCTTTCCGCCGGCGTCAGCAGGAACAGAATCGAGTTGAGATCGCACTTCTCCGGCACGATGCCGTTTTCCCGCAGGTAATGCGCCAGAATGGTCGCCGGGATGCCGAACTCACTGTACTCCCCGCTCTCCGCGTCGATGCCAGGGGTGGTCAACAACAGCTTGCACGGGTCGACAAAATACTGGTCGTCGGCATAGCCCTCGAAACCATGCCAGCGCGCGCCCGGTTCGAAGCTGAAGAAACGACGCTCCCGGGCGATCGCTTCGGTCGGGTGATCCTGCCATGGGCGCCCCGCCACCATCGGCGGAATAAAGGGCTGAATCATCTTACAGTTGGCGATGATCGCTTTGCGCGCCTCGATGCCCAGCGCCACGCATTCGGCCCACAGGCGGCGGCCGCTCTCGCCTTCGTGAATTTTGGCGTTGACGTCCAGCGCGGCGAACAGCGGATAAAACGGGCTGGTGGAGGCATGCAGCATAAAGGCGTTATTCAGCCGTTTGTGCGGACAGAAGCGCGCCTGGCCGCGCAGATGGTTATCCTTTTTATGGATCTGCGACGTCTGCGAGAAACCGGCCTGCTGCTTGTGTACGGACTGGGTGACAAAAATGCCCGGATCGTCCGGCGTCAGCTCCAGCAGCAGCGGCGAACAGTCGGCCATCATCGGGATAAACTGCTCATAGCCCACCCACGCCGAGTCGAACAGGATGTAATCGCAGAGGTGGCCGATTTTATCGACCACCTGGCGGGCGTTATAGACCGTGCCGTCATAGGTCCCGAGCTGGATCACCGCCAGGCGAAACGGGCGAGCGGCCGTGGCTTTCTCAGGCGCCGCTTCGCGGATGAGATCCCGCAGGTAGCGCTCATCAAAGCAACGCTCGTCAATGCCGCCGATAAAGCCGAACGGATTGCGCGCGGCTTCAAGATAGACAGGCGTCGCCCCTGCCTGAATCAGCGCCCCGTGATGGTTTGACTTGTGGTTGTTGCGATCGAACAGCACCAGATCGCCGCGGGTCAACAGCGCGTTGGTCACAACTTTGTTGGCCGCCGAGGTGCCGTTTAGGACGAAGTAGGTTTTATCCGCATTAAAGACCTTCGCGGCGAACTTCTGCGCATGCTTGGCCGACCCTTCGTGGATCAGCAGATCGCCTAATTTTACGTCGGCGTTACACATATCGGCGCGAAAGACGTTTTCGCCAAAAAAGTCATAGAACTGACGGCCTGCGGGGTGCTTTTTGAAAAAGGCCCCGTGCTGGTGTCCCGGACAGGCAAAGGTGCTGTTATCCATTTCGACGTACTGGGTCAGCGTATTGAAAAACGGCGGCAGCAGACGCGCTTCATAATCGCAGGCCGCCGCTTCCAGCTCGAGCCACTCCTGATCTTTACCGGCGATCACCGCCTGTACCCCCTCCGGCTTATCGACCGCCGTCTCGCTCAGCAGGTAGACCGGCAGGTTAAATCCGCTACGCCTGAGGAGGGCTAGGATACCGCTGCGACTGTCCGCGGCGGTGATGACGACTGCCGCCACATCGGTAAAATCGGTACTGTCCAGCGCCACAACGCGGCGGTGGGTGGACAAGCGGGTGACCAGCTCGCAGCTGGCGGCAATGTGCATGGATTTCATAAGCGCAAATGCCCGTATCGGGAGTGTAAAAATCTCAGACAAGGGAAACCTTGCCCAACGATGTGTCCGGGTCTGACGGATTCAGCTCCGACCGCCGGACATCAGTAAAAGCAGACGCGTCCGATCTTACTGTTGCCCTACAGTGAGCATACGTGTCCTTCACCGCATGGTGAACGGAGGGGTAAGCGTAGCAAGATGAGGCAGCCCACGCATCTGTGCGCGGCGTCGCTGGCGAGGTAATGGCAGTGTCGTCATCGGCGGCCTCATATCAGGGAGGAGAAAATTCGCGCAATCATGGCACCTTTCCCTGACAGGCGCAAGATGAAAACCGTATGCACTTATATCACGGATACACAAGCTTTCACGGCGGGTTAACGTCATAATCAGTCGGTTATCAGGGATATTTAACAGGAGTCAGCGTGGTTACAGGACCTTTTATTAATGCCAGCGCGGTGCTGGTCGGCGGCGTGTTAGGCGCCTTACTCAGCCAGCGGTTGCCGGAACGGATCCGCACATCCATGACCTCAATTTTTGGCCTGGCGTCATTAGGCATCGGTATTTTACTGGTGATTAAATGCGCCAATCTGCCGGTGATGGTGCTGTCGACCCTGGTGGGAACGCTGCTCGGCGAAATATGCAATATGGAAAAAGGCATAAATACGCTGGTCAGTCAGCTTCAGCAGTTGCTGTCATCGAAGGGTAAGAAAAAGGCCTCGGCTCATGACTCCTATATTCAGAGCTATGTGGCGATTATCGTCCTGTTCTGCGCCAGCGGCACCGGCGTCTTCGGCGCCATGCGCGAAGGGATGACCGGCGACGCCAGCATTCTGATTGCCAAAGCGTTTCTTGATTTTTTCACCGCCACCATTTTCGCCTGCACCCTGGGCATTGCCGTCGCCGCCATCAGCGTGCCGATGCTGCTTATCCAGCTGACCCTCGCGGCCTGCGCGGCGATCATTATGCCGCTCACCACGCCGATGATGCTGGCGGATTTCAGCGCCGTCGGCGGTATGCTGCTGGTGGCCACCGGGCTGCGCATCTGCGGAATAAAAATGTTTGCCGTGGTGAATATGCTGCCTGCGCTGGTGCTGGCGATGCCGATTTCAGCGGCCTGGACGCTGTTTTTTGCCTGAAGACGCGTGCTTTTAGCGCAATGTGGTGATAGATTGTTCAGTCTGCTGCAAAACAGATAAATTTCGTTGACGAGGCGCGGCGATTACGGTTTAATGCGCCCCGTTGCCCGGATAGCTCAGTCGGTAGAGCAGGGGATTGAAAATCCCCGTGTCCTTGGTTCGATTCCGAGTCCGGGCACCACTTATTCAAAGCCGGTTGGTCAGTTTTGCAAGATGCAACTCTGACGGACACGAAGGCGAGCCAGTAAAAACACGATGTAACGCTGTTACTTGCTGTTGAAGAAAGGCTCTTGAGAAACAGACTTGTTCACGCAAGTCTGTTTTTTCGCGTCTGATATTTGCAAGAAATCTTTTCAATGTCAAATAATGTAAGTATTTGACGCCATTCCTGAAGTCTTTCTCACTACATCAATTCGGTTTCCAGTATATCCCGCAGGCTATCAACACTTTCATCAATGTATTCCAGCGTTGATGTTATGCTGACATGGCCCAGCAGTTTCTTCACCGCGTATAAATTACGTTCGGGTGATTTCATCATGTGCGTTGCCACCGTATGGCGGAACCGGTGCGGTGTGATCGTGAACTTACACTCCCGGGACAAGCGGCGGAAGAACGCCCTCAGCGGGTACTCGTTCATCACCTCCGGGTACTTACTTTTTCTCATCAGGTCAAACCAGCCCACATTGAATACCTGATCACCCGACTCCATCCCTGCCTCACCGGCTTTTCTGACCAATTCCTCCAGCGACGGATACAACGCTGACACTATCGGCACACGATGCTCCCGATGGTTTTTAGCCCCCTCGATGTTCAGGTCAATCCACCGTTCCTCAAGGTTGATATCGCCCAACCGGATATGCAGAAGCTGGTTCTGCCGTATGGCCGTATAGCGAAAAACATTCATCACCGTTAGCCAGAACCACGCCGGGAGTAGCGCATTTCTGCGACCGTTGAACATACTGCTGTTCCCCTCCCCTGTCTCAGCGTCCCGATGTTGTTCCATCAATCGATATCCGGGGCATCCAGGTAAATCACCTGACCGCTGGAAGCATTTAATGGGGGATGATGGCTGTCGGTGTAGACAATGGTCGCTGCCGGTGTCTGAACAGCAACGGCCAGCAGCGGGATCAAGAACTTTGAAGGTGTCATAGAGCACTCCTGTGATGGGGAAAATCACAGGGTGCGCGGTATTAGAAAAACAAGCTGCAAAAAATTATAACTTCAACATTAAAATTTAATCGACTATTTGCGCTTAAACACCGTCCAACTTAATACCAAACATATTCTCTATTCTAAATCTATTGAAGTCATTTTCACTGGCAATTATTTTTAAAGCAGCGGTGACATTTTCGGTTATGATTGAATATTTTGGATCAGATGATTGCACATTACTAAATTTGAGCAAACCATATCTAATTTTATCGATTAATTCAATTGGATTCGACTTCATCCAACCAACAAGTTCCTCCACTGATACTTGTGATAGATAATCAATTACATCAGAATCCCAACCATTTGACTTCATCAATGCTTCCGCAACTTCGTCAATAGTATGGTTTTTTCCACCCTCAATTAATTCATTAATCTTTTCACGAAGAGGTTTACTCCTAATATCCCGTAGAATCATCCTACTTCTTGCATCTGAAAAATCTCGTGTAGCCCTTAATATTTCACTATACTTTTTGATATAAGATTCAACCGGATAATTGAAGTCTTGCAATATTGAAATCATAGAGTCAAAACTTCTAACATCCACATCGTTTAATTCACAATCTAATATACTAACTAACGCTTCGATAAATGTATCTTTATTATCTACAAAAGATCCATGATAAATGGACCATGCCTGCTGTATTCGCTCCTCTAACCTAGAAATTTTTGCTTCATTATTTTTTTGACTAATTATATCTCTGAATCCATTGCGATCTCTCACATATCCATTTTTTATGAAAAAATCTATCTCATCATCAAAAACAGATTTTCTAAAATTTAAAGAACTTGCTAGACTAGCGTATAACTTTTCTGCTAATGTGTATTCATTTTCTTTTTTACCAGCAAAACTCAACCACGACTTATCCCTTAATAACCTCCGAAACTCTTCATAAGAAAGATCGTCTAAGTGGGTGTAGTAACTCCAGCAAAGTAATGTTACATGCAACACAAACTCATTTCGGACCAAATTGTCAGCATCAGATAAAAAAGGTTCGAAGGAATTAATTGCATTCCTTATTTTTTTTAGCACTCTAATGTTCCTAATATTTAACTTATCAGAAACATTAAATATACACTCATAATGGGAATAACTTTTTGCAAAAACACAATCAAAATTATCCTTTACGACAGGATCATATTTTAATTCTAGGTCAACAATTTTCTCCCTATATTCTTTAAATGTTTTTTTATCATTTTCGTCTGAAAGAGAATCTTCATTAAAGACAAGAATTATTTTACATTTTTTCCTTTGTGCTAACTCATCAATTAAACCCATAATATCCTTTACACTTAGACCGTTCCCCTTTCTTTCCAGATCATCAAAGCAAATAATATAATTATTAACCAAAGCATACTCAAGAGTAGAAACTACACCTAGTGCTTTGTTCACGTATGGAATTGAATCAGCGTGCCGAGACACAACTCCAATTTTAGCAACAGCTTTTTTAATCCAGAAAAAAGCCTGATTTACATAAGTCACAAATAAATTATCTTTTAACCAAGGCACATGATTAAATAGACTACTAGCAGTTTCTAACTGTTTTCTCATCTCATTTTCGACCTGTTCTTTTGAACTGATCGCTTTCGCGGAATGAAAAATACTCTTCTTAATATCTTGAAGAGAATTCTTCCCAAAAAGAGATATATAAGAATATGCAATTTGAGTCAAACTACCACCGTGAGTTTCTATATACTTATTCCAAGCATATGTTTTCCCAACACCCCAATCGCCTTTAATAACCATCACATGATGTTCAGATTTAACAAATGCTTCTAATGATTGTTCTAAATTAATCACACGCCCCCCTTAAACTATATTTTTTTGTAAAAAACAGTATGCCATACCAAAAGCAAATATCACAACTCAGATAAGATTAGCTAACTCTCTAACCAAATAAACCACATCCACAGCATCAGGCATATTGATATACCAGCGTACCCCATGCTTATAATCATCCATCGTAGGCCAGCGCAGACTGCCAGTAACTGTCAGCAGCAGGTTAACCGTTCCCGTCTTCCCCACTACCTGAACGGCCAGGCAGTTATGCCCGGCCACGCGGTGGGGTGAATAAGTAAATGTCGCCTTCTCCCCTACCCATGCACCATCGGCTACTGAAGCGGCAGTCCACCCTCCACTTTGCGTACCGTTGTTACGTAGCTGCGCTACTTCTTCAGCAGAGATAAAGCGGTAGTAGCGTTTTACCCGCGCAGCTGCGGTATCAACATCAACTGGAACACGGTATTCCTGCGCAATTTTGTGGCTGGCCTGCGGTACGCCTTTTGACAACACCGCCGGACCACTGTCTGCCGGTGCGGAACCGATTGAGAAGATCCCGCCGCTAATCTGGTTTATCGCACTGTTGACACTGTCAACACTCGCACACCCACTCAGGCTGGTACTCAGGATGAACAATCCGGTAAAAGCTGTTTTATTGCTGCTCATCCTGCACCTCCTGCTTTGCCGCTTTCTCTTTGCGTGACTGACGTTTGAAGGCGGCTTTCAGCGCCTTAATACTTTCGGCGCTTACCGGCGGAGAAAAGCGGGAACGGCGGGTTCCCAGCAGGATCGCCCTGTCCAGTTCCCCAAATTGTTCGATAGCCTGTCGGGCAATGTCGTTATCTGAGGCAATATCCTGGCGGGTAACGGGATGAGAACGGTAACGCAGAGCAACAGAGAAGATACGACGAATTTGATGGCTACCACGATGTAACCAGGCTTTGCGCTCTTTAAGCGACATCAGGCCGTAATGATGCGCCTGAAAGACACGCAGAATAAGCTGATCAAATCCAACAAGGAGGTAAACGCAGCGGTATCCCAGTGGGGTATGGCTGTGAACGCCGATATTTAGCGGCGCTTTGGAGGTGACCCCGGAAACAGAAGCGTTCGCTGGCAGCATCGCCATCACGGCATCAATATCGTTCAGCCATTTCTGGAGCTGCTGACTGGCTGTCTCCAGTAATGTTTCCACTTCAACCAGGGCCGCATCCGCCCACGGATTATCGGCCAGTGAATCGCGGTTAATCCGGGAAATGAGTCGGAAAAACAGTGGCATCCCGATAAGTGAAGGCTTGCCATCTGAGGCTGGTCGCCCGCTCCAGGTGTTAATAGCATATTGGGTATGTAGCTCGATGCGCAATTCAGAATGCAGCGCACCTACTTTCTTTTCTGTTTTGTCTGACATGGGAATCCATCCGTTGAAAGTTAACGTGATGGAAATGGTCATGGATTTTTGAAACTGATCACAATAAAAAACTATAAAACAATAATAATTAATTCCTCACGGATAGATATCAGTTACAGTAAAGATAGTCGAGCATATTTCTTTACACGGAGTTTTGAATAATGAAATTGAATTTTCATGCAATTTGTCCAAAGTGCAGTCAAAAACAAAGATTTATAGCTTTAGCAATCAGTTCTGAAAATAGTGCTTTGGCGTACGATATTTTTCATCATGATGAGTGGAAGACATTTTGTTTTCATGCTTTCTCAGTTGCAACCTACTGTGACAATTGTAAAAATTACGTTACCGCAAATATTTCGATCAATAATGATAAGATTACCCAAGAATCTACACTTGAAAGTTATGCTAACAAAACACTTACACTATCGGAAAATGAAGATATTATTATTGACTTTGATATTCCCCCTATTGACCCACCCCAATATTTCGAATCTCCTCTAGTTACGTCACCATATGATCTTCTGACCCAAGCCAAAAGTTGCTTTAGAATTAGCGCGTGGGATGCTGTTGGTATCGTCTGTAGAAAGATAATTGATATTGAGACTCAAAAGATATGGAGAATAAACAACCCTTATAACACGGATAAAACCGATAAAGAAAATGAAATGCCTTCATTAGCAAAACGGCTTGAACATCTATTAGTACCAGAGATCAGGGATAATAAAAAGAAAAGGAAAGATATAGACAGAAACGATGTATATAAACATATTGATGTAGAAAAACTTGAGCATCATCTTTTTTATATAGCCGATAGTTTAAGGGAGGAGGGGAATAGTGCTGCGCATGATATTCTAGCTATCGGGCAGGATGCTGCTGAACATGCAATCATTTGTGCAGAGTTATGTCTTGACTTACTTGATAAACATAAAAAAAAATCCGAATAATAAATAGCTCGAAATATATGGGCAATAAAACCATACGTTGCCCATAAAATATCCCATTTATCCCACCTACATAACCATTCTAATTATATTTGACATTATTTTCTGCATATGAATTAAAAACCATGTTTTCTCAACTCACAAAAAACCTTAACAACAGGATCATTACTTTCATTATCCTTATTTAACAATCCTAGAATCGTAGAAGAAATGCCCAGTATCGAGGCCATTGCATTCAGAGTTAATGATGCAGAACAAAAATAAGCCAATCCATAACTACCAATGGATGAGGCAGCTATCCCTTGAGGGAGAAAATTTTTTAATTTATTCTTATCTGTGTTTTTTATTTCATCTAAAATAGCTTTTTCTAAATCAATAGCCATTTCATTAAGATTAATTTCCCCACCAGCATTAATTCTATTAATAAACTCATAATGGAATTTTTTTTCAGATTGAACAATATTTTGGAAATTAGACAGGGAAATATTATCAATAGTCACAAAACCCTCCTTCGCCAGCATATCTTCTGTTAGAAGAGCGCCTAACAGACCTTTGTATGCATAATCTAATGAGGTTTTTGTTAGTATTTTACTAGATGTAATGTTGACTGACATCAATTCATCATAGTTATCTTTAGATTCAGCAATCGTATAAGGGTGTAAGTTGCATTTTTTAGTAATCGACCACAAGTTAATAAATGACATAATACTTACATTAATCTCTACATCATTTTTAATGCATTCGACCATCATTCTCTTCGATTCTTCATGCCACTGAAAAGGAGTGGGTATAATAACGACACGACCAGTCTGAGCAAGAGGTAGTAAGCTAGCCAGCTCAGTAACAACAGTGCATAAATGAGGAATATTAACTTCCGCCAAATCTTTTCTATTTAATATTCTTTCATATAAGTAATCAATTAATACGACACGATCCGATATTAAAAAACCAATCTGCATTGCCCTTTTAAAATCATTAACCAACCCGAACATTCCAGATTGAATCTTAGCATCATGCTTTTGAACACATATATCTATAGCACTATTCGCCCTCTCCCATATAGAACTGAAATGTTCTTTCAAGGCACTCAACTTCTTAACAGACACATCATCAGGAAAAATAATGGCATTCCCATCATTATCTAACTCTATATCAAGACAATTAATTATTCCAGAGATATAATCAATCGTGAATGAGTTGTATTGAACCATGATATCACCAGCTTTTATAGGAGTTTCGTATTTCCCTACCAATTATTTCATTGAATGCTTTCTCTAACTCATCCATCCCTGATTGATCACTAGGGTAGATATCTATTAATTTAATACCTGAAATTGAAAGTTTATTTTGCTCTTGGATTATTTCAGATAAAATATCCTTATATAAAGATTCATTAATCGTCTCGAACCCATCACCAATCCATTTATCCACAGTATATTTCACAACACTATTTATTACTGACACAGGGGCAACTTCATTGCATAAAATACAAACAAAATTCATATTATCAGATAATAGAAGCTCTGTTTCATCGGAAAACATAATTTCAATATGACGCCAGAAATCCTTAGGGCTGAGTTCCCATAAATACTCAAGATAATCCGCTATATAGTCCTGTTGAAACTTTCGCATATTAACTCTATATAGTACATCATGATCACTCATACTCTCGACATCTTTAATTGCATCATTAGGATTCATATCCTTCAAAGTGTCATGATATTCCTCAGTCCAATGATATTTGGTCGAATTACTCACTTTTTTTCCTTATAAATATATTATGTACGTCGTCATTTCACAGCAGTCTTTGGAATGATACATCCCGAGGTAAAGCTCAACAACTACCACTGTTGACACTGTCAACACTGTTAACATTATGACCTGAAATAATGCTCCCGGATCTCAGCCATCACACCGGATCCAAACTCTCTTTAGGCACGTTTGACCTCTTTTTTCCCAGCAAATGGTGGCACTACAACCGATTTTGGCTTTGCAGACGGATGTGCTGCCCCCGTATCACCAACGTTAAACTGCCCTTCCCTTGCCTGTTTAAGGTTCGCCAGCAGGTAGGCCGTGACGTTCCTGACCTCTGTCGCTTTCATGCGGCCAGCCAGATCGTCCAGCATCCGCTGTCCCAGCCCGTCAGGTAACGCGCTAAGTTGCTGCTCCAGCACCACTATTTAAAGAACCCGCCCAAAAGGCGGGTTTTTGCTTTTCTGCATCCGGACTCTCCATCGAACTCCGTTAAGCCGTGATTTCCCTGCTGCGTTTTTCTCCTGGCCAGCCCGCTGCCACTTAACGGCAAGCGCAGGCCTATTCCCCATAGAATCTTTTCGCAAATACATTGCCAGATATCAGATAACACGCTGATTAAAATCGCCTTTTTTTCGCCAAAAGCGGCTAAAAACGCCCTTTTCTGGCAATCGATCCGCCCAGGCGGCTACCCCGCTTTCCCTCCGGATGGCTAAACAGCATCTTATATTCCATTTTGCGCTAAATGACAGAGAAATATTCTTTAAATAACCGATTTCACAGACCTACCATGCAAAAATATCTTAAACGAGTGGGTAAATGGTTATGTCACTGTTTCATTCCGTGAGCGACCTGATCGGTCATACTCCCCTGCTCCAGTTGCACAAACTGGATACCGGCCCCTGCAGTCTGTTTTTAAAACTGGAAAATCAGAACCCGGGCGGCTCAATTAAAGATCGGGTTGCGCTGTCGATGATTAACGAAGCCGAGCGCCAGGGCAAACTGGCGCCCGGCGGGACAATTATCGAAGCCACCGCCGGCAATACCGGCCTCGGCCTGGCGCTGATTGCGGCGCAGAAAAATTACCGCCTGATCCTGGTGGTGCCGGACAAAATGAGCCGCGAGAAAATCTTTCACCTGCGGGCGCTGGGCGCGACGGTGCTGCTCACCCGCTCCGACGTCAATAAAGGCCACCCGGCCTACTACCAGGATTATGCCCGCCGCCTTGCCGATGAAACGCCGGGGGCTTTTTACATCGACCAGTTTAACAACGACGCTAATCCGCTGGCGCACGCTACCTCCACCGCGCCAGAACTTTTCCAGCAGCTGGAGGGCGACATAGACGCCATCGTCGTCGGCGTTGGCTCCGGCGGCACGCTGGGCGGGCTTCAGGCCTGGTTTGCAGAACATTCGCCGAAAACGGAATTTATCCTCGCCGATCCGGCGGGCTCGATCCTTGCCGATCAGGTTGATACCGGACGCTACGGCGAAACGGGATCCTGGCTGGTCGAAGGGATTGGAGAAGATTTCATCCCGCCGCTGGCCAGGCTGGAAGGGGTGCATACCGCCTATCGCGTCAGCGACCGCGAAGCGTTCCTCACCGCGCGCCAGCTGCTGCAGGTCGAGGGGGTGCTGGCCGGCTCCTCCACCGGCACCCTGCTCAGCGCCGCGCTGCGCTACTGCCGGGCGCAAAGCCGTCCGAAGCGGGTAGTGACCTTCGCCTGCGACAGCGGCAATAAATACCTGTCAAAAATGTTCAACGACGACTGGATGCGCCAGCAGGGGCTGATCGCCCGCCCCGAACAGGGCGATCTCAGTGATTTTATCGCCCTGCGCCATGACGAAGGCGCCACCGTCACGGCCGCGCCGGACGACACCCTGGCCGCAGTATTTACCCGCATGCGGCTGTATGACATCTCCCAGCTGCCGGTGCTGGAGGATGGCCGCGTGGTCGGCATCGTCGATGAGTGGGATTTGATCCGCCACGTAAAGGGCGATCGCCAACGCTTCTCTCTGCCGGTCAGTGAAGCGATGAGCCGCCATGTTGAAACTCTCGATAAGCGTGCGCCAGAGAGCGAACTGCAGGCCATTCTCGATCGCGGTCTGGTGGCAGTGATCGCTGACAACGCGCGTTTTCTTGGCCTGGTCACCCGCAGCGATGTACTGACCGCCTGGCGTAACCGAGTCGCACAATAAGGAATTTTTTATGTCATCTATCCACACCCTGAGCGTACATAGCGGAACCTTCACCGACAGCCACGGCGCAGTGATGCCGCCGATTTATGCCACCTCCACTTTTGCTCAGCCGGCGCCGGGGCAGCATACCGGCTATGAATATTCCCGTAGCGGGAATCCTACCCGCCACGCGCTGGAGACGGCGATCGCCGACCTGGAAAACGGCACGCACGGCTACGCGTTCGCCTCCGGGCTGGCCGCCATCTCCACCGTGCTGGAGCTGCTGGATAAGGACAGCCACCTGGTGGCGGTCGATGATGTGTATGGCGGTACTTACCGCCTGCTGGAAAACGTTCGCCGCCGTAGCGCTGGTCTGCAGGTGAGCTGGGTGAAACCCGACGACCTGGTGGGGATTGAAGCGGCGATCCGCCCCGATACGCGCATGATCTGGGTGGAGACGCCCACCAACCCGCTGCTGAAGCTGGCGGATCTCAGCGCCATCGCCGCCATCGCGCGCCGCCATAACCTGATCAGCGTCGCCGATAACACTTTCGCCTCGCCGGCGATCCATCGCCCGCTGGAGTATGGGTTTGATATGGTGGTCCACTCCGCGACCAAGTACCTCAACGGCCATTCCGATGTCGTCGCCGGCCTGGCGGTGGTTGGCGATAACGCTGAGCTCGCGGAAAAGCTTGGCTACCTGCAGAATGCGGTAGGCGGTGTACTCGACCCGTTCAGCAGCTTCCTGACGCTACGCGGCATCCGCACCCTGGCGCTGCGGATGGAGCGACACAGCGCGAACGCGCTGCAGCTCGCCGAATGGCTGGAACAACAGCCGGAGGTGGAGCGAGTCTGGTTCCCCTGGCTGGCCTCGCACCCGCACCATCAGCTGGCGCGCCAGCAAATGGCCCTGCCCGGCGGCATGATTTCCGTCGTGGTGAAGGGCGATGACGGTTACGCCGAACGCATTATCAACAAGTTGCGCTGGTTCACCCTTGCGGAGAGTCTGGGCGGCGTGGAGAGCCTGGTGAGCCAGCCCTTCAGCATGACCCATGCCTCGATCCCGCTGGAGAAGCGCCTGGCGAACGGCATCACGCCGCAGCTGATCCGCCTGTCGGTCGGGATCGAAGATCCTCACGATCTGATTGCCGACTGGCAGCAGGCGCTACGGGAGGAGTGATTATTCCGACGCGCGGGTCGTCGCCAGCGCGTCGGCCATTCCCTCCTGAAGGTGGGCGATAAACTGCGTCAGCTTCGGCAGGGGCCGGCGATCCTGGCGCCAGAGCAGATGCACGGGCCTCGGCTGTGGGGTCCACGCCTCCAGCACCCGCATCAGGCTGCCGCTGGCCAGCGCATCGGCCAGCAGCACCTCCGGCTGCATCAGCAGCCCGGCCCCGGCGATCGCCGCCTGGCGCAGCGCATAGCCATCGTTGCAGCGCAAAACCGCATCGCGCTTCCAGCGCACTTCCCCCTCCATGCCCGGCAGCCGCCACTCGTTGCGGGCGGTCCAGACCGTATGGGACAGGCAGAGATGATCGGCGAGATCTTCCGGCGTCCCTGGCGTTCCGTAACGCGCCAGATAAGCCGGCGCGGCGCAGATCACCATCCGATAGGGCGCCAGATAGCGGGCCACCAGATCCTCCTGATGGATCTCGCCAATGCGGATCGCCAGATCGAAACCTTCATCCACCAGATCGACCATCCGGTTGGTCAGATCCAGTTCCACCCGGACCGCTGGCCAGGCCTGCAGAAAGGTGGCGGTCAGGGGGGCGATCACGCTGGCGCCGAACGAGGTGGGCGCGCTCACCCGCAGGGTGCCGGCGGGCGCCAGCCGCAGCCGCTCAACGGCGCTTTCGGCGATGGAGACCTGCTCCATCACCCGTTTCGCTTCGTCAAAATAGACCCGCCCGGCGTCGGTGAGGCTCTGGCGTCGGGTGTTACGCTCTAGCAGACGCGTCGCCAGCTGGGCTTCCAGATGGGCGATGTATTTCCCGACCATTACCGCCGACAGCCCCAGGCGCGACGCCGCCCCGGTAAAGCTGCCGCACTCCACCACGGCAATAAACGTCTCCATCCCTCGCAGCTTATCCATATTGCTAACCTCTGGTTAGTAATGTTCTAACTTTTAGCCAGTTTATCCGATATCCATTTTATTAAAGAATAGGCTTTCACCTCACCAGGAGTCAGCCATGAAAATTATCGTTATCGGTGCCAGCGGCACCATTGGTCGCGCGGTCAGCGAAGAACTGGGCCAGAGACATGACGTTATCCGCGTCGGCCGCACCCGGGGGGATTATCAGGTGGATATTACCTCCCAGGGGAGCGTCGAGGCGCTGTTTGCGCAGACCGGCGAAGTAGACGCCATCGTCTCCACCACCGGCAATCTGCACTTTGGGCCGTTAAGCACCATGACCGATAGCCAGTTCAACCTCGGTCTGCAGGACAAGCTGCTGGGGCAAATTCGTCTGGCGCTGATCGGCCAGCATTTCCTGCGCGACGGCGGGTCGATTACTCTGGTCAGCGGCATTGTCGCGCAGGAGCCGATTGCTCAGGGCGTCAATGCCACGACGGTTAACGCCGGTCTGGAAGGCTTTGTGCGCGCCGCCGCCTGCGAACTACCGCGCGGGATCCGCATTAATCTCATCAGCCCCACCGTGCTCAGCGAGTCGCTGGCGGCCTACGGCGACTTTTTCCCTGGCTTTGCCAGCGTTCCCGCCGCCGCCGTAGCACAGGCCTATCGCCGCAGCATTGAAGGGGTGCAAACCGGCCGCATCTACCCGGTCGGCTACTAGCCTGTGCCGGCCCGCCGGGGCCGGCGCTTACATCAGGCCGTCGTTGCAGGTACACTGACGGCTGATTGTCTCCGGCCGAAAAACTGATGTTGAAAAAATTATCCTTAATTATCCCGCTGCTGGCGCTTACCGTGCTGCTGGTCTGGTGGTTCACTCCGCATTACACCGAGGAAGACGAAGCTTACTACCGGGCGGTATTTTGCGTGATCGATCATGACGACAGCCGCCAGTTCCTCCACGATATGCAAAACATCGTCGAGGGGGGGAATTCTGACTACGCGCTGCATAAAGCACATTACCTGCCGGCGCTGGGGCAGCGGATGCTGGACACCTGGCATCAGCTCAGCCCGCAGGAACAGCAGGCGCTGCGTCAGGACCAGCAGCGCTGTGGCGAGATATTACGAGCAAAACAGCAGGGTAAATAATCCCGGCGGGCTGGCGAAACCGCAGCCCGTCACAGCGCCCGATAAGATCCCGCTGTTGACGAGCCGATCGCTGTCACAAAATCCTCCTCTATCACCGAGCCACAGGAGGACGTTTTTTTCTGCGGTCGCATACGATAAAAAGTAGTTGATCTGGTACGAACTAACTCTTATTTTGCTTCTCAGTTTTCAAAATGAGATAAAACTGATGCCTGTCATTATTGCCAGTAGTGTTAAAGAAGCCAAAGCGTTAATTAACGGTGGGGAATACAGGGAAATTATTCTTAACTTCGATATTGATGCCGATGACTTTTTCTCTCTCGCCAGCCACTCGGCTGGGACAAAAATCTCCATCTCCGACCGAAACGATCGCTCTCCGGTAAAATCAGCAAAATAATTAACCCGTGAGGGACATCTATGTGGTTGTTTATTGGTACCTTTGCGGTGGCTTTTCTCGCAGCGCTGATGTTGGTCTGGCTGGATGATCGCATCGTCGATACGGAGTGACCCCAGCGCTGAACGCTAGCGTCACTCCCTCTCGCTATTGAAGCGAAGAGGATGCGCCGCCGCTAAGCGGCGCACAGCAGGACCGTTACAGGGAGGCCGCCAGCCGCTCAACGGCGGTCAGCAGCCCCGCTTCCGACACCGTTGAGTAGGAAAGACGCAGGGTACGGGTATCCGGATTATCGTGATAAAACGCTTCCCCCGGAACGTATACCACGCCGTTTTCCAGCGTTTTCTTCATCCATTCCATGGTATCGAACGGATAGCGGAAACGCGCCCACAGGAACATCCCCCCCTGCGGGCGGCTGAATTCCAGGTGCTCGCCAAGGCGGCTTTCCAGCGCATCGGCCAGCGCCACGCACTTCTTGCGATAGTCTTCGCGAATCAACGCAATCTGGTTATCCAGCCGGTTCAGGCTGAGGTATTCCGCGGTGATCACCTGCGACAGCATATTGGTATGCAGATCCGCCGCCTGCTTCACGATCACCGTCTGCTGCGCCAGCCAGTCCGGCATGACGATCCAGCCGATACGCATCCCCGGCGCGAGGATCTTTGAAAACGTCGAGGTGTAAACCACCTGATCTTCACAGCCCAGCTCAACAGCGTGCTGATAGAGCGGGCGTCGCACGGCGTCAGTAAAGCTAATTTCACCGTAGGGATCGTCTTCCAGAATGACGAAGTCATATTTTTTCGCCAGCTCGACCAGCCGGCGACGACGCGCCTCGCTCAGCGTTTTACCGCCGGGGTTGCCGAACGTCGGCACCAGGTAAACAGCTTTGACGCGGGTGGTCTCCAGCAGGTCAGCCAGCTGCTCCACCAGCATCCCGTCATCATCGGTATCGACGCTGAGAATATTGGCCTGCGCCAGCTGAAACACCTGCAGCGCCGCCAGATAGGTGGGTCGCTCAACGACGATAGTATCGCCTGGATCGAGCAGCGTGCGGGCAACGATATCCAGCGATTGCTGGGAGCCGGAGGTGATATAGACCTGAGCGGCTGAACAGGTCACGCCACGGGAGTGGCAGATTTCACTCACCGCCTGACGCAGCGGCGGGTAGCCCTCGGTCAGACCGTACTGAAATGCGTCATGAAAACGCTCGCTCATCACCTTCTGCACCGCCAGCTCCAGGCCTTCGGTATCAAACAGTTCCGGGGCCGGAATGCCGCCGCCAAGCGAGATCACGCCCGGCAGTTTACTGTGCTTGAGAAGTTCGCGGACGGCGGAGGGCTTGAGTTCACCCGCGCGGGCGGCGAGACGCCGATCGTGCATACTATTTTCCTTTTCTGTCTTGTTGTTGTGTTAATTATCTTGGCTTTGTTGCAGGTGGTCCCCGGCGGCGCTTACCGGACCGGGCTATCCTGGTTCGTGTCTCTGCGCTCTCCCCGGACAGGGCGCGAGCCGCTATCCGGGGTCAGCACATCACGCTTTATCTTTCAATACGATCAGCGGCTCTATGTCGCTCTCTTTTTTCACCACCAGCGACGAATCGCCGCGCAGGCAGGTACCGCCGTAGTTACCGCCGACGGTAAAGGTGCACACCTGGATATACTTGCCATCCACTTTCGGCAGGCACCACAGCTGCTGGTAGATATTCTTACGATCGACAAACTGGCCGCTGGTCTGATCCAGAACCTCATCCTGAGGCCCGATCAGATCGATATTGTTCCCGCAGCGTCCGGAAATGGGCTTCACGGCATAACCGGTTTTCGCCAGCTCGTCGTTAACCACGAAATCGGTATCCAGCAGATAGCGATGATGCGGGAACAGCGACCATAGCACCGGCAGGATCGCTTTGTTGCCCGGGATCACCGTCCACAGGGGTTCGAATACCAATACTTCAGGACGCAGCAGGACGTCAATCAGTCGCACCTCATTCTGCGGATGTCCGGTACGAATCGGCACCGCCGCGTACTCATCGGCACTGACTTCGCGCACCTGCTCAATGGCGGTTTCCCATGCCCAGGTTTTCCAGACGCAGTTGACCAGCCGCCCGTCGGCGTCGATCAGCTGGCCGGCGGCATCCCAGCGCAGTTCATCGAGGCCAAAGAGAATTTTGCTCTCAAAACCGGCCTGGGTCAGCGAACGCTGGATAAACTTCGCGTGGTAATTCTCTTCCAGATCCTTGTCCTGCATGATGTGCACGAATGGCCGCGCCCGGCTGTGTTTCCACGCCCCCGCCAGCTCATCGAGCAGACCTTCGGCCGGATTGTGACCCGTGCCGTAGTAGCCCTGCTTCAGCCACTGCTCGAGGATCAGCCCGCCTTCGGTATGGCAGGAGGCGGAGTCGGCATTGTACTCGTACACCTTCAGCCCGCGCTCGTCCATGCAAAAATCCATGCGCCCGGTGATCATATGATGACGCCGGCGCTGCCACGAGAGACGCAGACGCGGCCAGAGGATTTTCGGGATATCAAACAGCGCCAGCAGGTTATCATCCTTCATTACCTTATCGGTGGCGTGCAGATACATCAGGTGCAGCTCGTTGGTGGCTTTAATCAGCTCCTGTTCGGCGCTTTCGCTGATGGTGAAATACTGATAGGGATCCTGATTGATAAAATGGCCGTTGGCCGCCACGTAGGCTTTCTGCAGCGGATCTTTCTCGTTCAGCCATTTGCCGCGGAACTGGCCGTTGTTCGGCAGCCGCGCGCCCTTGATCGCCATCGCCTCGCCCGGCAGTACCGGCTGCGGCAGGCTGTGTTCGGTATCGGCGGTCTGGATCATCCAGCCTAAAATTTCGGTATCGGCAAAGGTATCTTTGATGGTGTACCGGCCGGCGTTGACCTCGAGGGTCAGCTCGCGGGTCCACTGCTGGCCCTGCGGCAGCGGCGAGTGAATGACGTTCTGCTCGGCGATACGCACCTTATTGCCGACAAGCTGGGTGATCACCGCGACGTGGCCGGTGTGCTTAAACTCGCCGCCCTTCTGCCAGATCAGCAGCGAACCGGCGATCGGCGGACGACGGGCGCCGTTGGCGAAGGCCTGCAGCGGGAGAATATTGTCATTGACCACTTCGCGCAGAAAGCGCAGGGAGAAGATTTCATAGGCCATCCCCACATCGGTAAAGACAAACCCGTAGGTCAGGAACAGAAAGCGGCGCGCAAATTCAACGCACTGCCATTTATGCCCCATATACTCATTGCCGATGTAGCTGCGAAACGTCGCGTCATCCGGATAGTCCTGCGGATTTAAGCTACTGTAATTCGATGAATAAATTGCCACGCCGCCGGGCGCGTAGCCTAACAATGTCCCAAACGGGGCGTCACTGCTTGTCGATCCTTTGCTCATTTAGCCTGACCTCAAATAAATGCAGCCCGGGCAGTTGGCGAAACAAAACTCCCTCTTCTTATCCTGCCGCAGGCACTTACCAGACAGAGGTGTAACGATGATACCACTCATTCGTTTCGCTAATCGTGCCGTTAAGGAAAATAACCCTGCAGCCGAAAGCAGAAGTGATATCGTTATCGGTGATATAACAAAAAAACAACGCAACATCAGGAGTCGACAATGAGCACACCCTCGCATCTGAATGCCCAACCGCTGGTCTGGGGACACGGCCCGCGGACGTTTGAGGTGTTCCTTGAGCCCACCTGCCCCTACTCTGTCCGCGCGTTTAATAAACTCGACGATCTGCTCGATGAGGTCGGCGCCGATAACGTAACCATCAAGATACGGCTGCAGTCGCAGCCGTGGCATCTGTTCTCCGGGGTGATTGTCCGCTGCATCCTCGCCGCGTCCACCCTGCCGCATGGCAGAGAGCAGGCGCATAAGGTGATGCAGGCCGTGGCAGACCATCGGGAAGAGTTTGAATTTACCGATCACTGCAGCGGGCCGAACATGAACGCCACGCCGCAGCAAATCATTGAACGCATTGAGCGCTACAGTCACGTCCTGCTGGGAGCCGCCTTTGCCCGCCCGGAGCTGCAGGACGTGATCAAGTGGCACAGCAAATATGCCCGCCAGAACGGCATCCATGTCTCGCCGACCTTTATGGTCAATGGTCTGGTGCAGCCGGATCTGGGCAGCGGCGATGATGTCAGCGTGTGGGCCGCGCGGATTATGGCCTGAGGTCACCTGCTACACTTTTTGTACATCCACGAAAAAGGCAAACCAGCATGTCAGAGCAAAACTACCAGCCACCAAAAGTGTGGGAATGGAAGCAAAACAGCGGCGGCGCGTTCGCCAACATCAACCGTCCCGTTTCCGGCGCGACTCATGAACGCGTCCTGCCGGTGGGAACCCATCCGCTCCAGCTATACTCACTTGGCACGCCCAACGGCCAGAAGGTGACGATCATGCTGGAGGAGCTGCTGGCGCTGGGCGTCAGCGGCGCGGAGTACGACGCCTGGCTGATACGCATTGGCGAAGGCGATCAGTTTTCCAGCGGCTTTGTCGACATCAACCCGAACTCGAAGATCCCGGCGCTGAGCGATCACTCCACCACGCCGCCCACCCGAGTATTCGAATCCGGCAACATTCTTCTCTATCTGGCGGAAAAATTTGGCTTCTTCCTGCCGAAGGATCCCGCCGGCCGCACTGAAACCCTTAACTGGCTGTTCTGGCTGCAGGGCGCCGCGCCCTTCCTCGGCGGCGGCTTCGGCCACTTCTATAACTATGCGCCGGTGAAGATCGAGTACGCGATCGATCGCTTTACCATGGAAGCCAAACGCCAGCTCGACGTGCTGGACAAACAGCTCGCCCGCGGTCGCTATGTGGCCGGCGAGGAGTATACCATCGCCGATATGGCGGTCTGGCCATGGTATGGCAACGTGGTGCTGGGCAATGTCTATAACGCGGCGGAGTTCCTCGACGCCGGGAGCTACACCAACGTGCTGCGCTGGGCGCAGGATGTCGGCAACCGCCCCGCCGTCAAGCGGGGACGCATCGTGAACCGCACCAACGGCCCGCTCAATGAGCAGCTGCATGAGCGCCACGACGCCCGCGACTTTGACACCCAAACGGAAGATAAGCGCCAGGCGTAACGCTCTGACCAGCCGGAGGCAACCGCCTCCGGTTGTTAGCTTTCCAGCCGATAGCCCGCCATAAAGTAGCGCATCGCGGTCGAGGAACCACTCTCTTTGAAGAAGTCCATCACCATATCTCTGTCAAGGCCATAGCGACGGGTCAGGATCCCCGCTTCCCACGCGCTGAGCTGGCGGTCGCCGGTTTTTTCAAACATGCGGTGCGAGTAACCAAGCACAAACCCGCGTTTATAGTCGGCGCAAAAATTCGCCGCATGCGCGGCGGTATCAGCATAGGATGCCTGTAGCCCCGCCATTAAGCCTTTGCCAAAATGATTTTCCATCAAGCTCTCCCAATCGTTATATAATAAATTATATAGCGTTTTTTTGAGCGAGCGGTAGCGCTATTTATGACGTTTGCGCTAGCGTAAATACTTCTCAAACCATGCCAGCGTGCGTTGCCAGGCCAGGTCCGCCGCAGCCCGATCGTAGCGCGGCGTGGAATCATTATGAAAGCCGTGATTCACGCCCTGATAGAGATAGGCCTCATAGACTTTATGGTGTTCCTTCAACGCCTGTTCATAGGCGGGCCAGCCTTCATTAATGCCGCTATCGAGGCCGGCATAGTGCAGCAGCAGCGGCGCTTTAATTTTATCGACCTCCTTCAGCGGCGGCTGGCGGCCGTAAAACGGCACCGCGCAGGCCAGCTCCGGGATCGCCACCGCCGCCGCGTTGCTGACGCCGCCGCCGTAGCAAAAACCGGTGATACCGACCTTCCCCGTCGCCTGCGGATGCTTCGCCATAAATTCGACCGCCGCAAAAAAGTCATTCATCAGCTTCACGGGATCGACTTTCTGCTGTAGCGCGCGGCCTTCATCATCATTCCCCGGATAGCCGCCGACGGAGCTCAGGCCATCGGGCGCCAGCGCGATATACCCCGCTTTCGCTACCCGCCGGGCTACGTCTTCAATATAGGGGTTCAGGCCGCGGTTCTCATGAACCACCACCACGGCGGGCGCTTTGTCGGCTATTTTCGTCGGCGTCACCAGGTAAGCCCGCACTTCGCTGTGGCCATCAGGAGAGGGATAATGAATATACTCCGGGCGGATATCCGGGTCGGTGAACGGTACCTGCTCTGCCAGGGCATAGTCGGGCTTCAGCAGATTAAACAGCGCCAGCGCGGTCATCCCGCCGACGGTATATTTCCCCGCCAGCTGGAGAAACTCGCGTTTGCTGATTTTACCGTGGGCATAGTAGTCATAATACTCGAGCAGCTGCTGCGGGAAATCTTTGGCCGTTAATCGCGTCATCACCCTGCCTCCGTTGTTAAGCGCCCTTTAAGCAAAGCAGAAGCCCGGACATACGCCAGCGCAGAACAGCAGAAACGGGGAGAAACAGCCCAGCGGCTAACGCCGCCGGGAGAGAAAGGATCAGTGTTTCACTTTGGTCAGACGATCGAGGTAGCCCATCACAAAGGCCGACAGCACAAAGGTCAGATGGATGATGACATACCACATCAGCTTATTGTCCGGGACGTTTTTCGCATCCATAAACACCCGCAGCAGGTGAATAGAGGAGATCGCCACGATGGAGGCGGCAACCTTATTTTTCAGCGACGTCGCGTCCATTTTGCCCAACCAGCTGAGTTTTTCTTTACCCTCGTTAATATCCAGCTGCGAGACAAAATTTTCATACCCGGAGAACATCACCATCACCAGCAAACCGCCCACCAGGGTCATATCCACCAGCGACAGCAGGGTCAGAATCATATCCGACTCACTGACGCTAAAAATATGCGGCAGTATGTGGAAGATCTCCTGAAAAAATTTGATGGTCAGCGCAATCAGACCAAGCGAGAGGCCAAAATAAACCGGCGCCAGCAGCCAGCGCGAGGCGTACATAGCATTTTCCAGAAAGCGTTCCATAAGATCCTGTCAGTTAACAAAAAGAAGCGACATTATATCTCAGACAGATAACGTGATGGCAACGCCAGGCCAACACTTCGCTGGCAGAGGACAATAAAAAAGGCCGGCGCGCGGCCAGCCTTTTCAGGAAAAGCATCGGGTTATTTGGCTTTGACGGTCTCTTCGCCCACCAGCCCGATCTTGAGATAGCCCGCCTGATGCAGGGTATCCATCACTTTCATCATCGTCTCGTAATCGACGGTTTTATCCGCGCGGAAGAAGACGGTGGTATCTTTTTTGCCGGCGGTCAGGCTATCCAGGGCGTTAATCATATTCGCTTCGGTCACCGGGTCGTTGCCGAGGAACATGCTCTTATCCGCCTTCACCGACAGGTAGATAGGTTTTTCCGGTCGCGGTTGCGGCTGGCTGGAGGAGGCCGGCAGATTCACCTTCACGTCGACCGTCGCCAGCGGCGCGGCTACCATGAAGATAATCAGCAGAACCAGCATGACGTCGATAAACGGCGTCACGTTGATCTCATGCATTTCGCCGTTATCGTCCAGATTTTCATTAAGACGCATCGCCATAGCCGATCAACCTACCCGTAATTTCTGCGCGCTGCGCACCGGCTTCACGCCGCTGGCGCTGAGGTCCAGGTCGCGGCTTTGCAGCAGGAGGACCTGAGCGGCGACGTCGCCGAGCGAGGCCTTATAGCTGCCGATCATGCGGGCGAAGATGTTATAGATGACCACCGCCGGGATGGCGGCGAACAGACCGATAGCTGTCGCCAGCAGCGCTTCCGCGATGCCCGGCGCCACCACCGCAAGGTTGGTGGTCTGGGTCTGGGCGATGCCGATAAAGCTGTTCATGATGCCCCAGACGGTGCCGAACAGGCCCACGAACGGCGAAATGGCGCCGATGGTGGCCAGATAGCCGTTGCCGCGCCCCATATGGCGACCGACGGCCGCGACGCGGCGCTCAAGGCGGAAACCGGTTCGTTCCTTGATGCCTTCATTGTCTTCGGCACCGGCGGAGAGTTCGAGTTCGTTCTGCGCTTCATTGATAAGCTGGGTGGTGAGGCTTTTCGCCTCAAAGGCGCTGGCGATATCGCTGGCCTGATCGAGAGAGCGGGCTTCCGCCAGCTGCTGCTGTTCACGTTTGAGGCGACGCTTGCTGGCGAGGATTTCCGCCCCTTTACCGAAGAAGATGGCCCAGGTGACGACCGACGCCAGAATCAGGCCAATCATCACCACCTTAACGACAATATCGGCATGATGATACATACCCCAAACGGAGAGATCCGCCTGCATCAAATTATTACCCACGCTCTATCTCCACGACGATAATCACAAAATCTGCCCACAATAATATCAAAACGACATCGAATTGATAGTGGTTCTCATTAGTATTTACACTGTGCAGCAAATCACGTTTATTTTCCTTGCGCTTACGCAGTAAAAAAGTGGCTAACCGCGGGCCTGGTAAAATTTTCGCCTGTATCGGCAGCGCGCTGGTACAGAAAAGAAGATTCATGCTAGTTTAGACGTCCAGACGTATAAAAACAGGTTCATCAACATGGCTGATAAACATCTTGATACCGCGCTGGTCAACGCCGGGCGGAGCAAAAAATATACCCAGGGCTCAGTGAACAGCGTGATCCAGCGCGCGTCATCGCTGGTTTTCGACACCGTAGAGGCCAAAAAGCACGCCACCCGCAATCGGGCCAACGGCGAGCTGTTCTACGGGCGTCGCGGCACCCTGACCCACTTCTCGCTGCAGGAAGCGATGTGCGAGCTGGAGGGCGGCGCCGGCTGCGCCCTCTTCCCCTGCGGCGCCGCCGCGGTGGCCAACACTATCCTGGCGTTTGTCGAGCAGGGCGACCATGTGCTGATGACCAATACCGCCTATGAGCCAAGCCAGGATTTTTGTACCAAAATTCTCGCCAAACTCGGCGTGACCACCAGCTGGTTCGATCCCTTAATCGGCGCCGATATTGCCCGTCTGGTTCGCCCTGAGACCCGGGTGGTGTTCCTGGAATCGCCCGGCTCCATCACCATGGAAGTGCACGATGTGCCGGCGATTGTCGCCGCCGTGCGTCAGGTCGCCCCGGAAGCGATTATCATGATCGATAACACCTGGGCGGCGGGGATCCTGTTCAAAGCGCTGGATTTTGGCATTGATATTTCTATTCAGGCAGGCACCAAATACCTGATCGGCCACTCCGACGCCATGGTCGGCACCGCGGTGGCGAACGCGCGCTGCTGGCCGCAGCTGCGTGAGAATGCCTATCTGATGGGGCAAATGCTGGACGCCGATACCGCCTATATGACCAGCCGCGGCCTGCGCACGCTGGGCGTCCGCCTGCGTCAGCATCATGAAAGCAGCCTGCGCATCGCCGAGTGGCTGGCGCAGCATCCGCAGGTGGCGCGGGTCAACCACCCCGCTCTGCCCGGCAGTAAAGGCCATGAGTTCTGGAAGCGCGATTTTACCGGCAGCAGCGGGCTGTTCTCTTTTGTGCTCAACAAGCGTCTCAACGACGCTGAGCTGGCAGCGTATCTCGACAACTTCAGCCTGTTCAGCATGGCCTACTCGTGGGGCGGCTTTGAATCGCTGATTCTGGCCAATCAGCCGGAGCAAATCGCTCACATCCGACCGGATGCGGAAGTCGACTTCAGCGGCACGCTGATCCGTTTGCACATTGGTCTCGAAAATGTTGACGATCTGCAGGCGGATTTAGCAGCGGGCTTCGCGCGTATCGTGTAAAGTGACAGTCAGTGGCAACAATAGCGGACGCTTTTTATCGGAGCGGCCGCTTTTGTTGCGCCCGGGATCAAGGTGCTCGGGTCTCTTCAGGAGTACACTAGTCAACAATACGGTACCACTTAGGAAAGTCCATGGTTGTCATTCAAGAGATTGTCGCCGCGCTGTGGCAACATGATTTTGCCGCACTGGCGAACCCTCATGTTGTGGGCGTTGTATATCTGGTTATGTTCGCGACCCTGTTTCTGGAAAACGGGCTGCTGCCTGCCTCCTTTTTACCTGGAGACAGCCTGCTGCTGCTCGCCGGCGCGCTGATTGCTAAAGGCGTCATGGACTTTGTGCCCACTATCGCCATTCTGACCGCCGCCGCCAGCCTCGGCTGCTGGTTGAGCTATGTACAGGGGCGCTGGCTGGGCAATACGCAAACGGTGAAAGGCTGGCTGGCGCACCTGCCGCATAAATACCATCAGCGCGCCACCTGCATGTTTGACCGCCACGGTCTGCTGGCGCTGCTCGCGGGCCGCTTTCTGGCATTTGTCCGTACCCTGCTGCCAACCATGGCGGGGATTTCCGGTCTGCCGAACCGCCGCTTCCAGTTCTTCAACTGGCTGAGCGCCCTGCTGTGGGTCGGCGTGGTCACGGGCCTCGGCTATGCGCTGAGCATGATCCCATTCGTGAAGCGTCATGAAGATCAGGTGATGACCTGCCTGATGATCCTGCCGATTGCCCTGCTGCTGGCTGGCCTGCTCGGCACGCTGTTCGTGGTGATCAAAAAGAAATACTGCAGCGCCTGATGTCGACTGCCGGGGGGCTGCGCCCGCCCGGCCTGCTCCCTCCCCGGTATTACATTCCCTGCATCGTACGAATACGCGCGGCGTCTTCCCCGGGCGTCATCCCGAAGTAGCGCTTAAACTCGCGACTGAACTGGGAAGGGCTTTCATAGCCCACCTGTATCGCCGCCGCGCTGGCCTTCATCCCGTCATGGATCATCAGCATGCGCGCCTTGTGCAGACGGTAGGTTTTCAGATACTGCAGCGGCGAAGTACTGGTCACCGATTTAAAATTATGGTGAAACGCCGACACGCTCATATTCGCTTCCGCCGCCAGCCGATCGACGCTGAGGTTTTCGGTGTATTGACTCTCGATATGCTTGAGTACGCGGCTAATCAGGCTGAAGTGGGTCTGCCGGCTGACCAGCGCCTGCAGCGCGCCGCCGCAGGGTCCCGTCAGCACATAGTAGAGAATTTCGCGGACGATCTGCTTGCCAAGGATCCGCGCGTCCAGCGGCCGCTCCATCACGTCGAGCAGCCGTTCAGCAGCGCACAAGATATCCTCCGAGAGCACTGCGGAGTTTATCCCGCTGGAGGCGACGGCGGGCTGAAACAGCGGATCCTCGCCAATATCCATCAGCAGCTCCTGCAGTTGCAGGATATCGACGTTCAGGCGCATGCCGGCCAGGGGCACCTCCGGGGTGGCAAAGGTTTCGCATTCGAAAGGCAGCGGTACGGTCAGCAGCAGATATTCGTTTGTATCGTAGCGAAACGTCCGCTCATTGATATAACCAATTTTATGGCCAGAAAAGAGAAAAACGATCCCCGGCTGGTACATCACCGGCATCCGCGGTCCCGGCTGCGTCCCGTACAGCAGGCGGACGTCGGGTAGTAGCGAACTTAACATTTCGTGCTTATCTTTCAGCTGGTTAACCTTTTCTGTCAGAGTCTGACATATCTCTGCGTGTTGCATTGCCACCGTCTCTCCCGATGTTTCTTCACCCGTACATTGTGCGCAGGCCGCCGCAAATTCTCCAGCCATATGGAGAAATAGGCAAGACATAGGCAGAAATGTGCATTGAGGGGCAACGGCGCCAGGACCACAATAACCGTCATCGGGCAGCGGTATCGTCCCTGTCGGCGGTTTTACTCTTTTGAGGACTCAAGCAATGAATAATTTTGACCTGCATACCCCAACCCGCATTCTGTTTGGCAAAGGCGCGATTGAAAAACTGCGTGAACAGATCCCGGCGGAAGCTCGCGTACTGATCACCTACGGCGGCGGCAGCGTGAAAAAAACGGGCGTCCTGGATCAGGTACTGACCGCCCTGAATGGCCTGGACGTCCTTGAATTTGGCGGCATCGAGCCGAACCCGTCTTACGAAACCTTGATGAACGCGGTGAAGCTCGCCCGCGAAGAGAAGGTCACCTTCCTGCTGGCGGTCGGCGGCGGTTCGGTGCTGGATGGCACCAAATTTATCGCGGCAGCAGCGCACTATGACGCCAACATCGATCCGTGGGAAATTCTGGAAACCTATGGCAGTAAGATCGCCAGCGCCATTCCAATGGGCTCGGTTCTCACTCTGCCGGCGACCGGTTCTGAATCAAACAAAGGGGCGGTGATTTCGCGGAAAACCACCGGCGACAAACGTGCGTTTATGTCTTCCCACGTTCAGCCGCAGTTCGCGATCCTCGATCCGGTCTACACCTATACCCTGCCGCCGCGCCAGGTCGCCAACGGCGTGGTTGACGCCTTCGTCCATACCGTAGAACAGTACGTCACCTACCCGGTTGACGGCAAAATTCAGGACCGCTTCGCCGAAGGCATTCTCCTGACCCTGATCGAGGATGGCCCGAAAGCGCTGCAGGAGCCGGAAAACTATAACGTGCGCGCCAACATTATGTGGGCCGCGACCCAGGCGCTGAACGGCCTGATCGGCGCTGGCGTGCCACAGGACTGGGCAACGCATATGCTTGGTCACGAACTGACGGCGATGCATGGTCTCGATCACGCCCAGACGCTGGCTATCGTTCTGCCGGCGCTGTGGAATGAGAAGCGCGATACCAAGCGCGAGAAGCTGCTGCAATATGCGGAGCGCGTGTGGCATATCACCGAGGGCTCAGACGACCAGCGCATCGATGCCGCCATCGCCGCGACGCGCCAGTTCTTCGAGCAGATGGGCGTGCCGACCCGCCTCTCCGATTACGGTCTCGACGGTAGCTCCATCCCGGCGCTGCTGGCGAAACTGGAAGAGCACGGCATGACCAAACTGGGCGAGCACCAGGATATCACCCTGGACGTCAGCCGTCGTATCTACGAGGCTGCCCGCTAAGTTACCCCGCCTGATTCACCTCCCCTTACGTTAAACAAACGTCGGGGAGAGGTGTTTTTACTACCGTTTTTAGCTATTTCGTCCAGACTTAATGCTACCCCTCGGCGGATCCTGCTTCGCCGAGTTCATTAACAGGAGGAAGGCATGACACATCCAACCGTTATAAAACTACACGACGGCAACCTGATGCCGCAGCTGGGTCTCGGCGTGTGGAAAGCTGGCAACGAGGAAGTCGTCTCCGCCATTCATAAGGCGCTGGAAGTCGGTTATCGCTCTTTTGACACCGCCGCCGCGTACCAAAATGAGGCTGGCGTCGGCAACGCCCTGCAAAGCGCTGGCGTCAATCGCGATGAGCTATTCATCACCACCAAGCTGTGGAACGACGATCAAAAACGGCCGCACGAGGCGCTGAAAGAGAGCCTCAGCAAGCTGAAGCTGGACTATGTGGATCTCTATTTAATCCACTGGCCGGTGCCGGCTATCGGCCATTACGTCGAGGCCTGGCAGGCGCTGATTGAGCTGCAGCAGCAGGGGCTGGCGAAGAGCATCGGCGTGTGTAATTTCCAGGTGCCGCATCTGCAGAAGCTGATTGATGAAACCGGCGTCGCGCCGGTGATCAACCAGATAGAGCTGCATCCGCTGCTGCAGCAGCGGCAGCTGCACGCCTGGAACGCCACCCACAAGATCCAGACCGAATCCTGGAGCCCGCTGGCCCAGGGCGGTAAGGGCGTCTTCGATCAGAAAGTTATCCATCAGCTGGCTGATAAATATGGCAAAACGCCGGCGCAGATTGTCATCCGCTGGCATCTCGACAGCGGTCTGGTGGTGATCCCGAAATCCGTCACGCCGTCGCGCATCGCCGAAAACTTTAACGTCTGGGATTTCCGCCTGGATAAAGAAGAATTGGGGGAGATTGCCAGGCTGGATCAGGGCAAGCGTCTGGGGCCCGACCCGGATCAGTTCGGCGGATAACAGGTAAAAAAGCCGGGCAGCGCTGACGCGTGTCCGGCTTGAGAAACCGCCCGGTCAGCGAAACGCTGCCGGGCGCAAAGTCAGGCTTAACGCCCGGCGACTTTACCCCGTTTAACGGGCTTTTTCGCCGTTGCGCCACCGTTAGAACGCTGATGCACAATCGGCGTGTGCTTGGTCAGCGCCGGGCGGGTATGACGGTTCTGGCGACGCGCTTCGCGCATCTCATCGAGAGTCGGCGCCGGCACCAGGCAGTCGCGACGTGAGCCAATCAGGTGTTTCTTGCCCATCGCCTCCAGCGCCTGACGGATCAGCGGCCAGTTGGCCGGATCGTGATAGCGCAGCAGCGCTTTGTGCAGACGGCGCTGTTTATCGCCCTTCGGCACCACCACCTCTTCACTCTTATAGCCGATCTTGCCCAGCGGGTTTTTGCCGGTGTAATACATGGTGGTCGAGTTCGCCAGCGGCGACGGATAGAAGTTCTGCACCTGGTCGAGACGGAAGCGGTGCTTCTTCAGCCACAGCGCCAGGTTCACCATGTCTTCATCACGGGTCCCCGGGTGGGCGGAGATAAAGTACGGGATCAGATACTGCTCTTTACCCGCCTGCTTCGAATAGGTGTCGAACAGCTCTTTAAAGCGGTCGTAGCTGCCCATTCCCGGCTTCATCATCTTCGACAGCGGGCCCTCTTCGGTATGCTCCGGCGCGATCTTCAGATAGCCGCCGACGTGGTGGGTCGCCAACTCTTTGATATAGCGCGGATCTTCGACCGCGATGTCATAGCGTACCCCGGAAGCGATAAGGATCTTCTTGATGCCCTTCAGCTCGCGGGCGCGACGGTAAAGGTTGATCGTCGGCTCATGGTTGGTATCCATGTGCGGGCAGATATCCGGGTAGACGCAGGAGAGACGGCGACAGGTCTGCTCGGCGCGTGGCGATTTGCAGCGCAGCATATACATGTTGGCGGTGGGTCCGCCGAGATCGGAGATCACGCCGGTAAAGCCCGGCACCGTGTCGCGAATGGCTTCGATCTCATTGATGATCGAATCCTCAGAACGGCTCTGGATAATGCGTCCTTCGTGCTCGGTGATCGAGCAGAACGAACAGCCGCCGAAGCAGCCGCGCATGATGTTGATCGAGAAGCGGATCATCTCATACGCCGGGATGCGCGCATCGCCATAGGAAGGATGCGGCACGCGCTTGTAGGGCAGCGCGAAAACGCTGTCCATCTCTTCGGTGGAGAGCGGGATTGCCGGCGGGTTGATCCAGATGTAGCGCTCGCCGTGCTTTTGCATCAGCGCCCGGGCGCAGCCGGGGTTGGTTTCATGGTGCAGAATGCGCGAGGCGTGAGCGTACAGGACCTTATCGCCTTTCACCTTCTCGAAAGAAGGCAGCAGCACATAGGTTTTTTCCCACGGTTTTGGCCGCGGCGGCTGCACAGTGATGCTTTTCGCTTCCTGTTTCTTCGGCGCGACCGGTTTGTTATCGGCGCACGGCAGATCTTCACCATACGGGTGCGGGATGGGGTCGATTTTGCCCGGGGTATCCAGACGGGTGGAGTCTACGCCGCTCCAGCCCGGGAGAGCCTCTTTCACCATGATGGCGGTATTGCGCACATCGCGGATCTGGTCGATGGTTTC
The DNA here is from genome assembly GCF_019753495.1 of Klebsiella sp. TF21-TM. NCBI lineage: Bacteria > Pseudomonadati > Pseudomonadota > Gammaproteobacteria > Enterobacterales > Enterobacteriaceae > Klebsiella > Klebsiella sp. TF21-TM. Next base: position 228,411 of record NZ_JAIJYL010000001.1, on the reverse strand, counting down.
GCCCATCGCCAGGCGATGGGCCACTTCCACTAGCGGACGCTCGCCGTTGCCGAACATCAGCATATCGGCCTTGGAGTCCACCAGCACCGAGCGGCGCACGGTATCGGACCAATAATCATAATGCGCGGTACGGCGCAGGCTGGCTTCGATACCGCCGAGGATCACGGGCACATCTTTCCACGCCTCTTTACAGCGCTGGGTATACACCAGGGTGGCGCGGTCCGGGCGCTTGCCCGCCACGTTGCCGGCGGTGTAAGCGTCGTCATGGCGCAGCTTACGGTCGGCGGTGTAGCGGTTGATCATCGAGTCCATGTTGCCGGCGGTCACCCCGAAGAACAGGTTCGGTTTGCCCAGACGCATGAAGTCGTCTTTGGTGTTCCAGTCCGGTTGGGAGATGATCCCCACGCGGAACCCCTGCGCTTCCAGCATGCGGCCGCAGATAGCCATCCCGAAGCTCGGGTGGTCGACGTAGGCGTCGCCGGTGACCAGAATAATGTCGCAGCTATCCCAGCCAAGTTGATCCATCTCTTCACGCGACATCGGTAAAAATGGCGCAGGGCCAAAACAGGCAGCCCAGTATTGCGGCCAGGAAAAAAGGTCACGATCCGGTTGGATCAGGGATATTGCGCTCATATTGCTTCCGGGGAAATGATAAAAAAATAACCAAAAGGGCGTGGATTATAAGCCGGAATGATAGTGGAAATGAAGGAGGATTTTCTCAAACCCTGACCGTATGCCGGCCAGGGTCGAAGAGTTTACGGTGCGGGATTCACCAGCATCTGGCCAATCGAACCGCGGTCGGCCAGCTCCAGCGTCTGGCTCAGATACTGGAACGGGAAGTGCGGCCACGACGGCTGGGCGTAGTAGACCAGCAGTTCAACCTGCCCGTCGACCCACACGGTGTCCTTCCAGCCGCGGTCTTCCGGGAAAGGGGTCGAGCCGTTGACGTTACGGATCTGGAACATTACCCCTTCAATATGGAACGACTGCGGGCGGTCGGCGCGCACCGTCCAGCGCTCCCAGGTCCCCTGCTGCGCCGTGATATCGATACGCTGCGGATCCCACAGCTGGCCATTAATCCCCGGATCGTCGCCGAGCGTGATATCCCGGCTGCGGATCGGCGTGCCGGAGAGCAGCTCAGTCGGCAGCAGACGCGCCGGCAGGCTGTCGGTGACCAGCGGCAGCAGCCCGGTCGGGCGCAGGGTCAGCACCAGCGTGGAGACCAGAATGCTGGACGGTTCAAAAAAGCCGCGGATACGGTCGACGATGCTCGCCGCTTCGCCGCAGGTAATGGACACTTCATCGCCGTTGGTCATATCGACCAGAATTTCACGCCGTTCCCCCGGCGCCAGCGACAGCTGCTTGAGCGAAACCGGCGCCGGCAGGAACCCCTGGTCGCCGGAAATGACATGCAGCAGTCGGCCATCGCTCATCTGTAGCTGATAGCGCCGGGAGTTGGAAGCGTTCAGCAGGCGCAGACGCACCCAGCCGCGGGACACTTCGACATAGGGGCTCTGCACGCCATTGACCAGCAGCGTATCGCCGACGAAGCCGCCGCTGCCCGGTTCGCTATATTCCGGCGTGCCGAAGTTATCCAGCCGTTTGTCCTGAATTATCACCGGGAAGTCATCGACGCCATAGTGGTTAGGGATCGGCAGGTTCTTGCTCACCTCATCCTCCACCAGCCACATGCCGGCCAGACCGTTATAGACCTGCTTCGCCATCCGGTTCGGCGTATTGGCCTGGTACCACAGCGTCGCCGCACTCTGCCGGATCGGCAGCACCGGCGCCCAGTCGGCGTTCGGCGACATCATGCGCGCCGCGCCGCCGATCAGCGGGCCAGGCACCTGCAGGCCGCGGATGGTCATCGCGACGTTCTCCGTCAGACGGTTGCTGTAGATAAGCTTGACGTCGTCCCCGCTCCAGACGCGGATCGTCGGCCCCATATAGCGGCCATTGATCCCCCAGACGGGGGCGCGGGTGCCTGGCGTAAACGACCAGTGTGAACGCTGCAGCGTCAGAAACAGCGGCTGACCGCGACGGGACTCCAGCAGCGGCGGAACCGGCAGCGCAGGCTGCTGGCCGGCGGCATGGGCCTTCAGCGGCGCGGCGCCAGCGCACAGCGCTACGCCGGAAGCCTTAATAAACTGACGCCGACTGAGTGACATATTAACTCCATGACATACTGACAAATGAAAAAGGGAATTCGTTTCCCGCCAGCAATACGCGCGCGTTGGCGGCGTTTCCTGTCTTATTGCTTACCGGCCGCTTCGCGCTCGGCCACTTCGTTGTCCAGCTCAGCGATTTTGGCGGCCATCAGCTCGCGGCAATGCGTCGCCAGCGCGCGCACGTTGTCTTTACCGAACTGGCTGGTATCCACCGGCGGCAGCATTTCCACAATCACCAGACCGTTGTTCCAGCGATTGAGCTTTATTTTATTCGATGTATTCGAGACACACACCGGAATAATCGGCACGCCGGCGGCAATAGCCGCGTGGAAGGCGCCGGTTTTAAACGGCAGCAGACCGCGACCGCGGCTGCGGGTCCCTTCCGGGAACATCCAGAACGAAATTTTACGCTTTTTAAAGGCGTTGACGACCTCGGCAATGGTGCCGTGCGCTTTGGTTCGGTTATTGCGGTCAATCAGCAGATTACCGGTCAGCCAGTACAGCTGGCCAAAGAACGGGATCCACAACAGGCTCTTTTTCCCCACGGTGACCGTCGGGGCCTGCACGATGTTAGATGCCGTCACCATATCATAGTTGTTCTGGTGGTTAGCGATGTAGATCGCGTTGCCATAGCTTTCCGCATCGGCAGGTTTGCGCAGCTCCACCTTCAGACCAAACACCGGGGATAAGCGGCCAAACAGATGGCCGAAAGTGGCAACATGTTTTGGATTACGCGGGCTGAACAAGCAGTACAGACAGCCAAGTATGCACACTACGATGCAATAAATGACCACAAAAATTACTCGAAAAATGAATAGCATAGCTACCTCTAAAACCCAAACCGCTTAGAATTATTCGCTGCTGGCAGAAGGCAGGCTCACAAGTTCTGCGCAGGCCGGGACCGTTCTTCCTGGGCCCCTGATGATGGACATTGTTAATCGCAACGCCTGAATAAACAACGATTTTGCGGCTTTTTTTCGCCTCCTCCCGTCAAAGACGGGAGGAGAAGCGCTTACTCTTCGCTATCGCCTGCCGCGGCGCGGCGCGGCGAGTCAATTTCAACACGGTCAATCTTCTGCAGACCGCGCATCAGCGAACCGCGGCGGCCGCGCTCGCCGGTGACTTTTTGCAGCTCTTCCGGACGCAGTTTGATCTTCCGTTTGCCGACATGAATGGTCAGCGTACTCTGCGGCGGCAGGACAAACAGATGTGCGAGACCGTCCTGGCCGGCGGCGGCTTCCGCCGCAGGAATGTTGATGATTTTGTTGCCCTTGCCTTTCGACAGCTGCGGCAGATCGCTGACCGGGAACATCAGCATCCGCCCGGCGGCGGTGATGGCCAGCAGCATATCGGACTCGTCCTCAATGACCAGCGGCGGCATCACATGCGCGTTGTCAGGCAGGGTGATCAACGCTTTGCCGGCGCGGTTGCGCGCCACCAGATCGTTGAAGGTGCAGACAAAACCGTAGCCGGCGTCGGAGGCCATCAGCAGTTTCTGATCGTCGCCTTCCATCAGCATATGTTCCACGGTCGCGCCCGGCGGCAGCGTCAGCTTGCCGGTCAGCGGCTCACCCTGGCCACGCGCCGAGGGCAGGGTAATCGGATCGATGGCATAGCTGCGCCCGGTGGTATCGATAAACACCACCGGCTGGTTGCTCTTGCCCTTCGCCGAGGCTTTCCAGCTGTCGCCCGCTTTATAGCTCAGCCCCTGGGCGTCGATGTCGTGCCCTTTGGCGCTGCGCACCCAGCCCATCTGCGACAGAACGATGGTGACCGGCTCAGACGGCAGCATATCATGCTCGCTCATCGCTTTCGCTTCTTCACGCTCGTGAAGCGGCGAGCGGCGATCGTCGCCGAAAGCATCGGCATCGGCCTGCAGCTCTTTCTTCAGCAGGTTGTTCATCTTACGTTCAGAGGCCAGAATCGCCTGCAGCTGATCGCGCTCTTTTTCCAGCTCGTTCTGTTCGCCGCGGATCTTCATCTCTTCCAGTTTGGCGAGATGGCGCAGTTTCAGTTCCAGAATCGCTTCCGCCTGGGTTTCGCTGATGGCAAAGCGCGACATCAGGGCTGGCTTCGGCTCATCTTCCGTGCGGATGATCTCGATGACTTCATCAATATTGAGGAACGCCACCAGCAAACCTTCAAGGATATGCAGGCGCTTAAGGACCTTCTCTAACCGGTGGTTCAGACGGCGACGTACGGTATCGCGACGGAACACCAGCCATTCGCTGAGGATCTCCAGCAGGTTTTTTACCGCCGGGCGGCCGTCGAGACCGATCATATTGAGGTTGATGCGGTAGCTCTTCTCCAGATCGGTGGTGGCGAACAGGTGGTTCATCACCTGCTCCATATCCACCCGGTTGGAGCGCGGGACGATCACCAGGCGGGTCGGATTTTCGTGGTCCGATTCGTCGCGCAGGTCGTCCACCATCGGCAGCTTTTTATTGCGCATCTGCGCGGCAATCTGCTCCAGTACTTTGGCGCCGGAGACCTGGTGCGGCAGCGCGCTGATCACTACCGCGCCGTCCTCTTTGCTCCATACCGCGCGCATGCGCACTGAGCCGCGTCCGTTCTGGTAGATTTTGCGAATTTCCGCCCGCGAAGTGATGATCTCCGCCTCGGTCGGGAAATCCGGTCCCTGCACGATATCCAGCAGTTCGTCGAGGGTCGTTTTCGGCTGCTCAATCAGCGTAATCGCCGCTTTCGCCACTTCACGCAGGTTGTGAGGCGGAATATCGGTCGCCATGCCCACCGCGATGCCGGTGGTGCCGTTGAGCAGGATGTTTGGCAGGCGCGCCGGCAGCATTTTCGGCTCCTGCAGCGTGCCGTCAAAGTTTGGCACCCAGTCGACCGTCCCCTGCCCCAGCTCGCTGAGCAGCAGCTCGGCATACTTCGACAGGCGGGATTCGGTGTAACGCATGGCGGCGAAGGATTTCGGATCGTCCGGCGCCCCCCAGTTCCCCTGGCCATCCACCAGCGGATAGCGATAGGAGAAGGGTTGCGCCATCAGCACCATCGCTTCATAGCAGGCGCTGTCGCCGTGTGGGTGATATTTACCCAGCACGTCGCCGACGGTGCGGGCGGACTTTTTGAATTTGGCGCTGGCGTTCAGCCCCAGTTCGGACATCGCATAGACGATGCGACGCTGGACCGGTTTTAAGCCATCGCCAATAAACGGTAATGCCCTGTCCATGATCACGTACATGGAGTAGTTCAGGTAAGCATTTTCCGTAAATTCATGCAGCGCAAGGCGCTCTGCCATATCGCTCATTAATCGTGGATCCTCAATCTGGGTACCGACCGTTCGGACGGCAAAACTACCCGCGATAATACCCGATCTCACGCCCTGAGTCACAGGCCGTGAGATCGGTTGAGGATTCCGTCACCTTAATCAGGCCAGCGGCAGATAAATATCGGTTTGCAGCTCATGCTCAGCCACCTGGTGGACAAAATTGTGGTAACGGAAGTAGACCGGAAAATCCCGTAACGTCTCGCCTGAAGCGGGTAACCAGTCGCGATAGAGATACCAAACGCTCTGCGCCAGGGTGTCCAGCGAGCCGTGATGGCGCACGACGGCGCAGCGTCCGCCGGGGATTTCGCCGTTAATCACGCCAAAGGCGTTTTCACCAACCGGCCGTTCGACCGTACCGCAGAGATCAAAACGAAATGCCTCCTGCGGGGTAGTCTGCGGATCGTCCCAGGCGATCCCCCAGGTTTCGCTGGTGGCAACGGGCGATAATCCGCTCGTCTTACGCCAGGCGATAAAACGCGCGGCGGTGGCGTTGACAAGGTCCGGGCTGCCACGATGTTGCAGGACGGCTACCCGGGTGGTGGGGAACGAAATGATATTGACGTCCATCGACGTTTGCTCCTGTAGCGTATGTTTCGGTACGCGTCGATGCCACTCGGCCCAGTCCGGTTGCTGACGGAACTGGGTCGGGCTTTGGTCAAACGCGGTACGGAAGGCACGGCTGAACGACTCCGCATTCTGAAATCCGGCATCAAGGGCAATGTCGATGATTTTATCGCGGGGGTTGAACGCCAGGCGCCAACAGGCGCGTCGCAGACGCAACCACTGAATATACCGGTACAAGGGAATGCCGGTATACGCGCTAAATTGCCGGTGAAAATGGTAAGGCGAACTGTGCGCTATCGCGCTCAGCGCCTCCAGCGACAGCGGCTCATCAAGATGACGCGCAATGTATCTACAGACGCGCTGGAAGCGCCCGACATACGCCGGGCTGGCCTTAATATCGTTCATCGTCTCCTCCTCGCGACATACTCTGACAGAGCGAGGATAGCGATTCCTGACCGATCTTGCGCTTATCCGCCGGAGACTTATGGCGTGATTTTACGGATCTGTTTAACGTCGATCTCCACCGAGTTCCAGTCCTTATCGACTTCCCCCTGAATTTCTACCGTGTCCTGCGGGCCGACGGTGACGCCGTTCCAGCGTTTGTGGTCGATATCGACATTGATCACCCCGGTAGCATCCTGGAACTTATACAGATCGTCGGACACGCGCTCGGTAATTTTGCCCCGCAGGGTCACCCAGGTATCGTCCCGCAGCGATTTGACATTGGTGACGGTGGTGACCGCGCCGCTCGGGCCGGTAAATCCGCCGCCCTGGGTGGTCGAACTTGCCGGCGTGGTCGCAGAAGGACCGGTATACCCGCCCTGTCCGGCAGCCAGCACCGGCATGGAAACCAGGGCAACGATCGCGGTCATCGCAGCAATTTTCTTCATGATGTGTTCTCCCTTCGTGTTGATATGGCTCCTATTACGCCCGACAAAACTTAACGACTTCTTAAGGGGAAAAAAGAAATTTTAATGCTGTACAACCCCGGTCGCAACGCGGTTTACTGCGCAGAGCAGCCGGGTTGGCAGGAGGGAAAATGCGCATATTATTGGTGGAAGATGACAAGTTAATCGGCGATGGCATCAAGGCCGGGCTGAGCAAAATGGGCTTCAGCATCGACTGGTTTACCGCCGGGCTGGAGGGCAAAAACGCCTTATACAGCGCCCCCTACGACGCGGCAATTCTTGATCTCACCCTTCCCGGCATCGATGGCCTCGATATTCTGCGCGAGTGGCGCGACAAAGGCCGCCATGAGCCGGTGCTGATCCTCACCGCCCGCGATGCGCTCAGCCAGCGGGTGGAGGGGCTGCGCCTGGGCGCCGATGATTATCTGTGCAAACCTTTCGCCCTGATTGAGGTAGCGGCCCGCCTCGAAGCATTGATCCGCCGCGCCCACGGCCAGAGCAGCAGCGAGCTGCGCCACGGCAAGGTGAGCCTTGACCCGAACCGCTTAACCGCCAGCCTCGACGGCGAAAGCCTGACGCTGAAGCCGAAGGAGTTCGCCCTGCTGGAACTGCTGCTGCGTAACGCCGGGCGCGTACTGCCGCGTAAGCTTATTGAAGAAAAGCTCTACACCTGGGACGACGAGGTCTCCAGCAACGCCGTGGAAGTTCACGTCCATCATCTGCGCCGCAAACTCGGCAGTGAATTTATCCGCACCGTCCACGGCATCGGCTATACCCTGGGTGACGCATGAAACGACTTGCCCGCCTGAGCCTGCGCCTGCGTCTGACGCTGCTGTTTGCCGTGCTGACCGCCGCCGCCTGGGGGGTGGCCAGCGTGATCGCCTGGCAGCAGACCAGTAAAAAGCTGGATAAGCTGTTTGATACCCAGCAGCTGCTGTTCGCCCGCCGCCTGAGCGTCATGAATTTCGAAGAGCTCCGCGCCCCGCCGACATCGCTCGGGGAAAAGAAAAAGGTGCGCCACGGGCATATCGACGACGATGCGCTGGCGTTCGCCATCTTCACCCGCGACGGCAAAATGGTGCTTAACGACGGCGAAAACGGGGAGGATATTCAATGGCACTCGCAGCGCGAGGGCTTCAGCGATGGCTACCTGCGCGGCGATGATGACGAGTGGCGCTTCCTGTGGTTAACCACCGCCGATGGCCGCCACCGTATCGCCGTCGGCCAGGAGTGGGATTATCGCCGCGAAATGGCGATGGACATTGTTACCTCGCAGCTAACGCCGTGGATGATCGCCCTGCCGCTGATGTTCGTGCTGCTCATCGTGCTGTTAAGCCGCGAACTGGCGCCGTTGAAACATCTGGCGCGCACGCTGCGCCTGCGCGCGCCGGACTCGGCGGAATCGCTCAGCGTGGAGAAGATCCCCACTGAAGTCCGCCCGCTGGTCGAGTCGCTGAATCAGCTGTTCCAGCGCACCCACGACGTCATGCTGCGCGAGCGTCGGTTTACCTCTGATGCCGCCCACGAGCTGCGCAGCCCGCTGGCGGCGCTGAAGGTGCAGACTGAAGTCGCCCAGCTCTCTCTGGACGATCCACAAGGGCGTGAGAAAGCCCTGGCTCAGCTCCATCACGGGATCGATCGCGCCACCCGTCTGGTGGATCAGCTGCTGACGCTGTCGCGGCTGGACTCGCTCGCCCAGCTGGACGACGTGCAGCCGGTCGCCATCGACGATCTGCTGCAGTCGGCGGTAATGGAGATGTACCACCCGGCGCAGCAGGCCGGGATTGAGCTGCGCCTGCATCTTAATGTCTCTGGCATCTCCCGCACCGGCCAGCCGCTGCTCCTCAGCCTGCTGGTGCGCAATCTGCTGGATAACGCGGTACGCTACAGCCCGCGCGGCAGCCAGGTCGATATCACCCTCAACGCCCGAGAGTTTCGGGTACGCGATAACGGCCCCGGCATCAGCCCGCAGGCGCTGGCGCGCATCGGCGAGCGTTTCTACCGCCCGCCGGGTCAGGATGCTACGGGCAGCGGCCTGGGCTTGTCGATCGTCCGGCGCATCGCCTCGCTGCACGGCATGCGCGTCGAGTTTGCCAATGCCCGCGACGGCGGCTTCGAAGCCCGCGTTGACTGGTAGCGATATTATTGCTCATTTAGCAAAAGACTTTGCACATTTTGCTCATTTTACTGCCCCGCTTCGCGGGGTAAGATCGTCGGCAAATTTTCAAGATTGAGGACAAATGATGAGCAACATCCTGATTATCAATGGCGCAAAAAAATTCGCGCACTCGAATGGCCAGCTGAACGACACCCTGACCGAGGTCGCGGAGAGTTATCTGCGCGACGCCGGACACGATGTTAAAAGCGTTCGCGCCGACAGCGAGTACGACGTAAAAGCCGAAGTGCAGAATTTCCTCTGGGCCGATGTGGTGATCTGGCAGATGCCGGGCTGGTGGATGGGCGCCCCGTGGACGGTGAAAAAATATATGGATGACGTCTTTACCGAAGGCCACGGCTCACTGTACGCCAGCGACGGCCGTACCCGCTCCGACGCCAGCAAAAAATATGGCTCCGGCGGTCTGGTGCAAGGGAAAAAATATATGCTCTCCCTGACCTGGAACGCGCCGATGGAAGCCTTCACCGACGAAGAACAGTTCTTCCACGGCGTCGGCGTTGACGGCGTTTACCTGCCGTTCCATAAAGCCAACCAGTTCCTGGGTATGGAGGCGCTGCCAACCTTTATCGCCAACGACGTGATTAAAATGCCTGATGTCCCACGGTATATCGCAGAATATCGCAAGCATCTGGCGGAAATTTTTGGTTAACTAGGGGTCTATGCTCTACATATTTCGAGTTATTCGAACCTGGAGTATGACAAGATCCACACAGAAGGAGTTGAGTTAACCATGTTAACAGTGATTGCAGAAATCCGTACCCGCCCGGGCCAGCACCACCGCCAGGCGGTTCTCGATCAGTTCGCGAAAATTATTCCGACCGTTTTGCAGGAAGCCGGCTGCCACGGCTATGCGCCCATGGTGGATCATGCCGCTGGCGTCAGCTTCCAGACCACCGCTCCTGACTCTATCGTCATGGTGGAGCAGTGGGAAAGCGTCGCGCATCTTGAAGCGCACCTGCAGACCCCGCACATGAAAGCCTGGTCGGAAGCGGTCAAAGGCGATGTGCTGGAGACCAACATCCGTATCCTGCAGGCCGGCGTCTAAGCCCGCTGACGCAGAAACGAAATAAGAAAAGGGAGCCTGAGGCTCCCTTTTACGTCTGGCGCAGCGCGCGGTCTTACACTTCCAGGTCCGCCATATCGCCCTTCTCCTGCAGCCAGTTGCGACGATCTTCGGAACGCTTCTTGGCCAGCAGCATATCCATCATCGCCGTGGTCTGCTGCTCATCCTCATCGCTGATCACCAGCTGCACCAGGCGGCGGGTATTCGGGTCGAGGGTGGTTTCCCGCAGCTGCATCGGGTTCATCTCGCCGAGACCTTTAAAGCGCTGGACGTTTGGCTTGCCCTTCTTACGCTTCAGCTGCTCCAGCACACCGGTTTTTTCTTCTTCCGTCAGCGCGTAGTAGACCTCTTTGCCGAGGTCGATACGGTACAGCGGCGGCAGCGCCACGTAGACGTGCCCCTCTTTCACCAGGGTACGGAAATGTCTCACAAACAGCGCGCACAGCAGCGTGGCGATGTGCAGACCATCGGAGTCCGCATCCGCCAGAATACAAATTTTGCCGTAGCGCAGCTGGCTTAAATCATCGCTATCCGGGTCAATCCCAATCGCCACCGAAATGTCGTGTACTTCTTGCGAAGCTAACACTTCATCGGAAGAGACTTCCCAGGTATTCAGGATCTTGCCTTTCAGCGGCATGATCGCCTGATATTCACGATCGCGCGCCTGCTTGGCTGAACCGCCCGCCGAATCCCCTTCGACGAGGAACAGCTCGGTACGGTTCAGATCCTGGGCGGTGCAGTCGGCCAGCTTACCCGGCAGCGCCGGACCGCTGGTCAGCTTTTTGCGCACCACTTTCTTGGCGGCGCGCAGACGGCGCTGGGCGCTGGAAATAGCCATCTCCGCCAGCAGCTCCGCGGCCTGCACGTTCTGGTTCAGCCACAGGCTGAAGGCGTCTTTCACCACGCCGGAGACGAACGCCGCGCACTGGCGCGACGACAGGCGCTCTTTGGTTTGCCCGGCGAACTGCGGATCCTGCATCTTCACCGACAGCACGTAGGCGCAGCGATCCCAGATATCTTCCGCCGACAGTTTCACCCCGCGCGGCAGGATATTACGGTACTCGCAGAACTCACGCATCGCGTCCAGCAGCCCCTGACGCAGGCCGTTGACGTGCGTCCCGCCCTGCATGGTCGGGATCAGGTTGACGTAGCTCTCGGTCAGCAGCTCGCCGCCTTCCGGCAGCCACAGCAGCGCCCAGTCCACCGCCTCCGTCTCGCCGGAGAAGGTGCCGACGAAAGGTTTTTCCGGCAGCAGCGGCAGGCCGTTCACCGCTTCGCTCAGGTAGTCGTTAAGGCCATCGGCATAGCACCAGCTCTGCTCGCTGTTATTGACCTGGTCGCGGAAAACAATTTCCACGCCCGGGCACAGCACCGCTTTCGCTTTTAACAAGTGGGTCAAACGCGAAACGGAGAAGCGCGGGCTATCGAAGAAGCTTTCGTCCGGCCAGAAATGGACGCTGGTCCCGGTGTTGCGTTTACCGCAGGTGCCGGTGACGTGCAGGTCCTCTACTTTCTCACCATTCTCAAAGGCGATGCTGTAGACCTGACCGTCGCGACGCACGTTGACCTCCACGCGTTTTGACAGGGCGTTGACCACCGAAATCCCCACCCCGTGCAGACCGCCGGAAAACTGGTAATTTTTGTTGGAAAACTTACCGCCCGCGTGCAGCCGGCAGAGGATCAGTTCAACCGCCGGCACCCCCTCTTCCGGGTGAATATCGACCGGCATCCCGCGCCCGTCGTCAATCACCTCGAGGGACTGGTCGGCGTGCAGGATCACTTCCACGCGTTTAGCATGGCCTGCCAGCGCTTCGTCCACACTGTTATCAATCACTTCCTGACCAAGATGGTTAGGACGGGTGGTGTCGGTATACATGCCCGGACGGCGGCGCACCGGCTCTAGCCCGGTGAGTACCTCAATGGCATCAGCGTTATATGAAGATTGCGTCATGGTGTGTATTCGTAGGTCGTTCAGGGCCGTTTAGCGCAGGCCGAGAAATTCGATAATCTGAGTGAAATGATCGTCAAAGCCGACAAATGCGTGATTACCGCCCTCCTCCACCGTCTGCCGGCAGGAGGCGTAGTAATGAACGGCCTGGCGGTAATCAAGCACTTCATCCCCGGTCTGCTGCAGCAGCCAGAGTAAATCCGGCGCTTCGAGCGGGTCGATTTGCATGACTTTGAGATCGTAAATATGGCGAGACTCTAGCACATATTGCTGCCCGGTGTACGGATTCTCATTGTGGCCTAGAAAATTGTTCAGCAGCTCAAACGGCCGCACCGCCGGGTTAACCACTACCGCTGGCAGCATAAAGCACTGCGACAGCCAGGTGGCGTAGTAGCCGCCCAGCGACGACCCTACGACCCCCAGCGGCTCGCCGCCGTGCTCCAGCACGATGGACTCCAGCAGCTCCGCCGTTTCCGCCGGGTAAGGCGGCAGCTCCGGCACCACCATGGCGATCTCAGGATAGTGCTGCGCCAGCCAGGTCTTTAACGCCGTCGCCTTCGCCGAGCGCGGAGAACTGTTAAAGCCGTGCAGATAAAGGAGCGTCGCCATCAGTAGCCTTCTGAAGCAATATCCGGATGAAACGCCGCGCCTTCCAGGCGGCACACTTCGGTGGTCAGCGTTCCGTCAGGGTGAAGCTCCAGCCAGCGCCAACCCGGCGACACCGTATCGAGGGTGAAATTGGCGCAGTGCGGTTTGAACTGAACGCAGGTCGACGGCGTCGCCATCATACGTCGGCCATTCCAGTCGAGATCCAGCTCCTGATGAATATGGCCGCACAGCAGATGCTTCACCCGCGGCCAGGCGCTCAGCGCGCTGTCCAGCGCGCCGGCGTTGCGCAGACTGTGTTGATCCAGCCAGCTGCAGCCGGCCGGCAGCGGATGATGATGCAGCAGGAGTAAGGTATAACGCTCCGGCGCCTCCGCCAGCTTATGTTCGAGCCATTCCAGCTGGAAGTCGCTCAGCTCGCCATGGGGAACGCCAAAAACCTGGCTGTCCAGCAGCAGGATCTGCCAGTGGTCGCCGAGAAACACGCGCTTGGCGGGGGAAATGCCCGACTCCTGCAGGGTGCTGTACATCGCCGGCTGGAAATCATGGTTGCCCGGTAGCCAGACGCAGGGTGCAGCGAAACTCGCGATGCCCTCAGCAAAATGCTGGTAGGCCGCGGAGGAGTGATCCTGCGCCAAATCGCCTGTTGCGACAATCAAATCGCATGGACGCTGTGAGGCATGAATGGCCGACAGTACGGCCTGATAGCTTTCCCAGGTATTGATGCCTAACAACGTTTCATGTTTTTCAGCAAACAGGTGAGTATCAGTAATTTGTAAGATCCTGACTCTGGCCTCACCAGCCAGAGGTAGGTTTAACAGGCTTTCCAAATGGTGTCCTTAGGTTTAACGACGCTAACAAACCGGAATCGCCATCGCTCCATGTGCTAAACAGTAACGCAGCCAGTCGGCCAGAAACTGGTTAATTTGATGCTTTTCGTCGCGTTGATGCAACTTTTTATTAGGATAATCATATCGCGCTTTGAAGCGAAAGATCTGCTGACTCGAACACACTTCGGCCACCATGGCGTCATGGTAGAGGCGAACGGTCATCGACGGCAGACTCCAGTAGCTCACCGCTGGCAGAGTCTGCTCTATCGCCACCAGAGTAGTGTAGCGGGTTGATTCCGTTATCGTTAACCGATATTGCGCGCTTCCCACCTGATAGCTCACCTTCTCACCCGCTGCATCCGTTCGCGGCAACAGGCGGCGCAACTGGGCGAAATTGGTCTCGCACAGGCGCATCATCTCAGGGAAGTCAGGTGTATAACGCTTCATTTTGTCCACTCGTTTCGTAAATTGTGATAATGCAATTGCAGCCATTGCAAGGCGATGACAGAGGCTGCGTTGTCGATTTTCCCCTCTTCTACCCACTGGTAAGCCTGCTCCCGGCTCACCACATGCACCCGAATATCCTCATTTTCCTCGGCCAGGCCGTGAATGCCTTTTGCCGTCGATGCATCAACTTCGCCCACCAGGATCGATAACCGTTCGCTGGTGCCGCCAGGACTGGCCAGATAGCTTAATATTGGTTTCGTCCGCCCAACTTCAAGGCCGGCCTCCTCCAGCGCTTCCCGACGGGCGACATCTTCTACCGTCTCACCCGCCTCGATCATGCCGGCGACCATTTCCAGCAGCCAAGGGCTCTCGCTGGTATCATAGGCGGCGATACGGATTTGTTCGACCAGCACCACTTCGTCCCGCACCGGGTCAAAGGGTAGCAAGACGGCGGCATGCCCGCGCTCAAAAATTTCACGGGTGACTTCGCCGCTCATGCCGCCGTTAAACAGACGGTGGCGAAAACGGTATAAATCGAGCGAAAAAAAACCACGATACAGCGTTTCGCGTGCAATAATTTCTACATCATTTTTGGAGAAGGTAATTCCCTGGTGAATGGGTTTGCTCATTGTCATGTCCTGCTAATCCGAAATGAGGGATTTCCAGACCGTTTGGCTACCGTTTTACGGTCCGTATGTTAGATTGGTGCAAATTACCGCCGGATGGCACGTAACGCCAACTTTTTACGGCGGCAGAATCGATACAATCAGCGGAATTTTTCTTAGAATTAGACCAGCGCTAAATGCTTCACAACAAGGAATGCAAATGAAGAAATTGCTCCCCATTCTTATCGGCCTGAGCCTGACCGGGTTCAGCGCCATGAGCCAGGCGGAAAACCTGCTTCAGGTTTACCAGCAGGCGCGCATCAGCAACCCCGATCTGCGTAAATCGGCAGCCGATCGTGACGCCGCGTTCGAAAAGATCAACGAAGCGCGCAGTCCATTACTGCCTCAGCTCGGGCTGGGAGCGGATTATACCTATACCAGCGGCTTCCGTGATTATAAAGACCAGAATTCTAACGTCACCAGCGGCTCGCTGCAGTTAACGCAGGTTCTGTTTGATATGTCGAAATGGCGCGCCCTGACGCTGCAGGAAAAAACGGCAGGCATTCAGGATGTCACGTATCAGACCGATCAGCAAACGCTGATTCTGAATACCGCGACGGCCTACTTCAAAGTGCTGGCCGCCATCGACACGCTCTCTTATACCGAAGCGCAGAAACAGGCTATTTACCGCCAGTTGGATCAAACCACCCAGCGCTTTAACGTCGGTCTGGTGGCGATCACCGACGTGCAGAACGCCCGTTCACAATACGACGCCGTGCTGGCGAACGAAGTGACCGCGCGTAACGATCTCGACAACGCCGTGGAAGAGCTGCGCCAGGTTACCGGCAACTACTACCCGGAGCTGGCCTCCCTGAACGTAGACGGCTTCAAAACCAGCAAACCGCAGGCGGTGAACGCCCTGCTGAAGGAAGCGGAGAACCGCAACCTGTCGCTGCTGCAGGCGCGTCTGAGCCAGGATCTGGCCCGCGAGCAGATTCGCCAGGCGCAGGACGGCCATTTGCCGACCCTGGATTTGAATGCCTCGTCGGGCGTTTCCAACAACCGCTACAGCGGCTCAAACAGCATCGCGCAAGATGCTGATATCGGTCAGAACAAAATCGGCCTGAGCTTCTCCATGCCGCTGTATCAGGGCGGGATGGTTAACTCGCAGGTTAAACAGGCGCAGTACAACTTCGTCGGCGCCAGCGAGCAGCTGGAAAGCGCTCACCGCAGCGTGGTCCAGACCGTGCGTTCTTCGTTTAACAACGTGAATGCCTCTATCAGCAGCATCAACGCCTACAAACAGGCGGTGGTCTCTGCGCAAAGCTCCCTGGATGCGATGGAAGCAGGCTACTCGGTGGGTACCCGTACTATCGTTGACGTCCTCGACGCCACCACCACGCTGTACAACGCCAAACAGCAGCTCTCGAATGCGCGCTACAACTACCTGATCAACGAGCTGAACATCAAGTCGGCGTTAGGTACGCTGAACGAGCAGGATCTGGTCGCCCTGAACAACACCCTGGGCAAACCGATCTCCACCTCCGCGGACAGCGTCGCGCCGGAAAATCCGCAGCAGGATGCCACTGCCGACGGTTACGGCAACACGACCGCGGCCGTGAAGCCGGCGTCTGCACGGACGACGACCCAAAGCAGCGGCAGCAATCCGTTCCGTCAGTAATTCTCATACTGTGACGCGCATCGCCTGTCCGCCGGACAGGCGATGCGTTAAACGTAAGGCAACGTAAAGATCCCCCGCTTAGCGCCCCTCTTCGCTTCATTTTCCACCACTCATCCTCTATCCTGAGCGTTAACACACGCCATACCACTGGGTCCTGGAAGACAAATATGAAACGGACAAAAAATATTAATCATTCGTCGTTCCGCAAAAGCTGGAGCGCACGCCACCTGACGCCGGTCGCCCTGGCCGTCACCGCGGTCTTTATGCTTGCCGGTTGTGAAAAAAGCGACGAAACGGTCTCGCTGTACCAGAACGCCGATGACTGCTCCGCCGCCAACCCGGGCAAAGCAGCCGAATGCACCACGGCCTACACCAACGCGGTGAAAGAGGCAGAGCGCACCGCGCCGAAATATGCCACCCGCGAAGACTGCGTCGCCGAGTTTGGCGAAGGCCAGTGCCAGCAAACGCCTGCCCAGGCGGGCGTCGCCCCGGAAAACCAGGCGCAGGCGCAAAGCAGCGGCAGCTTCTGGATGCCGCTGATGGCCGGCTACATGATGGGCCGCCTGATGGGCGGCGGCATGGCGCAACAGCAGCCGCTGTTCAGCTCCAAAAACCCGGCCAGCCCGGCCTACGGTCAGTACACTGACGCCAGCGGCAAGAGCTATGGCGCCGCCCAGCCGGGCCGCACCATGAACGTGCCGAAAACCGCGATGGCGCCGAAGCCAGCGACCACCACCACCGTCACCCGCGGGGGCTTCGGCGAGTCGGTGGCGAAGCAGTCGACCATGCAGCGTAGCGCCGCAGGCTCCACCTCCTCTTCTCGCTCAATGGGCGGCTAAGCAACATGGAAAGAGTCAGCATTACCGAGCGCCCGGACTGGCGCGAGAAAGCGACCGAATACGGCTTCAACTTCCACACCATGTACGGCGAGCCCTACTGGAGCGAAGAGGCTTATTACAAGCTGACCCTCGCCCAGGTGGAAAAGCTGGAGGAGGTCACCGCCGAGCTGCATCAGATGTGTCTTCAGGTGGTGGAAAAAGTGATCGCCAGCGATGAGCTGATGGCCAAATTCCGCATCCCTAAACACACCTGGGGCTTTGTGCGCCAGTCGTGGAAAACCAACCAGCCGTCGCTCTACTCACGTCTCGACCTGGCCTGGGATGGCGTCGGCGAGCCGAAGCTGCTGGAGAACAATGCCGACACGCCGACCTCGCTGTATGAAGCGGCCTTCTTCCAGTGGATCTGGCTGGAAGACCAGCTCAACGCCGGCAAGCTGCCGGCGGGCAGCGATCAGTTCAACAGCCTGCAGGAAAAGCTAATCGATCGCTTCGGTGAGCTGCGCGAGCAGTTTGGCTTCCAGCTGCTGCATATGGCCTGCTGCCGCGATACCGTTGAAGATCGCGGCACCGTGCAATATCTGCAGGACTGCGCCGCCGAGGCGGGGCTGGCGACGGAATTCCTCTACATCGAAGATATTGGTCTGGGTGAAAAAGGCCAGTTTACCGATCTCCAGGATCAGGTGATTGGCAACCTGTTCAAGCTCTATCCGTGGGAGTTTATGCTGCGGGAGATGTTTTCCACCAAGCTGGAAGACGCCGGCGTCCGCTGGCTGGAGCCGGCGTGGAAGAGCATCATCTCCAACAAAGCGCTGCTGCCGATGCTGTGGGAAATGTTCCCTAATCATCCGAATCTGCTGGCGGCTTACTTCAGCGAAGATGCCCATCCGGAGATGGAGAAGTACGTCATTAAGCCAATCTTCTCCCGCGAAGGCGCCAACGTGTCGATCGTTGAGAATGGCAAAGTTTTGGAAGCCGTGGAAGGCCCGTACGGAGAAGAAGGCACAATCGTGCAGGAATTTTACCCGCTGCCGAAGTTTGGTGACAGCTACACGCTGATTGGCAGCTGGCTCATCAACGATCAGCCCGCCGGGATCGGCATTCGTGAAGACCGGGCGCTGATTACCCAGGATCTGTCGCGCTTCTATCCGCACATTTTCGTCGAATAATGTCGCGCTCCGGCGACGATACCGCCGCCGGAGCACAATCTATCAGGCGCCAACCACCACCGACAGCATACTCAACGAGCCCATCTCGATGCCATCGACCGGGGTCGAAATCGCCTCAACGCCGTCCCACGCCCCCAGGACATATAACAGCGGCAGGAAATGCTCCGCCGTTGGGTTGGAGAGCGAGCCCCCTTCATGTGCCAGGTAGTTAACCAGCGGGTGCTGATCGTCCGGGCCCTGCCACTGCAGATTCGCCTTCACGTAGTTGTTGAAGGACTCCGCCCACGGATACGGCGTGTTCTCGCCATGCCAGCGGGCGGTACGCAGGTTATGCACCACGTTGCCGCTGGCCACCAGCATAATGCCTTCATCACGCAGCGAGGCCAGCTTCCGCCCCATTTCGAGATGCCAGGCCGGCGGTTTGGTGCTGTCGATGCTCAGCTGAACCATCGGGATATCCGCCTGCGGATACATCTTAATCAGCACGCCCCATGAACCATGGTCAAATCCCCAGGCTTCTTTATCGAGGGTGACCGGCACCGGCGAGAGCAACTCCACCAGTCGTTGCGCCAGCGCCGGGGAACCCGGAGCCGGGTAATGGGTGTCATACAGCGCCTGCGGGAAGCCGCCGAAGTCGTGAATGGTCTTCGGGGCCTCCATCGCCGTCACGCCCGTACCGCGCGTGAACCAGTGCGCAGAGACCACCACGATCGCTTTCGGACGCGGCAGGGTTTCGCCCAGGTGAGCCCAGGCGCGGGTATAGCGATTGTCTTCCAGCACGTTCATTGGGCTGCCATGGCCGAGGAACAACGCGGGCATTCGGGTACGGGACATGATGATATCCTTAGGGTGTCAATGTGATGTGCTCACATTACGCGCTTTTGCGCCAGGATAAACTCAGATAACCATGATGATGATCGTCAGAAAATTTGAATGTAATTCGCGGTAAAGGGAGCTGTCCCGTACGCGCATCCTCAGGCAATATACTCGTATGCACTTATTTTCGCAGGGAGAGAAGCGATGTCATCACCCTTAATATTGACGCTGTTAGCCGGTAGCGCAACCTTTATTGGCGCCATATTCGGCGTGATTGGCCAGAAACCCTCTAACCGCCTGCTTGGCTTCTCCCTCGGCTTTGCCGCCGGGATCATGCTGTTGATTTCGTTGATGGAAATGCTGCCTGCCGCGCTGGCCGCCGAGGGCATGTCGCCGCTGCTCGGCTACGGAATGTTTGTTGTCGGCCTGCTGGGCTACTTTGGTCTCGATCGCCTGCTGCCGCACGCCCACCCGCAGGATCTGATGACCCCCGCCGCGCCGCGGCCGCGCAATTTACGCCGCACCGCCATTTTGCTGACGCTGGGTATCAGCCTGCATAATTTTCCGGAAGGCATCGCCACCTATGTCACGGCCAGCAACAACCTCGAGCTTGGCATGGGAGTGGCGCTTGCCGTTGCCCTGCACAATATTCCTGAAGGTCTGGCGGTTGCCGGGCCGGTATATGCCGCTACCGGATCGCGCAGCAAGGCGGTGCTCTGGGCCGGTCTTTCCGGCATGGCGGAGATTTTAGGCGGCGTGCTGGCGTGGCTGATTCTGGGCAGCCTGGTCTCGCCGCTGGTCATGGGCGCGATCATGGCCGCCGTCGCCGGGATTATGGTGGCGCTGTCGGTCGATGAACTGATGCCGCTGGCAAAAGAGATCGATCCGCAAAGCAACCCGAGCTATGGCGTCCTGTGCGGGATGTCGGTGATGGGGCTAAGCCTGGTGGTGCTCCAGACGATGGGCATCGGTTAAGGCGCAGAAACAATACAGCCCACTAAAAAGTGGGCTGTTTTCACTGGCGTTGTCAGCCGCTGATTAGCTGGCTTTACGCTCATGTTCGCGACGATAGGCCACCAGATCTTCAATCGTGACCACTGCCATATTGTGCTGCTGAGCGAACTTGATGCACTCCGGCGCGCGGGCCATAGTGCCATCGTCATTGGTCAGCTCGCACAGCACGCCTGCCGGTTTGAAGCCGGCGAGAGTCACGAGGTCGATAGTGGCTTCGGTGTGGCCGCCGCGGCTCAGTACGCCGCCCGGCTGCGCCCGCAGCGGGAAAACGTGGCCAGGACGGTTGAGATCGGAAGGTTTCGCGCCGTCGGCAATCGCCGCGCGGACGGTGGTCACGCGGTCGGCAGCGGAAACGCCAGTGGTCACGCCTTCGGCCGCTTCGATGGTGACGGTAAAGCCGGTGCCGTAGGCGCTGGTGTTGTTCTCCACCATCATCGGCAGATCCAGCTGTTTACGGCGATCTTCGGTCAGGCACAGGCACACAATGCCGCTGCCGTGACGAATGGTCAGCGCCATCTGCTCTACGGTCATGGTTTCGGCGGCGAAAATCATATCGCCTTCGTTTTCACGGTCTTCATCGTCAAGCACCATCACGCCGCGGCCTTCGCGCAGGGCGTTTAAAGCGTGTTCCACACGTTCAAAAGCGGTACCAAAAGAAGAAAGGAGCGTCTGATTCATGGTAAAAAAACCTCATTAAAATTATGGTTACCAGAATCAGGGCAGTCTTAGGAGCGCCGGTTTAGCGGCAAAAGTCAACGCGAGCGGGCCTGGGCCCGACTGTGCCGTTACTCTCTCCCATCCGGACTTTAACCGTCGGCCCCGGAATTACACCGGATCTGCTGACCTTCCCGTAGTCACGGGAAGCGCTCGCGGGCTTTCAACGCCATGGTTGATTTACCGCCGGTGGGGAATTTCGCCCCGCCCTGAGAATAAGCGAGATAACTATAACGCTATTGACTATCCTCGGCAATGCATAAGCTTCAAACATTTCTGGTTTATAGGCGGCCTGGTTCGCACTACAATGATCAATCATCCGACCCGAGCAGGAAACCACCATGATTGACCCGAAAAAAATTGAACAAATCGCCCGCCAGGTCCATGAGTCGATGCCAAAAGGACTTCGCGATCTGGGTGAGGATGTTGAGAAGAAAATCCGCCAGGCGCTGCAGTCGCAGCTGACCCGTCTGGATCTGGTTAGCCGCGAAGAGTTTGACGTGCAGACTCAGGTTCTGCTGCGGACCCGCGAAAAACTGGCGCTGCTGGAACAGCGCCTGAATGACCTTGAAAACCGCCCGGCGACGACGCCTGGCAGCGAAGAGCAGCAGTAAAAAAACGGGCCCTCAGGGGCCCGTTTGCGTTGGCTTAGTGTGCGGCTTCCGCCGGGCTGTTCACCTGACGACAGTACAGTTCATAGCGCTGGCAAAACCATTCACGATGTTCTTCATCCATATTGCCGACGATGGCCTGAAGATCAACTGGCTGGCCCTGGGCGTGCATTCTGGCGAAACTCCGCGCCAAAAAATCAAAATTCTTCATTGAATACATATCGTTATGGTTCATGCGCATACTCCTTCAGCGGTGGATGTTCTGATCAGTCATATGCCTTTTACTCACTTCAGTATTTACGCTTACCTTAACGCCATTTGTACGAAAAATGCGCTTAATGTGATTATTTATTGCGCCATATCATTTTCCACATCATTAAATAAAAACGGCCCGCGATATCGCTATCGCAGGCCGTGATGCCGCACCGTTCTGGTGGGTGAATAGCGAAACGGTTATTTTTCGCTATCTTTCTGTATTTTCTTAATAATGTTGGTGGTTGAGCACCCATCTTCAAAGTTGAGCACCAGCACTTCGCCACCGTTCGCCCAGACCTCTTCACTGCCGGCGATCTGTTCCGGTTTGTAGTCGCCGCCTTTGACCAGCAGATCCGGCAGGATCCCGGCAATCAGGCGCTGCGGTGTATCTTCTTCGAAGGAGACCACCCAGTCGACCGCCTCCAGCGCCCCCAGCACGATCATCCGCTGCTCCAGCGGGTTCACCGGGCGGGTTTCGCCTTTCAGACGTTTGGTGGAGGCATCGCTGTTGACCGCCACGATCAGACGGTCGCCCAGTTTGCGCGCATTCGCCAGATAGGAGACATGGCCGGCGTGCAGAATGTCGAAGACGCCGTTGGTCATAACCACTTTCTCGCCGCGCTTGCGCGCTGCCGCAACCGCCTGTTTGAGTTCCTCTTCGCTCATCACGCCGAAGCCAGTCTCAGCCCGGCCGCGAACCGCATTTTCCAGCTCGACAGGAGAAACGGTGGAGGTCCCCAGCTTGCCAACCACCACGCCCGCCGCGGCGTTGGCGAAATAGCAGGCCTCTTCCAGGGTATTGCCGGAGGCCAGGGTCGCCGCCAGCACGCCAATCACCGTGTCGCCGGCGCCGGTGACATCGTACACTTCCTGGGCCTGGGTCGGCATATGCAGCGGCGGACGCCCCGGCTGCAGCAGCGTCATCCCCTGCTCAGAGCGCGTCACCAGCAGCGCTGACAGTTCGAATTCGGCGATGAGCTTCATGCCGCGCTCAACGATCTCCGCTTCATTCTGGCACTTGCCCACCACCGCTTCAAACTCAGAGAGGTTCGGCGTGAGCAGCGTTGCGCCGCGATAGCGTTCGAAATCGGTACCTTTCGGATCGATCAGCACCGGGACGCCTGCTTCACGGGCGAGCTTGATCATCGTCTGGACGCTGGTCAGCGCCCCTTTAGCGTAGTCCGAGAGAACCAGCGCGCCAATCGAGCCCAGCGCCTGCTGAATGCGCTCGTGCATCGGCTGCGGATCAACGCCGGAAAAGCCCTCTTCAAAGTCGAGGCGAATCAACTGCTGGTTGCGCGACAGCACCCGCAGCTTGGTGATGGTCGGGTGTGTCGGGACGGAGACAAAGTCGCACTTCACATTGACGTTGGCCAGCGCCTGGCTCAGCGCGCGGGCGGCGTCATCAATCCCGGTCAATCCCACCAGGCGCGACGTCGCCCCCAGGGAGGCGATGTTCATCGCTACGTTTGCCGCGCCGCCAGGACGTTCTTCGATATTTTCCACCTTCACCACCGGCACCGGGGCTTCCGGGGAAATACGACTGGTGGGGCCGTACCAGTAGCGGTCCAGCATCACATCACCCACCACCAACACTCCTGCACGTTCAAACTCCGGCAGCGTTACTTTCATGACTCTCTCCTGCGAGACGCAAACTTTGCGCGCGATAATAGCACACCCGATTTTATAGTTAAGCCATCAGCCACTTCTGCCAGCTGGCGCTGACCTGCTCACGCTCCCGGCTGAATGCCTCTGGCGCCACGTGTCCCGGCAGCTCCTGCAGGGCCAGGTGATGGAGCGCATCACGCAAGGTGGTGTACGCGTGCGTTAAGGCTCGCGCTTCCTCCTCGTCCATGATGTCGTTCTGCGCCAGCAGCTCGAGAATACGCACGTTATCAGACCAGCGGGTCAACTTCGGCTTGTCGCTGGCATAGCGTAGGACCAGATACTGGGTAATAAATTCAATATCCGTGATCCCACCGGCATCGGCTTTGATATCAAAACGATCGGCATGTTTATTGCCGAGGTGGGCGCGCATCTTCTCACGCATCTCGCGAACTTCGGTCTGCAGGGTCGCGCCATCCCGCGCGGTGGTCAGGATATCGCGACGAATGGCGTCAAATCGCGCCTGCAGCGCCGGGTCGCCATAGACCACGCGAGCGCGCACCAGCGCCTGATGCTCCCATGTCCAGGCTTCGTTCTGCTGATAGTCGGCAAACGCGTCGGCGGTGGTGACCAGCATCCCCGCCGCGCCGGAAGGGCGCAGCCGGGCGTCAACTTCGTAGAGAATACCGGACGAGGTGCGGGTGCTGAACAGGTGCATGATCCGCTGAGCCAGCCGCAGGTAGAACTGACGGCCGTCGATCTCCCGCTCGCCGTCGGTCATCACCTCCGCCGGGCAGTCATGGAGGAACACCAGGTCGAGATCGGAACTGTAGCCCAGCTCCCAGCCGCCGAGCTTGCCGTAGCCGACGACGGCGAAGCCGCGCCCCTGGCGATCGTGCAGGTGGGTCGGCTGGCCGTAGCGGGCCACCATCTGTCCCCATGCCTGCTGCACCACCGCGTCGAGGATCGCTTCGGCAAGCCAGGTTAAGTGATCGCTGACCTTCATCACCGGCAGCGTGCCGGCGATATCCGCCGCGGCGATATGCAGCTGCTGCGCCTGCTTGAACTGGCGCAGTGCCTCCAGCTGCTGCTCTTCATCCTCTTCCGGCACGCGCAGCAGATACTGGCGCAGCTCGTCGCGATAGGCATCGGTCGCCGTCGGCTGATAGAGGGTGTTGGGATCCAGCAGTTCATCAAGCAGCAGCGGGTGGCGCGCCAGCTGGCTGGCGACCATCGGCGACGCCGCGCAGAGCGTAATCAGGTGCTTCAGCGCGCCGGGGAATTCGCTCAGTAGCTCAAGATAGGTGGTGCGAGTGACGATCCCGGTCAACAGCGGCGTGATCCGCGCCAGAGGCAGAGGCGCATCGGCGCGCGAGCAGATTTCGCTCAGCAGATGCGGCATCAGTTGATCCAGCACCTGGCGGCCTCGCGGGCCGATGGTGCGCCGATCCAGCTCTTTACGGAAATCAGCAATCAGCGCCAGCACGCTGCGGCGGTCGGCGTCGTTTAAATGCGCCAGCGCCGGGCTGGCGTCATCTTCTTCCAGCGCATCCTGCCACAGTTCGCGCCAGTACTCCGCCAACTGCTCATCCGGCGACTGGGCCTCATCATCGCCGATCAGCTCATTAAACACCCGCCGCACGCTGGCCATATGGCTCGCCAGCTGCGCGCTCAGCGTCTCCCAGTCGTCGGTATGCATCCCCCACGCCAGCCTGGCGCGGTTCAGTTCATCCTGCGGCAGAGTCTGAGTCTGCTCATCGTTGATGCTCTGCAGCAGATTTTCCAGCCGGCGCAGGAACAGATAGGCCGCGCGCAGCAGCGTCGCGTCGCCTTCCGGCAGCAGATGCAGCTCATCAATCGCCGCCAGCGTCGGCAGCAGCGCCCGCTGCTGCAGCGCAGGTTCGCGACCGCCGCGGATCAGCTGAAAGACCTGCACGATAAACTCAATTTCACGGATCCCGCCGGCGCCGAGCTTGATGTTGTCTTTCAGCCCGCGACGCCGCACTTCGCGAGCGATCATGCCTTTCATGTTACGCAGCGACTGGATCACGCTGAAGTCGATATAGCGGCGGAAGACGAAGGGGCGAAGCATCGCGCGCAGCTCGCTGGCGTAGGCGTCGTCGTTATCGCCCATGATCCGCGCTTTCACCATCGCGTAGCGTTCCCAGTCCCGGCCCTGCTCCTGGTAATAATCCTCCAGCGCCGCAAAGCTGAGCACCAGCGGCCCGCTGTCGCCAAACGGCCGCAGGCGCATGTCCACCCGATAAACAAAGCCGTCCTGCGTCGGCTGGTCGAGCGCCTTGATAAGCCGCTGCCCCAGGCGGGTAAAGAACTGGGCGTTATCCAGCTCGCGGCGGCCGCCGCGGGTGGCGCCATGCTCGGGCCAGGCAAAAATCAGATCGATATCGGAAGAGAAGTTCAGCTCGCCGCCGCCCAGCTTTCCCATCCCGAGGATCAGCAGCGGCTGCGGCTGGCCCTCGGCATTGCAGGGCGTTCCCCACTCTTTACAGCAGGCGGCGTACAGCCAGTCGCGGGCGGCGACAATCAGGGTCTCCGCCAGGACGCTCAACTGCTGCAGCGTCTCTTCTTCGCTTACCAGCGACAGCGCCTGCGCCCAGGCGATGCGGACCATCATATGACGGCGGAAAAGACGCAGCTCTCGCATCAACCCCGCTTCGTCAGCCACCGCCTGCAGGCGTTCCTGCAGCCAGGTCTCATAATGCCGCCACTCTTCCGCCTCCGGTGAAGACTGGGCAAGCTCGTTCAGCCAGCCTGGCTGGGCGATCACACTCTGTTCGACAAAATCACTGAACGCCATCACCGACCTGGCCTGCGGGCTCAGTTCGGCGACGGGGAAATCCGCTGGCAGGCGGTCAGCGACCGTCTGCCAGTGCTGCTGTAACTGCGAAGAAAGCGGCATCATAGGGGCTCCCTGGCCTGTAATTATCGTTTTCCACTATGCAGCCAGAACGGCTCGGCAGCCAGCGCCTGGCGACGGAAATATTCAAAGACGCTGCGGTCGTCATGCTCTATCGCACGCTGTAGTTCCTGCCAGTTCTCCAGCCACGGCGCGACGGCGTCGCCATAGGCGCCCGCCAGCAACTGGACGCTGTCGATGTCGCGCGCCAGCTTCGGCAGCTGGTCGGCGGCATCCTCCACCGCCAGGTGCTGCACGGCGCCGCGCAGCTCAGCCGCCGTACGGGAAAGGTGAATATCGGCAAACCGTTTGAACGATCCGGCTATTTTTTTCTCTCCCGCCTCGTTGAGGAACGGACGCCAGCCGCGCTGGACCAGCCATTCGGTCAGCGCCAGTTTGGCGGCGACGACCTCGGTGCGGAATAACGTCTCATCGGCGGTGTCCGCGGCCAGCAGCGCCGCTTCGGCGTCGTTCAGCAACGCGCGGAGGTGGGTGGTCGCCTTCCGCGGCACGATGCCGCCGAACAGCACCAGCGCATGGCGCACGCGGGCTATCGCCAGCAGGATTTCCGCTTTGGCTTTCGCGTTGCCGCGCAGCCAGACCTCATCGTGATACAGCCAGTGCGCCAGGGCGCTCTCCAGCGCCGCCTCCAGCCCCTGCTCCACGCTGGCCTTCGCCGCCACCGGCAGCACCGCCAGCCGGGTTACCGGGCGCTCGTCGTTGCCTTGCGCCAGATGATACCCGCGCGCGGCTTTGCTCAGGCTCCCCTGACGCAGGACGCCGCTCTCCAGCAAACGCTGCGCGAGGCGCAGCAGATCGGCGGTCTCCCCGGCGAGCAGCTCCAGCTCCAGCTCGCAGATCGGCTCCTGATGCTCGCCCGCCTTCACTTCGCCGCGATCGAGGGCAATCTCAATTTCACTCTTTCCTTCCTGGATCACCCAGCGCTCACGGGCAAAGTCGGTGCTGAACAGCGGTTGCACATGCTCCGCCAGCGCGGCTGGAAGTTCCCCTTGCGGCCAGACCTCCGCCGGCAGGCGCTCAAGCGCCAGTTCCGGTTTATCCAGTGGAATATTGTATTCCGGGCGCTGGTGCAGGCCGCCCACCACCCGACCGGCGATTTTCAGCGTCATCTCATAACGCCCCTGGTCGCCGCGAATGCGCAGCCCCATGTCGTGACGACGCAGCCAGTTATCGGCGGTTTCATAGTAAATGTTCAGCAACTGGCCCGCGGGCGTATGTTTCGCCTCGAGCGCATTGAGCTGCTCGCGCAGCGTCTCTACCCCATCCTGAGCGACGATAAACTTAAGTTCGATTTCTTGAGCCATGACTGAATTCTTCCGCTTCTGTGCTGCGCCGACAAATTGCGGCGAACTTACGACGATATTTTTTGTCAGTAGATAGTATTTTGCGGCGAATCGCCATGCAACGCGCTTTTTGCCGGGCCACCTCTTGGATGATTCCGATTGTGGTGGAAAACTTTGCGTCGCTCTGGCGATGCCTCTACTATCGTTCCACTTTTTATGACCAAACGATGACCTGATGCCAAAATTACGCCTGATTACTTTTACTTTGCTCGCGCTTAGCGCCGCCACGGCGGTTCACGCAGAAGAAAAGCGCTACGTTTCCGATGAGCTGAACACCTGGGTTCGCAGCGGCCCGGGCGATAATTATCGTCTGGTCGGCACCATCAACGCCGGGGAAGAAGTGTCGGTGCTGCAAACCAACGACAGCACCAGTTACGCGCAGATCCGCGACGCGAATGGGCGTACCGCCTGGATCCCGCTGAAAGAGCTGAGCAACGAGCCCAGCCTGCGCACCCGCGTCCCGGATCTGGAAAACCAGGTCAAAACGCTGACCGATAAGCTGAATAATATCGACGCCACCTGGAACCAGCGCACGGCGGATATGCAGAAGAAAGTCGCCGGCAGCGACAGCGTGATCAACGCGTTGAAAGACGAGAACCAAAAGTTGAAAAACGAGCTGGTTGTCGCGCAGAAGAAGGTGAATGCGGCGAATCTGCAGCTTGATGATAAACAGCGCACCATTATCATGCAGTGGTTTATGTACGGCGGCGGCGTGCTGGGCGTCGGTTTGCTGCTGGGTCTGGTGCTGCCGCATCTGGTGCCAAGCCGCAAACGTAAAGACCGGTGGATGAACTAATTCGTCTTCTCTGCCAGACTTACGTATCATCTTGCGAAAAACAGATACGGGAGAATCAGGCGTGAAGAGTTATCTGGTCGGTGGTGCGGTGCGCGACGCGCTGTTAGGACTGCCGGTCAAAGACCGAGACTGGGTGGTGGTGGGCGCCACCCCGCAACAGATGCTTGACGCGGGCTATCAGCAGGTAGGCCGCGACTTTCCCGTGTTCCTTCATCCGCAAAGCCGGGAAGAGTATGCCCTGGCCCGCACCGAGCGCAAATCCGGCGCAGGCTATACCGGTTTTACCTGCTATGCCGCCCCGGACGTCACTCTTGAAGCGGATCTGCTACGCCGCGACCTGACGGTCAACGCCCTCGCCCAGGATGCCGACGGCACGATTATCGACCCCTACGGCGGACAAAACGATCTCCGCCAGCGCCTGCTGCGCCATGTCTCTCCCGCCTTTAGCGAAGACCCGCTGCGCGTGCTGCGCGTGGCGCGCTTTGCCGCCCGCTATGCCCATCTCGGTTTTCGCATCGCCGAAGAGACCCAGACCCTGATGGCCGCCATGGTTGAGGCTGGCGAACTGGCCCATTTAACGCCGGAGCGGGTGTGGAAAGAGACGGAAAGCGCGTTGACCACCCGCAACCCGCAGGTCTTTTTCCAGACGCTGCGCGACTGCCAGGCCCTCAAGGTGCTGTTCCCGGAGATTGACGCCCTGTACGGCGTGCCGGCCCCGGCCAAATGGCACCCGGAAATCGATACCGGCCTGCACACCCTGATGACCGTCACGATGGCCGCGATGCTATCGCCGGACGTCGAGGTGCGCTTCGCCACCCTGTGCCATGACCTCGGCAAAGGGCTGACGCCGAAAGCGCTCTGGCCGCGTCACCACGGCCATGGCCCGGCGGGAGTCAAGCTGGTGGAGCAGCTCTGCGCGCGTCTGCGGGTGCCGAACGATATCCGCGATCTCGCGAAACTGGTGGCGGAGTACCATGATCTGATCCACACCCTGCCGATCCTGCAGCCAAAAACCCTCGTCAAACTTTTCGACAGCATTGACGCCTGGCGTAAACCGCAGCGCGTGCAACAGATCGCCCTCACCAGCGAAGCCGACGTCCGCGGGCGCACCGGCTTTGAGGCCAGCGATTATCCGCAGGGGCGCCTGCTGCTGGAAGCCTGGGAAGTGGCGCAGTCGGTCTCCACCAAAGAGGTGGTAGCGGCGGGCTTTAAAGGGGCGGAAATTCGCGAGGAGCTGACGCGGCGGAGAATTGCGGCGGTGGCGCAGTGGAAGGAACAGCGTTGCCCCCAGCCGCAAGGCTGAGGGCGATGGCCTTAGAAAAAGACCACGTAAACCGCTGCCGCGACGATAAAGCGGTAGATAGCGAACGGAATGAACGAGATCCGTTTGATCAGTTGCAGGAAGGTTTTAATCGCAATCAGCGCCACGATAAACGCCATCACGAAGCCGACGGCAAACATCGGAACATCGCCCATGTTGAGGAAGCCGATGCTCTTGTAGACGTCCAGCACCGTGGCGCCCATCATCATCGGTACCGCCAGCAGGAATGAGAACTCCGACGCCGCGTAGCGGCTGACGCCCATCAGCATGCCGCCGGAGATGGTCGCCCCTGAGCGGGAGAAGCCCGGCCACAGCGCCAGGCACTGGAAGCAGCCGATAACGAATGCCTGACGATAGGTCATATCGTCAATCCCGACCGCGCGCGGCTGTTTCGGCTTCAGCACTTCCGCCGCAATTAACAGCACACCGCCGACAATCAGGGCGTACATCACGTTTACCGGGTTAAACAAAGACTTAATGGTGTCGTGGAAAATAAGCCCCATCACCACCGCGGGGATCATACCGAGAAGGATATGGATAAGCGATAAGCGACCGCTGCCCTTGCCTTCATGCGCCGGCGGCTTGCCGAAATGGATGCCGATCAGGCCGAACAGGCGACGCCAGAACATCACCACCACGGCGAGTATCGAGCCTAGCTGAATAACCACTTCAAAGGTATTTGCCGTATCACCTTCAAACCCCAGCAGGTGACCAACAATAATCATATGACCGGTACTGGAAACAGGTAAAAATTCTGTTAACCCCTCAACCACACCCAATATTGCCGCCACCAGCAGCGAGTGTATATCGCTCATCCAATTAAACCCTTTAAAAAAGTAAAATGAAAAAAACCAGGAACACGGTATCGTTCAACAGGCATAACCCGGCTGCCAGAGGGCGCGCAATCCGCAGCGTACACGGCGTACACAAGGATTCACCTGCCGTTCTGGTAGGAGATCGCCAGTAAAATTGCCTGATGACCGGATGCTATGACCGGTATAAACGCAATTTGTTTAACAAGTATGACCTGAAAAGTTTTGTTTCAGATTAAGGCCACGTTCAATAATCACCCCGACGTTTGCCGCGCGAGCCACGGCGCCAGGTTTGCTGACTTTAATGCGCACCCATGGCGACTGGAATGTCTCCAGCAGCAGGTCGGCCACCTCTTCCGCCACCCGCTCCACTAACGCGAATTTTCCCCCCTCAACATGCGCGATGACGCGCTCGCTGATATCAGCATAGCTAAGGCAATCGCTGACATCATCGCTGGCGGCCGCCTTGCGGTTATCCCATGCAATTTCGATATCGAACACCAGCTTCTGTTCAATGGTTTGTTCCCAGTCATAAACACCAATGGTGGTGATTACCGAAAGTTGCTCTATAAATACAATATCCATCACGCCCTGCCTGCTTTTTAGCTAAACCGGATACCACTTCCGGCGAATTATGCGTATTATCCACAGATGCAGAGAATACAACGACATTTTCAAAACGGAACAGCGTTATGAGTGCAATCGCGCCTGGACTGGTACTCCTCGCCTACCTCTGCGGCTCCATTTCCAGCGCCATTCTGGTATGTCGCCTTGCTGGCCTGCCCGACCCACGCGACAGCGGCTCAGGCAACCCCGGGGCCACTAACGTACTACGAATCGGCGGAAAAGGGGCGGCCGTAGCGGTACTTATTTTTGATGTGCTGAAGGGCATGTTGCCGGTATGGGGCGCCTGGGCGCTGGGCCTGACGCCGTTCTGGCTGGGTTTAGTGGCGATTGCCGCCTGCGTGGGCCACATCTGGCCAGTCTTCTTTCATTTCCGCGGCGGTAAAGGCGTCGCCACGGCCTTCGGCGCTATCGCCCCCATCGGCCTCGACCTGACCGGCGTGATGGCCGGGACCTGGCTGCTGACCATCCTGCTCAGCGGTTACTCTTCCCTTGGCGCTATCGTCAGCGCGCTGATCGCTCCGTTCTACGTCTGGTGGTTCAAACCGCAGTACACCTTCCCGGTGTCGATGCTCTCCTGCCTGATCCTGCTGCGCCATCACGACAACATTCAGCGTCTGTGGCGCCGCCAGGAGAGCAAAATCTGGACGCGGGTGAAGAAGAAAAAAACGCCAGAAGAGAAGTAATCTCCCCTCCCGGCCACCCCAGCCGGAGGGATCCCCGATTCTATTTAGCGGTCTCACCCGCTCTTTCGCCTTACGTCATCATGATTGGCGATCATCGCCACATCCCCCTTTTGTAACAATGCGTTAGCGGCGACCCACAGCAAAATTCCCGCCAGCGACCGGCGGCGCGGCGTGAACCGCGCTGACGCCTTTTCCGCCGCGGCCAGGCAACGGTTCAGGATATTGACGGCAATGATTATCCGGGTGAATAATCCGGAGCGGTTATGCCGCTTTCCCCTCGCGCCCGATGCGACGCTCCGGGTAACAGATGACATAAGCGTTTCGTATGACCGGGATAATCTCCCGCCGATCAATACTCATTGCTGCTGTTTTATCTTGATTTTGCAGGGGCGCAACATTGCACGGCACCGTGTTACCACCACTCAAAAAAGGCTGGCAGGCCACGCTGGATCTGCGCTTTCAGCAGGCCGGCGGCAAGACCGTTCTCGCCAGCGCCCAACACGTCGGCCCGCTGACCGTCCAGCGCCCGTTTTACCCGGAAGAAGAGACCTGTCATCTCTATCTGCTTCACCCCCCCGGCGGCATCGTCGGCGGTGATGAGCTGACGATTAGCGCCCACCTTGATCCCGGCTGCCATACCCTGATAACCATGCCTGGCGCCAGCAAGTTTTACCGCAGCAGCGGCGCGCAAGCGCTTTTGCGCCAGCGGTTGACCCTCGCCCCGCAGGCGACCCTGGAGTGGCTCCCGCAGGATGCCATCTTCTTTCCCGGGGCGAACGCCCGGCTGTCCACCACCTTTCACCTTTGTGCCTCCAGCACGCTGCTGGCCTGGGATCTGCTCTGCCTTGGCCGCCCGGTGATCGGCGAAACCTTCAGCCACGGCACCCTCAGCAACCGGCTGGAGGTATGGGTGGACGATGAGCCGCTGCTGGTCGAGCGCCTGCACCTGCAGGAGGGAGAGCTGTCCAGCGTCGCCGGACGCCCCTGGGTCGGCACGCTGCTGTGCTATCCGGCAACCGATGCCCTGCTCGACGGGGTGCGCGACGCGCTGGCGCCGCTCGGCCTCTACGCCGGCGCCAGCCTGACCGACCGCCTGCTGACGGTGCGCTTCCTCAGTGACGATAATCTGGTTTGCCAGCAGGTGATGCGCGACGTCTGGCAGTTTCTGCGCCCTCATCTCACCGGCAAATCCCCCGTACTTCCCCGAATCTGGCTGACTTAAGAGAACGTTATGGAACTGACCCCCCGAGAAAAAGACAAGCTGTTGCTGTTTACCGCCGCGCTGGTGGCGGAACGCCGCCTGGCCCGCGGCCTGAAGCTCAACTATCCGGAGTCCGTGGCCCTGATCAGCGCCTTTATTATGGAAGGTGCCCGCGACGGCAAAAGCGTGGCCTCGCTGATGGAGGAAGGCCGTCACGTCCTGACCCGCGAGCAGGTAATGGAGGGCGTCCCGGAAATGATCCCGGATATCCAGGTCGAAGCCACCTTCCCGGACGGCTCGAAGCTGGTCACCGTTCACAACCCGATTATCTGAGGTAGCGCCATGATCCCCGGTGAATATCACGTTAAGCCCGGCCAGATAGCCCTCAACACCGGCCGGGCGACCTGTCGCGTGGTCGTTGAAAACCACGGCGATCGGCCGATTCAGGTCGGTTCGCACTACCATTTCGCCGAGGTCAACCCGGCGCTGAAGTTCAACCGTCAGCAGGCCACCGGCTATCGCCTGAATATCCCGGCCGGCACGGCGGTACGCTTTGAACCTGGCCAGAAACGCGAGGTTGAGCTGGTGGCCTTCGCCGGTCACCGCGCCGTTTTCGGCTTCCGCGGCGAGGTCATGGGCCCTCTGGAGGCAAACGATGAGTAATATTTCACGCCAGGCCTATGCCGACATGTTCGGCCCCACCATTGGCGACAAGGTGCGCCTGGCCGATACCGAGCTGTGGATAGAGGTGGAGGACGATTTGACCACCTATGGGGAAGAGGTCAAATTCGGCGGCGGCAAAGTGATCCGCGACGGGATGGGTCAGGGACAGATGCTGGCCGCCGACTGTGTCGACCTGGTGCTCACCAATGCGCTGATCGTCGATCACTGGGGGATCGTTAAGGCCGATATCGGTGTGAAGGACGGTCGGATCTTCGCCATCGGCAAAGCCGGCAACCCCGACATTCAGCCCAACGTCACCATCCCCATCGGCGCCGCGACGGAAGTCATTGCCGCCGAAGGAAAAATCGTCACCGCCGGCGGGATCGATACCCATATTCACTGGATCTGTCCGCAGCAGGCGGAAGAGGCGCTGGTCTCCGGCGTGACCACCATGGTCGGCGGCGGCACCGGCCCGGCGGCGGGTACCCATGCCACCACCTGCACCCCGGGGCCATGGTATATCTCACGCATGCTGCAGGCGGCCGACAGCCTGCCGGTCAATATCGGCCTGCTGGGAAAGGGCAACGTTTCTCAGCCGGACGCTCTGCGCGAGCAGGTGGCGGCGGGCGTTATTGGCCTGAAGATCCATGAGGACTGGGGCGCCACCCCAGCGGCGATCGACTGCGCGTTAACCGTCGCCGATGAGATGGATATTCAGGTCGCGCTGCACAGCGACACGCTCAATGAGTCCGGTTTTGTGGAAGATACCCTCGCCGCCATCGGCGGGCGCACCATTCACACCTTCCATACCGAAGGGGCCGGCGGCGGCCATGCGCCGGATATCATCACCGCCTGCGCCCACCCGAACATTTTGCCGTCCTCCACCAACCCAACGCTGCCCTACACCCTTAACACCATCGATGAACATCTCGATATGCTGATGGTCTGCCACCATCTGGACCCGGACATCGCCGAGGACGTGGCCTTTGCCGAGTCGCGCATTCGCCGGGAAACCATCGCTGCGGAAGACGTGCTGCACGACCTTGGCGCCTTCTCGCTCACCTCCTCGGATTCGCAGGCCATGGGCCGCGTCGGGGAAGTGGTTCTCCGCACCTGGCAGGTGGCGCACCGCATGAAGGTGCAGCGCGGAGCGCTGGCGGAGGAGACAGGGGATAACGACAACTTCCGCGTGAAGCGCTACATCGCCAAATACACCATCAACCCGGCGCTGACCCACGGCATCGCACACGAAGTCGGCTCCATTGAGGTGGGTAAGCTGGCGGACCTTGTGGTCTGGTCGCCTGCCTTCTTCGGCGTGAAACCGGCCACCGTGATCAAAGGCGGCATGATCGCCATCGCGCCGATGGGCGATATCAATGCCTCAATTCCAACCCCGCAGCCGGTGCACTACCGTCCGATGTTTGGCGCGCTGGGCAGCGCCCGCCATCACTGCCGACTCACCTTCCTGTCGCAGGCGGCGGCGGACAACGGCGTTGCCGAGCGGCTGAACCTGCGCAGCGCGATCGCCGTGGTGAAAGGCTGCCGTACGGTGCAGAAAGCCGACATGGTGCACAACAGCCTGCAGCCTAACATCACCGTCGACGCGCAGACTTATGAGGTGCGGGTGGATGGCGAACTCATCACCAGCGAGCCGGCAGAGGTTCTGCCGATGGCGCAACGTTATTTTCTGTTTTAAGGAGAGCGGATGCTTTATTTAACTCAACGTCTGGAGACCCCCGCCGCCGCGACCGCCAGCGTTACGCTGCCGATTGATGTTCGCGTCAAAAGCCGGGTAAAAGTCACCCTCAACGATGGCCGGGAAGCCGGCCTGCTGCTGCCCCGCGGGCTGCTGCTGCGCGGCGGCGATGTGCTCAGCAACGAAGACGGCACCGAATTTGTGCAGGTGATTGCCGCTGATGAAGGGGTGTCGGTGGTGCGCTGCGACGATCCGTTTATGCTGGCGAAGGCCTGCTACCACCTCGGCAATCGTCACGTACCGCTGCAGATCATGCCGGGCGAGCTGCGCTACCATCACGATCACGTGCTGGACGATATGCTGCGCCAGTTCGGCCTGACGGTGACCTTTGGCCAGCTGCCGTTCGAGCCGGAAGCCGGCGCTTACGCCAGCGAAAGCCACGGTCATCATCATGCTCATCATGACCACCACGCTCACAGCCACTAGCATGTCGACAGCGGAACAACGTCTGCGGCTGATGCAGCTGGCCAGCAGCAACCTGCCGGTAGGGGGTTACAGCTGGTCCCAGGGGCTGGAGTGGGCTGTGGAAG
Source organism: Klebsiella sp. TF21-TM (assembly GCF_019753495.1). NCBI lineage: Bacteria > Pseudomonadati > Pseudomonadota > Gammaproteobacteria > Enterobacterales > Enterobacteriaceae > Klebsiella > Klebsiella sp. TF21-TM. The sequence continues at coordinate 192,433 of NZ_JAIJYL010000001.1, read as the reverse complement.
CCGGATGGGTGCCGGACGTCGCGGCCTTCGAGCGCTGGCAGCGACGGCAGATGACGGAAGGCTTTTTTACCGTCGACCTGCCGCTGTTCGCCCGCCTGTACTGCGCCTGCGAACAAGGCGATATCGCCGCGGCCCGGCGCTGGACGGCTTATCTGCTGGCCTGCCGGGAGACCCGTGAACTGCGGGAGGAAGAGCGCAACCGCGGCGCGGCGTTTGCCCGCCTGCTTGGCGACTGGCAGCCGGACTGTCCACCGCCGTGGCGCACGCTGTGCCAGCAAAGCCAGCTCGCCGGGATGGCCTGGCTCGGCGTGCGCTGGCGCATCGCGCTGCCCGAGATGGCCCTAAGCCTGGGCTACAGCTGGATTGAGAGCGCCGTGATGGCCGGCGTTAAGCTGGTGCCCTTCGGCCAGCAGGCCGCTCAACAGCTGATTTTACGTCTTTGCGACCACTACGCGGCGGCGATGCCCCGCGCGCTGGCCGCGCCGGACGGCGATATCGGATCGGCCACGCCGCTCGCCGCCATCGCCTCTGCCCGGCATGAAACCCAATACTCCCGATTATTCCGTTCCTAGGAGAAGCCATGAATTCTTATAAACACCCGCTGCGCGTCGGCGTTGGCGGCCCGGTCGGCTCCGGTAAAACCGCCCTGCTGGAAGCGCTGTGCAAAGCGATGCGCGATACCTGGCAGCTGGCGGTGGTCACCAACGACATCTACACCAAAGAAGATCAGCGCATCCTCACTGAAGCGGGCGCGCTGGCGCCTGAACGCATTGTCGGGGTGGAAACCGGCGGCTGCCCGCACACGGCGATCCGTGAAGATGCCTCGATGAACCTCGCCGCGGTGGAAGCGCTGAGTGAAAAGTTCGGTAACCTCGACCTTATCTTCGTGGAAAGCGGCGGCGATAACCTGAGCGCCACCTTCAGCCCGGAGCTGGCGGATCTGACCATCTATGTTATCGACGTGGCCGAAGGGGAGAAGATCCCGCGCAAAGGCGGGCCGGGGATCACCAAATCCGATTTTCTGGTGATCAATAAAACCGACCTTGCCCCCTATGTGGGCGCTTCACTGGAGGTGATGGCGAGCGATACCCAGCGTATGCGCGGCGATCGCCCATGGACCTTCACCAACCTGAAGCGTGGCGACGGCCTGAGCACCATTATTGCCTTCCTCGAAGACAAAGGCATGCTCGGCAAATAGGCCTTTTGCACCAGCCGGGCGCAAGCGCGTCCGGATGGTGCAGCCCCTGCCCTCTCTTCTATCACCCTGCACCACCCTCCCCGCCACGCCTGCCCTGCAATATGGCATAAGGTTTGCTAATTCAAGTCATGCCTAACCATTAAGGAATGACTATGTCATCACTGGATCTCAACCCTGAATTACCCGCGACCGCGCGGACTTCCGGCTCCCGGGAAACCTTAGAAGATTACACCTTACGTTACGCCCCGCTGAGCTTCCGCCGCTGGGGACCGGGCGTCGTCGCGGTCACGGCGCTGGGCGGCATCGCCTATCTGGCGGACTTTTCCATCGGCGCCAGCATCGGTATGGCCTGGGGCACCAGCAACGCCATCTATTCGATCCTGGTGGCGGCGCTGGTGATCTTCCTCACCGGCATTCCGTTGGCGATCACCGCCGCGCGCTACAACATTGACCTTGACCTGATCACCCGCAGCGCCGGCTTCGGCTATTTCGGCTCGGTGATCACCAGCATTATTTTTGCCGGCTTCACCTTTATCTTCTTCGCCCTCGAAGGCTCGATCATGGCCCAGGGGCTGCTGGTGGGCCTCGGGATCCCACTGTGGATGGGGTATCTGATCGCCACCCTGATGGTGCTCCCGCTGGTGGTCTATGGCATGAAAGCCCTGACCCGCCTGCAGGTGTGGACCACTCCGCTGTGGCTGGTGCTGATGGTGGTGCCGGTGGTGTGGCTGATTGTCAAAGATCCGCAGCTGGTGGACGGCTTCCTGCATTTCGCCGGTAAAAACAGCGCGTCGACGGTGGATATCACCGCCATCATGCTCGGCGCCGGGGTATGCCTGTCGCTGATCATGCAGATTGGCGAGCAAATTGATTACCTGCGCTTTATGCCGCCTAAAACCGCTGAGAACCGTAAAGCCTGGTGGCTGGCGGTCTTTTCCGCCGGCCCGGGCTGGGTGGTGCTAGGCGCGATCAAACAGATTATCGGCGCTTTCCTCGGCTTCTATCTGTTGACCCGTTTCCCGGCGGTACACAATACCGAACCGGTGCAGCAGTTCGTCAGCGTCTTCGATAACCTGGTGCCCGGCTGGCTGGCTCTGACGCTGGCGGTGGTGCTGGTGGTGATCTCGCAGATCAAAATTAACGTCACCAATGCCTATTCCGGCTCGCTGGCGTGGACCAGCGCCTGGACCCGCACCACCAAACGCTATCCGGGGCGGATTATTTTTGTGGTGGTCAACCTGGCGATTGCCCTGGCGCTGATGGAAGGCGATATGTTCAGCGCCCTGTCGTGGATCCTCGGCTTTTACTCCAACTTCGCCATCGCCTGGGTCGTGGTGGTGGCGACCGACATCACCTTTAATAAAGGCTTGCTCAAGCTGGCGCCGGCGCAGCCGGAGTATCGTCGCGGCATGATCTACAACGTGAACCCGGTGGGCGTAGTCTCCTTTGGCCTGGCCGCCGGGCTGTCGATCTGCGCCTTCTTCGGCCTGCTGGGGACGACGCTGGCGCCGTTCTCGCCGCTGATTGCGCTGGTCGTCGCCTTTGTCATGACCCCGCTGATGGGGATCCTCACCCGCGGGCGCTACTACATTAAGCAGAGAGATGACGGGATCGCCGAACCGCGCTATGACGCGGCGGGGAACGCCTCGACCACCGTGTATCAATGCGTTAGCTGTGAGGAAGAGTACGAGCGCCCGGACGTGATGCACTCGCATAAGCATCAGGGCGCCATCTGCTCGCTGTGTAAAAGTATGGAGTAGTCAGGAAGGCAGGCCGACGTAACGTCGGCCTGTGTCAGGACGCTTTAGGCGGCAGGCAGCTCGGCCAGCGGCCAGCGCGGGCGGACCGTCACGCCGAGCTCGGCTTTGGCGCCGGTTTGCAGACGCACCATGCCGGCGTAGGCGATCATCGCGCCGTTATCGGTACAGAACTCAGGGCGGGCGTAGAACACCTCGCCGCCGCGTTTTTGCATCATCTCCGCCAGCTTCGCCCGCAGGGTGCGGTTGGCGCTCACGCCTCCCGCCATCACCAGACGCTTAAAGCCGGTTTGCTCCAGCGCGCGGCGACATTTAATCATTAGCGTATCGACGACCGCATCCTCAAACGCGCGGGCGATGTCGGCGCGGGTTTGCTCATCGTCGCCGTTGCTGCGAATGGTATTGGCGGCGAAGGTTTTCAGACCGGAGAAGCTGAAGTCCAGCCCCGGACGGTCGGTCATCGGACGCGGGAAGACGAAGCGGCCTTCAGTACCCTGGGACGCCATTTTCGACAGCATCGGCCCGCCGGGATAATCCAGCCCCAGCAGTTTCGCGGTTTTATCAAAGGCTTCGCCCGCCGCATCGTCAATCGACTCGCCCAGCAGCTCGTACTGGCCGATGCCGGTGACGCTGATCAGCTGAGTATGACCGCCGGAGACCAGCAGCGCGACGAACGGGAACGCTGGCGGGTTATCTTCCAGCATCGGCGCCAGCAGGTGCCCTTCCATATGGTGTACCGGAATCGCCGGCACGTTCCAGGCGAAGGCCAGCGACCGGCCCACGGTGGCGCCGACCAGCAGCGCCCCCACCAGGCCAGGACCCGCCGTATAGGCGACGGCATCGATATCTTTCGCCGTCAGACCGGCCTCTTTCAGCGCCGCCTGGATAAGCGGCACCGTTTTGCGCACGTGGTCGCGCGATGCCAGCTCCGGCACCACGCCGCCGTAGTCCGCATGCAGTTTCACCTGACTATACAGTTGGTTGGCTAACAGACCTTGCTGGTCGTCATAAATCGCGATGCCGGTTTCATCGCAGGATGTTTCAATGCCCAGTACACGCATGAGTTGTTTTACCTCGCTTCAATACCGCGCAGTGTAGGTCCAATGACCGGCGATGTAAAACTTTGCTCACCCCTGGTGCTCTCTTCGTGTATACTCCTCACCCTTATAAAAGTCCCTTTCAAAAAAGGCGCCGGTGCTTTACAAAGCAGCAGTAGTTGCAGTAAAATTCCGCACCATTTTGAAATAAGCTGGCATTGCGGCCAGCGGCAAACCGAATTAATCAAAGGTGAGAGGCACATGCCGGTAATTAAAGTACGTGAAAACGAGCCGTTCGACGTAGCTCTGCGTCGCTTCAAGCGTTCCTGCGAAAAAGCAGGTGTTCTGGCGGAAGTTCGTCGTCGTGAGTTCTATGAAAAACCGACTACCGAACGTAAGCGCGCTAAAGCTTCTGCAGTGAAACGTCACGCGAAGAAACTGGCTCGCGAAAACGCACGCCGTACTCGTCTGTACTAATCTGTTGAGAGCGACGCTCTCAATTCAGACCGAGTTGTAGTTGTAAGGCCGTGCTTCCGAAAGGAATGCGCGGCTTATTTTCGTTTATAGTCATCAGAAATAACGGGGCTTATGGCTGGACGAATTCCACGTGTATTTATTAGCGATCTGCTTGCCAGAACCGACATCGTCGATCTGATCGATGCGCGGGTAAAGCTGAAAAAGCAGGGCAAAAATTTTCACGCGTGCTGTCCGTTCCATAACGAAAAAACCCCCTCTTTCACCGTCAACGGTGAAAAACAGTTTTACCACTGCTTCGGCTGCGGGGCGCACGGCAATGCTATCGATTTCCTGATGAACTACGACAAGCTCGAGTTCGTGGAAACGGTCGAAGAGCTGGCCGCCATGCACAACCTCGAAGTGCCTTATGAAGCAGGCAACGGACCCAGCCAGATAGAGCGCCATCAACGGCAGAACCTCTACCAGTTACTGGATGGTCTGAATACGTTTTATCAACAGTCTCTGATGCAGCCCGCCGCCGACCCTGCGCGCCAGTACCTGGCAAAACGGGGGTTAAGCAGCGAGGTGATTACGCGCTTTGCCATCGGCTATGCTCCCCCAGGTTGGGATAACGTTTTAAAACGTTTTGGCGGCAATCAGGAAAACCGCCAGTCGCTTATTGATGCCGGCATGCTGGTCACCAACGATCAGGGACGCAGTTACGATCGCTTCCGCGAACGGGTAATGTTTCCCATCCGCGATAAGCGAGGCCGGGTGATTGGGTTTGGCGGACGGGTGCTGGGCGATGCCCTGCCGAAGTATCTCAACTCCCCGGAAACCGACATATTCCATAAAGGCCGTCAGCTGTATGGCCTGTATGAAGCGCAGCAGGACAACCCCGAACCACCGCGGTTGCTGGTTGTCGAAGGCTATATGGACGTCGTGGCGCTGGCGCAGTACGACATCAACTATGCTGTCGCCTCGCTGGGTACCTCGACCACGGCCGACCATATCCAGCTGCTGTTCCGGGTGACCAATAACGTCATCTGCTGCTACGACGGCGACCGGGCCGGCCGCGATGCCGCCTGGCGCGCGCTGGAGACGGCGCTGCCGTACATGACCGATGGTCGCCAGCTGCGCTTTATGTTTCTGCCTGACGGCGAAGACCCGGATACGCTGGTGCGTAAAGAGGGCAAAGCGGCGTTCGAGGCGCGGATGGAGCAGGCTCAGCCGCTCTCCACGTTCTTGTTTAACAGCCTGCTGCCGCAGGTCGACCTCAGCACGCCGGACGGGCGCGCGCAGCTGAGCACGCTGGCGCTGCCGCTGATAACCCAGGTGCCGGGCGAAACCCTGCGCATCTATTTGCGTCAGGAGCTGGGCAACAAGCTGGGCATTTTAGATGACGCCCAGCTTGAACGTTTAATGCCAAAACAGGCGGAAAATGGCGCGCCGCGCCCCGCACCACAGCTAAAACGCACGACCATGCGTATACTGATAGGACTGCTGGTGCAAAACCCGGATCTGGCGCCGTTAGTCCCACCGCTGGAAGGGCTGGACTCGCGCAAAATGCCGGGGCTGAGCCTGTTCGGCGAGCTGGTGAAAAGCTGTCTGGCGCAGCCTGGTCTGACAACCGGGCAACTTTTAGAGCAATATCGCGGCACAAAAGAGGCCGCAACCCTTGAAAAACTGTCGATGTGGGACGATATAGCAGATAAAGATATCGCTGAACAAACCTTCACCGACTCGCTCAACCATATGTTTGATTCACTGCTGGAACTGCGACAGGAAGAGTTGATAGCTCGCGATCGCACACACGGTTTAAGCAGTGAGGAACGCCGGGAGCTCTGGACCATCAGCCAGGAGCTGGCGAAGAAATAAATGACAGACTCAGTCATTCACGTTGCATTGATGCAGCAGCAGAACGCAGAGCAACGTGAAGGACACCGTATTTAACGGCTTAAGTGCCGAGTATCGATCGGGAAGCCCCCGACAGCCGCGCAGAGGCGCAGCGGCAATAATATAAGTACGCCCTCGCTTTAAATGTCGACAGCCCGCCTGCCGACACCAATCAAACGAATTAAGTGTGGATACCGTCTTATGGAGCAAAACCCGCAGTCACAGCTGAAGCTTCTTGTCCAACGTGGTAAGGAGCAAGGCTATCTGACCTATGCCGAGGTCAATGACCATCTGCCGGAAGATATCGTCGATTCCGATCAGATCGAAGACATCATCCAAATGATCAACGACATGGGCATTCAGGTGATGGAAGAAGCACCGGATGCCGATGATCTGATGCTTGCCGAAAACACCGCGGATGAAGATGCTGCCGAAGCCGCCGCGCAGGTGCTCTCCAGCGTGGAATCCGAAATCGGGCGCACGACCGACCCGGTGCGCATGTACATGCGTGAAATGGGTACCGTAGAGCTGCTGACCCGTGAAGGCGAAATCGACATCGCCAAACGCATCGAAGACGGCATCAACCAGGTGCAGTGCTCCGTTGCCGAATATCCGGAAGCGATCACCTACCTGCTTGAGCAGTACGACCGCGTTGAAGCGGAAGAAGCCCGTCTGTCCGATCTGATCACCGGTTTCGTCGATCCGAACGCCGAAGAAGATATGGCGCCGACCGCCACCCACGTTGGCTCCGAGCTGTCTCAGGAAGAGATGGATGACGACGAAGACGAAGACGAAGATGAAGACGCCGACGACAACAGCGATGACGACAACAGCATCGACCCTGAGCTGGCCCGTGAGAAGTTCGCCGAGCTGCGTACCCAATACGAGCTGACGCGCGACACCATCAAAGCCAAAGGTCGTAGCCATGCCGCCGCCCAGGAAGAGATCCTGAAGCTGTCCGAAGTCTTCAAGCAGTTCCGCCTGGTGCCGAAGCAGTTCGATTACCTGGTCAACAGCATGCGCAGCATGATGGATCGCGTTCGTACTCAGGAACGTATCATCATGAAGCTGTGCGTTGAGCAGTGCAAAATGCCGAAGAAAAACTTCATCACCCTGTTCACCGGCAACGAAACCAGCGAAACCTGGTTCAACGCCGCGGTGGCGATGAACAAGCCGTGGTCCGAGAAGCTGCTGGAAGTGAAAGAAGACGTGCAGCGCGGCCTGCAGAAGCTGCAGCAGATCGAAGAAGAGACCGGCCTGACCATCGAGCAGGTGAAGGATATCAACCGTCGCATGTCCATCGGTGAAGCGAAAGCCCGCCGGGCGAAGAAAGAGATGGTGGAAGCGAACCTGCGTCTGGTTATCTCGATCGCCAAGAAATACACCAACCGCGGTCTGCAGTTCCTCGACCTGATTCAGGAAGGCAACATCGGTCTGATGAAAGCGGTTGATAAGTTCGAATACCGTCGCGGCTATAAGTTCTCGACCTACGCCACCTGGTGGATCCGTCAGGCCATTACCCGCTCTATCGCGGATCAGGCGCGCACTATCCGTATTCCGGTGCATATGATTGAGACCATCAACAAGCTCAACCGTATCTCCCGTCAGATGCTGCAGGAGATGGGCCGTGAACCGACTCCGGAAGAGCTGGCTGAGCGCATGCTGATGCCGGAAGACAAGATCCGTAAAGTGCTGAAGATCGCCAAAGAGCCTATCTCCATGGAAACGCCGATCGGCGACGATGAAGATTCGCATCTGGGGGATTTCATCGAGGATACCACCCTCGAGCTGCCGCTGGATTCCGCGACCACCGAGAGCCTGCGCGCGGCAACGCACGACGTGCTGGCCGGCCTCACCGCTCGTGAAGCGAAAGTCCTGCGTATGCGTTTCGGTATCGACATGAACACCGACCACACGCTGGAAGAAGTAGGTAAACAGTTCGACGTTACTCGCGAACGTATCCGTCAGATCGAAGCGAAGGCGCTGCGTAAACTGCGCCACCCGAGCCGTTCTGAAGTGCTGCGTAGCTTCCTCGACGATTAATCGTCGCCAGCCTGTTAAAAAGCTCCCTGCGGGGAGCTTTTTTTATGGCGTTCAGGTGGCCATCCGGGGAAAGTCGCCCCTCTCCGCTACTGGCCGCGGGTCGCCAGGGCATCATCCAGTTCACGATAGGCCGCCACCAGCTTATCGAGCGTCGCCCGATTTAAGCCGCTGGGATTGGGCAGCACCCACACCTGGGTCGTGCCGATGGTCATGGCCTGTTTCCCCCACTTCGCGCCGCGCTGGTTAAAGGCCAGCTCGAAGGCCTGCTTGCCGAGCACCGCCAGCGCCTGCGGCTGATACTCCTCAATCTTCCTCACCAGCTCACGGCCGCCGCTGCGCAGCTCCTGCAGGGCGACCTCGCTGGCCTGCACCGTCGGACGCTCAACCAGCATGGTGATGCCGCAGCGCGTATCCAGCAGCTGCAGCTCCTCTTCCGGCCTGAGCTGTCGGTCGGTAAACCCGGCCTGATGGATGACCTTCCAGAAGCGATTGCCAGGATGGGCAAAATGAAAGCCGGTATGGGCGGAGGACTTCCCCGGGTTGATACCGCAAAAGACAACGCGCAGGCCCGGCGCAAGGATATCGCTAATCATGTTTTCTCCGGCTGTATGGCTAAAACATGATTATAAAGGATTGAAAATGCATTGTTTATAAAAACAGCAGCTGCGCGCTTTACGCTGGATTGCAACCGTCAGTTACTTTATAATCCCTCGCCACGGCCCCTTAGCTCAGTGGTTAGAGCAGGCGACTCATAATCGCTTGGTCGTTGGTTCAAACCCAACAGGGGCCACCAGATATCAAGGGCTTACGTGAAAACGTAGGCCCTTTTCCTTTTCCAGACGCCCCTGAAAAGAGCAAAGATCGGTTAGCCACCGGCCAAACCCGGACCTTCGCTTATGCCGGCAGGCGCCGAAGACGCCCGCCGGGTCTGCCGCAATGTATCAGCCCACCTCTCAGGAGGTCGGTAACGCCATCATGTGGTACTTATTGCCATTGAAGTGAAAGAAACCGACGTCCTCAAACTGGTTGCGGGTATGAAATGCATACGAGCGCGGGTTCAGCACATTGACAAAGGTAACGATGACGGGATAACGCGGTGCAAACACCTTGCGTTGATACTCAAGCAGCATCTCGCCTACGCCCTGGCCACGATACTCTTCTGCGACACAGATGGGGCCATACTGGTATGAGCTAACCGCATCCAGATTTTTTCCCTGGTAGTGATATTCATTGAGAATACTTGCCATGTATTTAAACATGGGCCAAGGGCTGAGAAATTCCCACGATCCACCAAGCAACAGGCCAATGACCTTGCCGCATGTACTATCAACCGCAATCACCACACCACTTTCGGCTGAACGCAGTTCATTTAACTGCTGCTCCGTCATATCGGTGGTGACAAATCCATTCGCCCGCTGCTCTCCCGCAAGATTTTTTGCGTGATAGCGCTCCAGCAGTTGTTTCACCTCTGGAATATCTGAGTCTTGCGCCAGCCGCACGACGATATTTTCATTGCCCATTGCCATTTCATACTCCTGTAAAATATTTTACTGAAAGCGTCACCATCATGGCACCCACGGTGACAAACAGAACTTTGCGGATAATTTCACCATTGGTTTTAATGGCATGCAGACTGCCAATATGATTACCAGCCAGGCTGGCAATAATCATCGGAATACCGATTAAATAAGCCATCTTACCGGCAATCGCAAAGGCAACAAACGCCCCTATATTGGATGCAAAATTAAAGATTTTGCTGGTCGCGGATGCCTGCAGCAGTCCAAACTTATTAATAACCGTTAAGGCAATGATGAAAAGGCTACCGGTCCCAGGGCCAAAAAAACCATCATAAAAACCCACGATAAAACACACTACAAAGATTGCCAGAAAGTTAGTCCTGGCAGAGTCGTCAGCGGACTCTTTAATTTTTCCCTTAATCGTTGCTGCGAGTAAACCAACGGGTAATAGCACCACAATGACGATCGATAAGGTCTCCACAGGCAAAAGTAATATCACCTTCGCGCCCACATAGGCTCCCGCCAGGGCAGAAATTAATCCCGCAGGGATAACGCGCCAGATAACAGACTTATTTTTAACAAAGTTCTTAATGGCAGCGATGGTGCCTATAGTACTGACCAGTTTTTCCTGTCCCAGCGCAAGCTGAGGTGGTAGCCCTGTCAGGATAAAGGCTGGAATTAACACGAGTCCAGCACCGCCCGCAATCGCATCAATATAGCCCGCGATAAATGATGCAATAACCAGCAGGATCACCCCGAGAATAAGGTAATGAGCAATAACGCTTCCCTCAATGAACATTGAGTGATTAACTAAATCTGACATTTTTTGTTCCGTTATAGTGTGCGCAGGTGGTGGAGACAAAGTGAAGAATCGACAAGCTGCGTATCAGTTGGTCTGTGTTTCATAGCAAAAACCCGCAATAACCACCTGTCCGTGCCATCAAAACGAGGTTCAAAAGCATTTCTGGTATGCATTGTTCTTTGGTTTAAAAAAGTCACTGAATAGCCTGGCTCCAGCGGAACATTGAACCACAGGTCATGTTCCAGGGTGATAAATCGCATTTTTTCCAGCGCGGCTTCGGCTTCGAGAGTCATACCTTGAGTATTGTGCCAGTCAAATCGTGAATACCAGACACCGTTGTCGCTCACAATAATCGGCACCTTCTCAATACTGGATCCCTCTGTAAAGCTGGCTGGCCGTTTAATCCTGAAGGCGGGGCTGGCAAGAATAGCGATATCCTTATCAGAAAGCCCCTTCAGAATCTGATCCAGTTTTAACAGACTGGTGTGAACGCCTTCCTCTTTCCTGAGACACAACAAACTCAGAGTGTCAGGACAGCCGCCAAGTCTGTTAGACGGCGTCTCGCCGGTAATGTACAGATCGGGATTATCGACATGCGGGTAAAAGTCATACTTAGCCCCCTGAGAACTTATTTTCTCTTCTGCCTGGAGCATCGGGCAGACATGCCTTATAAGATGTCCGTTATTTTCGCCCTGATAGACGACGGGCCATAGGCCGGCCTGAAAATGTGCAGAAAGATAAGCGCCATGTAACGCTGCATTTTTTGACTCGACATAATCAGCATAAGAGGGAACAACGGGGGTTTGAGTGATTTCTTGTGCATCAAAGTGTGGCAATTTCCATATTACATAACAGTCCTCTTCAAGCCTTTTCCTGAATTCGTCTGTTGGTATGGGAAGCGCGTCTTTGATACGGTCGGCGATTGATAGAATAATTCCATTCTTCATAAACATACCCTGTCCTGAAGCTACCAGTATAATAAGATTTATTTCACTATTTCTCTGAATTGTTCATTCAGATATTTCCATTTCATTCTAAATAGTGCGGTTAATTTATAACGCAGGTTTATTAATCCCTTCAAGGTAGCGGATAAAATCCAGACGATCTTTCTATCTTTAGCGCTGACTACAAACCTTTAAATTTTAATCACATAATTTTTACAAAATATTATCCTGCGAGCCGTTAGCTGAATCAGTTCAGCTAAAGGCTGTCAATGATTCGTTAATAACAAATAGAAATAAGATATATCAATATTAGCAACGCTACTGGATACGACGTTTCTCAAGTCAGGTCAGCGATGTGGGCAACTGCGCATTCCTATCCCTGCAGCCCTCAGGATCGTTCATGTCGAACGGCCCGACTTTACGGTAGCGTTCGATTGGTTGACCATCAGGGCGTGGCGCGATATCGGTATCCCCATAGACCGGTTGTGTTGTCAGGGATAAAAAACAGCGATTGCATAACTACCGTCTCCCTTGCGATGAGCATGGCCGCGATTGCATACATGGCTAACGCAAGCGAGAAACGGCACTATGCAAATTTTTTAGTTAAGCTCATCCTTTTTCCCGGCGGCATCTGGTCAGCCCTGGCATGCATGACAAATGTTGGTGAATTGCTTATCCGCAATGACTGTGGCATAACACCAGTCCAGAATAGAAAGATGTCGTTTTTTATATTGTTGGCGCCACATCGAGGATTTATTGATGCAATTAACGGTTCTGGTTGATAATAATACATTCATTGACAGGTACCTTATCGGTGAACCTGGTGTGTCTTATCTGATTGAGTATGATGGTCAAAAAATTCTTTTCGATACGGGATATTCAGATGTTTTCCTGCAAAATGCGCAAACGTTGAAAATAGATTTGACCAGTATCGATAGTATCGTGTTATCCCATGGCCATAACGATCATACCTGGGGACTCAATCATTTAATCCAATATTATGATCGACTCAACTTCACTCCCGAGAAAAAGATAAACTTAATCTGCCATCCAGATGCATTAAGCCCAAAGTATTTTGATGAAAAATCTATAGGGATAAACTACAGATTCGATAAAAATGATCTCTTCTTCAACAAAGTTTGCAGCCAAAAACCTTATCCACTCACTGAAAACATCATCTTCCTTGGTCAAATACCAAGGGACAATAAATTCGAGATGCTGACACCGGTAGGCCAAACGGTGGATGAGAAAGGCGAAATCACTGATGATTACGTTATGGATGATTCTGCGCTGGCAATAAAGACAGAAGATGGACTGGTGGTAGTCACAGGCTGTTCTCACGCGGGAATAGCTAACATTATTGAATATGCGAAACAGGTTACCGGAGAACATCACATTGTTTCGGTCATTGGCGGGTTCCATTTGCAAAATGCTGATGAAGATCGCCTCACACAGACAGGGGATTACCTTAAAGCATTGTCCCCGGGCTCCGTCTATCCATGCCATTGTACCGATCTTGCGGCGAAGGTTAGCCTGGCGCGTTTTATCAAAATTAACGAGGTCGGCGTTGGATTAACGCTGAATTTTTCTGCCGCCGGGAAATAAATGTGAAAGCGCGCAGATGACAGCGCCTCTGGATACCATCTGCGCCGGCGCCAACCCGACGCCAGCGAGCAAGGCCTGCGACGCCCTGTCGCAAAAAGCGGACCGCTGCCGATCCCCGGCGCAGGAATGGGCTGCTAACTGCACATTTAGTCACTTTTTCTGCCGCTTTATCGCGGTCGCTTAATTTAGCGACCGCACCTGCTGGTAGGAATTGAGCCGTTCACGCAGCGAAGTCAGCCAGGCATCTGGCTCCTGACGGCAGATTTCGGTGAGGATCGGCGTCAGCACCAGCTCGGCTTCATGGAAGTCGGTCCACTCCGGCGGCTGCAGGGAAAAAGGATCGTTCATCAGCCAGATCACCATCGGTGTCCAGGTGCGCGGATCCAGCTGCAGATAATCCTGACAGCGCATCATATCGCGCGTCCGCGCCTCTGCGGGCGAGGCGTCCTTTCCCACCGCGGCGCTACTCATTGCCACGAGTATTATTCCTGCCATTAGACGTTTCCAAACCCATTTTTGCCAAAGGGCGAGCTTCACTTTTGCCATTGTTATTATTTTACCTGCCAGTTGTCACCGGACGATATTCCCGGCAACTCACCTTAAAAAGAGCAGATTAATCGTTTGCATTTTTTTTAATACCAGACAGCGCTGAAGTAAGCGAACGCCTGTTCCTACAGCTGTCATCCAGATATGCAAATATATTCAGCGAAGGGTTCGCCCAGAATATCTTCCCCGGGCGAAAACGATTTGTGTTACAATTGCGCCTTATTACGGCATCGATAAAAATAACCCCCGCCGCACCTGCACCAGACATCGCCCTTCTTTTTCATATCAGGATTTACGCCCCCATGAATGCGATAATCATTGACGATCATCCATTGGCACGTATCGCCATTCGTAACCTACTCGATACCAACGGTATTACCGTCGCGGCAGAGCTCGACAGCGGCGCTCATGCGGTGCAGGCCGCCGAAACGATGCAGCCTGACTTGCTGATCGTTGACGTCGATATTCCGGAGCTCAGCGGCATCGACGTTCTTGAGCAGCTGCGCAAACGCCGCTACCAGGGAAAAATTATCGTCATTTCCGCCAAAAATGAACGGTTCTACGGCAAACGCAGCGCCGACTGCGGGGCCAATGGTTTTGTGAGTAAAAAAGAGGGAATGAATAATATCCTCGCCGCGATCGAGGCGGCCAATAATGGCTACAGCTATTTCCCCTTTTCACTGGAGCGCTTCTGCACCCACGGCATCACCGATCAGGACCGGCTGGATACGCTGTCAACGCAGGAGATGAAAGTCTTCCGCTATATCCTCAGCGGCGTCGACTACACCACCATCGGCAGCAAAATGAATATCAGCAATAAGACGGTCAGCACCTATAAGGTCCGTCTGATGGATAAATTAGGCTGCAGCTCCCTGCTTGAGCTTTATGACTTTGCGCAACGCAATAAAATAGGGTGATGCCATGGTCGTTCGTCTTATTTTATCCCTGATTGTCGGACTAGCGCTAAGCCACTCCCCCGCCGCGTTTGCCATGAAGCAACTGGAGCTGAAAAGCCATGCCCACATTGCGGCAATCGACATTCCGCTTAACGATACGGAAAAGGTCTGGCTGGCCGCCCGGCCGACGCTGACCGTCGGCACCTGGCTGCCTGAGATGACGCCTATCGTCTACGACAGCGACGAGGAGAGCTATCAGGGAATTAACGCCGACTATCTGGCGCTAATGGCGCACAGCCTCGGGTTGAAGGTGGTTATCCGCCAATATGACACCGAGCAGCAGGCGCTGGCCGCCCTGGCCGACCGCCAGGTGGATACCCTGCTCACTCAGGTGGCGCACCGGGATGCGCTCGCCCCGGGACTGACGCACACCGCACCGCTGATCAAAACCTGGCCGACGCTGGTCACCTCGCTAAAATCCCCCCTGCCGCCGCTGACCACCGACCGCCGCGTCACGCTGGCCTGCACCCGCGATTGCGCCTTTTTCGATATCATTCAGCAGGCGTTTCCCAACGCCAAAATCACCCTTTACGATAGCGACTATCAGGCTCTCGCCTCGGTGGTCAGCGGCGAGAATCAGTATTTCATCGGCAATAACATCACCACCGGCCACTGCATCTCGAAATATTTCTCGCAATCGCTGGTCATCGCACACTATTTTCGTCAGCAGGAGCAGCACAACCGCTTTGTCACCCGCGAGGATCGACCGGCGCTGCACCAGCTCCTTGACCGTTTTATCCACGCTATCGACAGCGATACCGCGATGCGGATCATGCAAAACTGGCTCAACCGCGGCGATCTGTCATTTCTCAATACGCCGCTGTCCTTTAGCGCCGAAGAGCAGCGCTGGCTACAGAAGCATCGTCGCGTCCGCCTGCTGGTCAACCCCTACTTTCCGCCTTTTACTCTGGTGGATGACGAGGACGAGCTGCGCGGCATTATGGCCGATATGCTGAATATTTTCTCGCTACAGACCGGGCTGCAGTTTGACCCCATCCTGGTGCGCAACCGTCAGGATCTGGCAAAGCGGATGGAAAAAGAGGACTGGGCGATCATGCCCGCCGCGACCCTGACCCCACAACCGCAGGCCTACGTCACCCTCAGCGACCCGCTGATTAACGTGGCTTTTGTGCTGGTCGCCCGCGGCAGCGCCCCCGACCCACATCTGCTGGCCCGCCCGGCGCGGATCGCCCTGCCAGTGGGGCCAATCGCCGCCCACGACCTGAAAGCGCGCTTTCCACAGGTTGACTGGGTGGAGACGGATAACGTTGGCGTCGCGATGAAGATGGTGGAGGAAGGCGAGGTGGATGCCGCGGTAGCGTCGGAGCTTTCCGCCCGCTATATGATCGACCACTATTATCCACAGGGTCTGCACTACGCCCGCATCGACGGACTCCCGGTCGCCGCCATTCGGCTGGCGATCCCGCGCGATGAGCCGGTGCTGGCCGCCATCCTCAGCAAAGCGCTGCAGGCCATTCCGCCGCGGGATATTCTGCAGATGACCGAGAAGTGGTCGAAAATTTCCAGCCAGCAAATAGAGAACTGGAGCCAGTACAGCCGCCAGTTTTACCAGCTGATCGCCTTCGCACTGGTGCTGATCGCCATCAGCCTCGGGTGGGGACTCTCCCTGTGCCGGGAAGTGCGCAAACGTAAAGACTCTCAGCAGCGGCTGGAGGAGGAGCTGGCGCAGAAGGAGGCCCTCTCCTGCGCCCTGGAGCGGGAAAAAGACAAAGCGATTCAGGCGACAAAAGCCAAGAGTCGCTTTCTGGCCAGCATGAGCCACGAGCTGCGCACGCCGGTGAGCGCCATCGTCGGCTTTCTGGAACTGCTGGCGAAACCGGAGCTGAACGTCGGTCAGCGTAAAGAGGCGATCGAGCTGGCGGGGTCGACGGCGCAAACCCTGCTGGGGCTGATCGGTAATATTCTCGATATCGACAAGATTGAGTCGGGAAAATACCAGATCACCCCGCAGTGGAGCGATGTCGCACAGGTCGTGTCGCAGCAGTGTCACACCTTCGGCGCGCTGGCGCAGCAAAAGGGGATCGCGCTCCACGACCATAACGCGCTACAGGAGGGGACCATGCTGTGGATCGACCCGCAGGCGCTGCGGCAAATCCTCAATAATCTCATCGGCAATGCGCTGAAGTTTACCACCGAGGGCGCGATTCAGGTCGACTGCCGGCTGACGCAAGCGGATGAGACGCAGGGGGAGCTGACCCTCATCATTAGCGACAGCGGCTGCGGGATCGGTGAAGAAGAGCAGACCACTCTCTTTCACCGTTATGCGCAGGCGCGCCAGGGGCGCAAACAGACCGGTTCCGGCCTGGGTCTGGTCATTTGCCAGGAGCTGGTCGCACTCATGCAGGGCCGACTGGAGATGGTTAGCCATCCTGGCGTGGGGACCACCTTCACCATCACCCTGCCAGTCAAGGTGAGTCGCTGCGCCGTTCGCGCGCCGAAGGCGTTGCCGGCCAGGCAGCAGGCCTTGCCCGGGCTGTCGATATTGATAGCCGACGACCATCCCACCAACCGGCTGCTGCTCAAGCGCCAGCTCAGCACTATCGGCTATAGCGTCGATGAAGCCTG
This sequence comes from Klebsiella sp. TF21-TM, assembly GCF_019753495.1. NCBI lineage: Bacteria > Pseudomonadati > Pseudomonadota > Gammaproteobacteria > Enterobacterales > Enterobacteriaceae > Klebsiella > Klebsiella sp. TF21-TM. Next base: position 175,090 of record NZ_JAIJYL010000001.1, on the reverse strand, counting down.
CGACGGTGAAGAGGCGGAGAATAAGCTCGCTGGCAAACATTACGATCTGCTGATCACGGACCTCAATATGCCGAAGAAAGATGGCCTGACGCTGGCGGCGTCGCTACGTCGGCGCTACCCGGACCTGATGATTTGGGGGGTGACCGCCAGCGCGCTGCCGCAGTCGCGGGAGGCCTGTCTGGCCAGCGGCATGAATATGTGTCTGTTTAAGCCAGTGTCGGTTCAGACGCTGAGCCACGAGCTGAGCCGTTTAGCGGTGGGCCACGCATCGCCAAACGTCGCCCGACACCTGCGGCTCAGCGTGCTGACCGAAAATACCGGGGGAGACCAGGCGCTGATGACTGAGATGCTGGAGACGTTCCGCGATGCGTCGGCCGCGGATTTACAGGCTGCCGGACAGGCAATCGCCCGGCATGAGCCGCAGATCTTTCTGCGAGCGCTGCACCGTCTGCACGGTTCAGCGCAAATTCTGGGGATTACTGCGCTGCAAGCGCTGTGCGCCCCTTTTGAGGCGAAGCGGCCTGACTCGCTAACGCCGGCAAGCTGTCTGGAGGTGGTACAGCGCATCACCGGCGTCATGCGCGAGATCGATGGCGAAATCGACGCCCTGATCGGCCGCTAGCCGTTCCGGTCGGGCAGTCCGCCTGCCCGGCCGTTAAGGGGACATCCTTGTCAGTTTCTTCCTCTGCGCTCTCTCAGGGTGGAACAGGTATCAGTTGCCTGCCACCAGCATCTCACTGTCCACCACGATGCCCTCTTCAGCGCCTTTCAGCACCAGATTCGCTTCGTAATATTTTCCAGCTTTCAGCAAGTCTTGCGCCTGCGCCACCGCCTTACGGGTCTGGTTGAGCGGCATCAGATACTGGTTCTCAATTACGCCAATACCGGCCAGACGGAGGGTATCGATAGCCCCTTTCTGATCGCCTTTCGCCAGTTTTTCGTTAGCGGATTTAATGGCACTCTCTTTTTCCGGCGTGGCTACATAGTCTTCAGACAGAGCGATAGAGGCGTTAATGACCACATAGCGATCGGCGATCATTTTGGCTTTAGCATCGGTTTTCACAAACTTCGCCCAGCTGGCGTCATCGGCGGCCAGCAGCGCGGCGGCGTCGTCAGTCAGTTTTTTCGCGCTATCCGGCTGGCCATGGAACAGCGCCAGACGGGCGAACTGGACGTCGCGCATCGCGTTCGCGCCCTGCACCGCCACCTGCAGCACATCGGCGGCTTCTTTCTGCACCTGCGCTGTGGCTGCCGCGGCTGGCGCTGCCGTCGCGCTATCTGCTGCCCACACCGGAGAGGTACCCATCATGGTTGCCAGCAGGCTCGCCAGAATGACTTTTTTCATCGTTAACTCCTGATTAAAATCGGTAAGCATCACCAAACGCAGCCAGCTTAAAAAATATCATGGGCATTGAGAATCAGAGCCCGGAAGGAATATTGCGGGCCTTGTCTGACAGCTGTCAGACAAGGCGTATAAAGTCACCTCAGCGCTCTTATTTACGCCTGCCGATAGCGCGGCCTACTATTTTCCTCAGACCTTTCTTTTGGCCCGCTGAATAAAGCATGACGCATTTTATTCAGCGTCAGGCCGGCAACCGGGATCTGCGGAGCAATTATGTTTATGTTTAGCTATTACACCTTAAATGCGTTTAACCCACGCGTCTTCATTCGATATAAACGGCATGCCGGCTTGATGGCCGCGCTGCTGTTTATCTGCGGGGCCTGTTGCCTGGCCTGGCCGCTGGTCGCCGGCTGGTATCTCGCCACGGTGACCGGCATGTTGTTGATGATCTGCGGCTTCTACTCACTTTATAGCCTGATCGTCTTCCGCCAGCAGCACAGGAAATCACGCCTGGTAGCGCTGATCTTCGCCATCGCCTGGATCGTGCTCGGCCTGAGCTTTGTCGTTAATCCTCTTAACGGCATGAGCAGCCTGGCCCTCTTATTCGGCTTTTTATTTGTTCTCGGCGGTATTTCCCGCATCGTCAACGGATGTCAAACCCGAAAACAAAGCGGCGCCGGCTGGAATATTTTTATCGGCCTGTTGGATTTACTTATCGCCTGCCTGTGGCTGGCCATGAATCCGCAGCAAAGCTGGATATTTATTACCGCCTTTATCGGCGTTGAAATGATATTTAGCGCCATCGGCTTGCTGGTCCTGCGCAATAAAATGAAGCACGCCCAGGCTTAAGCCCTATTTTGTCACTGGAGAAGAAAATGAATTTGCCTAAAGCACTCGTACTGACCGTAGCGGCCACCACATTCTGTCTGATGACCAGCCCGGCGTTCGCGGTTCTGGAAACCACACCGCAGAATATGACCTGTCAGGAGTTTATGGATATGAACCCAAAAAGCATGACCCCGGTGGCCTTCTGGGTGGTGAACCGCAACACCGACTTCAGCGGCGGCGACTACGTCGACTGGCATGAAGTCGAGACCGTTTCGGTGCCGAAAATGTTGCAGCAGTGCCACAAGAACCCCGCCGCCAAACTCGGCGAACTCAATGCGGTCATCAAGAAATAACCCTGTTCCCCGGCGACTCGCCGGGGGAAGTTAACCTCGTTGCCCGCCGTGATGCGGCGCGCCCCGTCTCACTCATCGCTAGCGCATTCGCACGGCAGATGGTGGCCGATAAGCTTGCGGTATAAAAACGCCCCCATAATCGCCCCCACCACCGGCGCCAGCAGCGGCACCCAAAAGTAGGGTATCGGCTGCCCGCCGGTAAAGGCGATCGCGCCCCAGCCGGCCAGACTGGTAAACAGTTTAGGGCCAAAATCACGCGCCGGATTCAGCGCAAAGCCGGTTAGCGGCCCCATCGACGCGCCGATCACGGCGATCAGCAAGCCAATCAGCAACGGCGCCAGCGGCCCGCGCGGGATGCCATTGCCGTCGTCGGTCAGAGCCATGATCATCGCCATCAGGATCGCCGTGATGGTGGTCTCTACGGCAAACGCCTGCCAAAAGGTGATATGCGGATGCGGGTAGGTGGAAAAGACCCCGGCCAGGTTAAGGCTGGCGACGGTACCGCGAACGATATGCTGGCTCTGTTCAAGATCAAGAAACAGCTGACGATAGAGCCCGTACACCAGGGCGGCGGCGCAGAATGCCCCGGCCGTCTGGGCGACAATAAACGGCAGTACTTTACGGCGTTCAAAACAGGCGAACAGCCACAGGGCAATAGTGACGGCCGGATTAAGGTGCGCGCCGGAGACGCCAGCCGTCAGATAGATGGCCATGGCGACGCCGAGGCCCCAGATAATACTGATTTCCCACTGGCCAAAGCTGGCTCCGGCGACCCGCAGCGCAGCGACACAGCCCGCGCCGAAGAAAATGAGCAGTCCGGTGCCAAGAAACTCGGCCACGCACTGCCCGGTTAAGCTAGAAGTCTGGTTCATCATTGGCATCCTGAAATAGCACGTTATAGAGAGAGGCTGGCGCGAGCGCCGGCTTAATCGGCATGACCGGCCAGCACCAGCCCGGTGGCGACCGCATTGCGCGGCCCTTCTGTTCCCCGAATGTTGCCCTGCCCGGCGACCACGCCGTAGTGCGACAGGGCGTCGGTGATCAGCTGCGGGATCTCAAAATCCAGCGATGAGCCGCCCACCAGCACCACAAAGGCGATATCGCGAATGGAACCGCCGGGGGAGACCTGGCGCAGCGCGCGCAGGCAGTTGGTAACAAACACTTTCTCCTTCGCCTGGCGGCGCACAAGACGAATTTTTTCCAGCGGGCTGGCGTTATCGATCGGCACCAGTTCGCCCTCCTTGATGTACACCACTTTGGCGAACACCGCCGGGCTGAGGGCTTCCCGGAAGAACTCCACTGCGCCATTCTCGTGGCGGATACTGAACAGGCTTTCCACTTTGGCCAGCGGGTATTTTTTTATCGCTTCCGCCTGCGAAAGATCCTCGAGACCCAGCTCGGTTTTAATCAGCAGGCTGACCATATTTCCCGCCCCGGCGAGATGCACCGCGGCGATCTGCCCCTCCGCGCTGACGATCGCCGCATCCGTCGAACCGGCGCCGAGGTCGAGGATCGCCAGCGGCGCCGCACAGCCCGGCGTGGTTAACGCCCCGGCGATGGCCATGTTGGCTTCCACGCCGCCCACGACCACCTCAGTCTGGAGTCGGGCGCTCAGCTCACGGGCGATAACCTGCATCTGCAGACGATCCGATTTCACCATCGCCGCTATCCCGACGGCATTCTCCATGGCGCACTCCCCAGCCATCCCGCCCTGCACCTTGCGCGGAACAAATGTATCCACCGCCAGCAGATCCTGGATGTAGATCGCGCTCATCTCATGGCCGGTCAGGGACGCCATCACCTTGCGCACCCGCTCGAGCATGCCGCCGGCGTGGGTGCCCGGTTCGCCGCGGATGTCGCGTACCGGAGCGCAGGCGCTTATCGCCTGCATGATCGCCTCCGCGCCCTCGGCGACATCGGCTTCTCCACGGCGCTTTTCGCCGCTGATGTAGATCTTGCCCGCCGGGATCACTCGCGACTGCACGTCGCCCTGGGGAGTCTTGAGCACCACCGCTGAGCGGTTGCCAATCAGCGCGCGGGCGATGGGGACGATGGCCTGGGTCTCCTCCGGGCTCAGCCCAAAGAAGGTGGCGATGCCGTAGGGATTCGACAGGATCCGCACCACCTGCCCCGGCGCGGCCACCTCCACCGCCGCCATCACCCCCTCGGGCACGTGCTCCAGGAGCGTCACTTCATCCACCACCGGCAGGGTTTTGCGCAGGCGGTTGTTCACCAGCACGCCGTCGTCCTTTTTGAGGATCGCCGCCACCACGTTGATCCCGCGGTCGATCGCCTCATTGAGCCACCACACGGCGTCAAGGAAATCGACAGCGTCGTCAATCAGCGCGATCCACCCCTCGGCATACTGCGCCGCCGGCAGCGTCGCCAGCCGGCCGAGGGCGATGGTCGTCCCCACGCCGACGCCCACCCCGCCCGGGGTCTGCGGGTTATGACCGATCATGGTTGACTCGGTGATAATGGTCTCGGTGATGGTCTCCATCGCCACATCGCCAATGACCGGCGCGGCTTCGTTAAGATAGATGCGAGACACATCGCGCATTGACCATGGCGTTTTCGCCAGAGCCTGCTCCAGCGCGGCGAGGGTCCCGGCGATATTGTCCCGCGTCCCTTTCATGCCCGTCGTCGCGACGATCCCGCTGGCAACAAACGTCCTCGCCTGCGGGTCGTCGGACGCCAGCGCCACCTCGGTGGTGGCGTTGCCGATATCAATCCCGGCTATTAACGGCATGCTGACCTCCGCTTAGCTTCCTTTACGCAGCTTATGCCGCTGCTGATACACTTCCGCCGCCTCCCGGACAAAGGCGGCATTCACCGTCGCATGCCAGGTGTGCTCCAGCTCGTCGGCGATCGCCAGCAGCTCCGCCTGCGAGGAGCGGAACGGGCGCAGCGCGTTATAGATAGCCAGAATGCGCTCGTCAGGGATGGCGATAAGCTCCGCCGCGCGGCGAAAATTGCGCGCCACCGCATGGCGCTGCATCTGCTCGGCAATCTGCGCCTGGTACTCAAGGGTTTGCCGGGAGATCCGCACATCCTGCGGGCCCACCTCGCCAGAGAGCACTTTCTCGAGGGTGATGTCGGTCAATGGTTTGCCGGTGGGCGTCAGGATATGCTCCGGGCAGCGGGTGGCTAACGGATAATCCTGCACGCGCATGGTTTTCTCGCTCATGGTCACTCCCTTACTAAGTCGACGTGCAGGGTGACGGGCTCGGCGTCCTGCACCACATGTTTGGTCTCTTTGATATGAAACAGGGCGGCTTTGGCCATAAATTTCGGCCGCACCATCTGGTCGTTCACCACCGGCACCGGCGAAGGTGACTCGTTGCGCGCATAGCGCGCGGCGTTTTTGCCAATCTGCCGGTAGGTCTCCAGCGTCAGCAGCGGCGCCTGGGAGAACAGCTCCAGGTTGCTGAGCGGCAGCAGATCGCGCTGATGGATGACCGTGGTCCCCTTCGACTGGATACCGATGCCGATCCCCGAGCCGCTCAGGTTCGCCGCATCCCAGGCCATAAAGGAGACGTCGGACGTGCGCAAAATGCGCACCACTCGGGCGTGAAGTCCCTCTTCCTCCACCCCGGCAATCAGCTCTTTAAGGATCGCGCCATGGGGCATATCGATCAGGGTGTGATGCTGGTGTTTATCGAAGGCGGGGCCGACGCCGATCACCACTTCATCGGCGCATTCCTCGGCAGAAGCCGCCCCGCCCTCGCGGGTTTTCAGGGTAAAAGAGGGCTGAATTTGGGTTGTCTGTTGCACAGGAATACCGCCTTATTCAATGGTGTCGGGCTGGACCACGCCCGGAATATTTTTGATCTCCGCCCAGCGTTCGGCGGAGATGCGATAGCCGGTGCCCGGCCCCTGATAGTCATTGATGTCGTTGACCGCGCTCACCACCTCGAACTGTCGATCGAGAATGGCCGAGGTCTGCAGGTAATCGCCGGTGACCCGCTGGCGCAGCATATTGAGAATATTGCTGGCGATATCCTCAAAGCCGCTGCGGCTCAGCGCGCCGACAATATCGAGGCCGGTAATATTGCGCTTCATCATCTCTTCCACCGCGCTCAGGTCCTCCACCACGTTACGCGGCGGCATCTCGTTGCTGCCGTGCGCGTAGGTGGCGGCTTCCACCTCCTCGTCGGCGATCGGCGGCAGCCCCAGCTCGCGAAAGACCGCCTGGATCGCCCGCGCCGCTTTCTGGCGAATGGCGATGGTTTCCGCCTCGGTCACTGGACGCAGTCCACCGTCAACCATCAGGTCGCGCTGCAGGATGTTGTAATCATCAAAATCTTCCGCATCGAAGTTCGAGCCGGCGAACATGTTGTCGTAGTTCGGCACCGCGCTGTAGCCGGAGAAAATAAAGTCGGTGCCCGGCAGCATCTGCATCAGGGTGCGCGCGGTGCGGCGGATATCCGAGTGGGAGAAGGTCTGGTCGTTGGCCGAGGCCACTTCGAGGTCGAGCATGGAGGCGATCAGATTTTCCGCCAGCACCGCCCGAATGCCCGAGGGCACGGCGCCGGTCATGCCGATGCAGCTCACCGCCCCGTTCTGTAGACCCTGCACCCCGGCGCCTTTGGTAATGAAGATGCAACGCGATTCGAGGTAGAGCATCGACTTGCTCTCCGAATAGCCCATCAGCGCTTCGGAGCCGGTGCCGGAGGTGTAGCGCATTTTCAGCCCCCGGGAGGCGTAGGCCGAGGCGAGGAACGCCTTTGACCATGGGGTGTCATCGCCGTCGGTAAATACCGCCTCGGTGCCGTAGACTGACACCGTCTCGGCGTAACTGGTTAAGCCACGCATGCCCAGCTCCAGCTCGGTGGCCTCTTCCACCGAGCATTGCGTCAACACGCCGGGGCGGCCGCACTGCGAGCCGACCAGCAGCGCCAGGGCGTTAAACGGGGCATAGCGCGCAATACCGACCGTGGTCTCCTGCTCGGAGAAGCCGCGGATCCCGGCCTCGGCGGCGTCGGCGGCAATCTGCACCGGATTATCCTTCAGGTTGGTGACATGGCACTGGTTGGAGGGCGTTCGGCGGGCGCGCATCTTTTGCAGCGCCATCATCATCTCCACCACGTTCATCTGCGCCATGACTTCAACCGCTTTGGCCGGCGTGATGGCGGTGGTGATGGCGATGATCTCCTCCCGGCTGACGTGGATATCCACCAGCATGCGGGCTATCTCCAGCGCCTCCAGACGCATCGCCTGCTCCGTGCGCTCAATGTTGATCGCGTAGTCGGCGATAAACCGGTCGATCATATCAAACTGGTCCCGGCGCTTGCCGTCCAGCTCGACGATCCGACCGTTTTCCACTTTGACCGACGAGACCGGGTCAAAGGGGCTTTCCATGGCGATCAGTCCCTCTTCAGGCCACTCGCCAATCAGCCCGTCCTGATTGACGGGGCGCTGGGCCAGTACTGCAAATCGTTTTGATCTTTTCATTGTTCATGGGCTCAAAAGGTGAAATCCGCAGACGGTAGCGAACACGCCGGGCCAGCGTCGCTGCCCGCCCGGCCATTACCGGCAATAGCGGAACTTTAAAGGAGCCACTGGTGAAAAAAATAAAATTAATTTTGTTTCAATCTGGCACGTTAAATCGGCAAACAGTTTCACTATGAAACCCCGCCGCAACGGCTAAAATAAAAAATGTGATCGCCAGCATTGATATAAATCAATTAATAAAAAAAGCCCGCCACCGCGTTTTTCTGAGACCTTTTTAGACCTGTTGACTAAATCATGGCGGGCGACAAAATAACGCTGAGAAAAATAAATTAAGCCAACCGCGTGGCGATAGTTTTTTTACTTTCGCCCCCTACTGACTATTCGCGTCAGCATTACCCTGGCGCGGGAGATAATCATGAACAAGAGCCAACACATTCAGACTATCACCCTGGCCGCCGCCCAGAAAATGGCGGCGGCAGTGGAGAAAAAAGCTAATGAGATCAACGTAGCGGTGGTATTTTCCGTGGTTGACCGCGGCGGCAATACGCTGCTTGTCCAGCGGATGGACGAAGCCTTTGTCTCCAGCTGCGATATTTCGCTGAATAAAGCCTGGAGCGCCTGCAGCCTGAAACAAGGCACCCATGAAATTACGCCAGCGGTTCAGCCCGGACAATCTCTGTATGGTCTGCAGCTGACCAATCAACAGCGAATCATTATTTTTGGCGGCGGCCTGCCGGTTATTTTAAACCAGCAGATAATTGGTGCCGTCGGCGTTAGCGGCGGTACGGTCGAACAGGATCAATTATTAGCCCAGTGCGCCCTGGATTGTTTTTCCGCATTATAACCTGAAGCGAGAAGGTATATTATGAGCTATCGTATGTTTGATTATCTGGTGCCAAACGTTAACTTTTTTGGTCCCAACGCTATTTCCGTGGTCGGTGACCGCTGCAAGCTGCTGGGGGGTAAAAAAGCCCTGCTGGTTACCGACAAAGGCCTGCGGGCGATAAAAGATGGCGCGGTGGATAAAACTCTGCATTATCTGCGAGAGGCCGGTATCGAGGTGGCGATCTTTGACGGCGTCGAGCCGAACCCGAAAGACACCAACGTGCGCGACGGTCTCGCCGTGTTTCGCCGCGAGCAGTGCGACCTTATCGTCACCGTGGGCGGCGGCAGCCCGCACGACTGCGGCAAAGGCATCGGCATCGCCGCCACCCATGAGGGCGATCTTTATCAGTATGCCGGGATTGAGACCCTGACCAACCCGCTGCCGCCCATCGTCGCGGTCAACACCACCGCCGGCACCGCCAGCGAGGTCACCCGCCACTGCGTCCTGACCAACACCCAAACCAAAGTGAAGTTTGTGATCGTCAGCTGGCGCAACCTGCCGTCGGTCTCCATCAACGATCCGCTGCTGATGATCGGCAAACCGGCCGCCCTGACCGCGGCGACCGGGATGGATGCCCTGACCCACGCCGTAGAGGCCTATATCTCTAAAGACGCCAACCCGGTGACTGACGCCGCCGCCATGCAGGCGATCCGCCTCATCGCCCGCAACCTGCGCCAGGCCGTCGCCCTCGGCAGCAATCTTCAGGCGCGGGAAAACATGGCCTACGCCTCTCTGCTGGCCGGGATGGCCTTCAATAACGCCAACCTCGGTTATGTGCACGCCATGGCGCATCAGCTGGGCGGGCTGTACGACATGCCGCACGGCGTGGCCAACGCCGTCCTGCTGCCGCACGTGGCTCGCTATAACCTGATCGCCAACCCGGAAAAATTCGCCGATATCGCCGAACTGATGGGCGAAAATATCGCCGGACTGTCGACCCTCGACGCGGCGGAAAAAGCTATCGCCGCCATCGCGCGTCTGTCGATGGATATCGGAATTCCGCAGCATCTGCGCGATCTGGGGGTGAAAGAGGCCGACTTCCCGTACATGGCGGAGATGGCCCTGAAAGACGGCAACGCGTTCTCGAACCCGCGTAAGGGCAACGAGCAGGAGATTGCCGCGATTTTCCGCCAGGCATTCTGAGTGTTAACGAGGGGACCGTCATGTCGCTTTCACCGCCGGGCGTACGCCTGTTTTACGATCCGCGCGGGCACCATGCCTGCGCCATCAATGAGCTGTGCTGGGGGCTGGAGGAGCAGGGGGTCCCCTGCCAGACCGTATCCTGCGACGAAGGCGGTGACGCCGATACGCTGAGCGCCCTGGCGGCCAGAAGCTCGACGCTGCGGGTGGGCATTGGGCTCAGCGCAGCCGGCGAGATCGCGCTAACCCATGCCCAGCTGCCGGCGGACGCGCCGCTGGCGACCGGGCACGTCACCGATAGCCGCGATCATCTGCGTACGCTCGGCGCCAACGCCGGGCAGCTGGTGAAAGTCCTGCCGTTAAGTGAGAGAAGCTGAATGTACCGTATCTATACCCGCACCGGAGATAAAGGCACCACCGCCCTGTACGGCGGCAGCCGCATCGAGAAAGACCATATTCGCGTCGAGGCCTACGGCACCGTCGATGAACTGATATCCCAGCTGGGCGTCTGCTATGCCACCACCCGCGACGCCGGGCTGCGGGCAAGTCTGCATCAGATTCAGGAGACGCTGTTCGCGCTGGGGGCCGAACTGGCCAGCGATGCGCGGGGCCTGGTCCGCCTGAGCCAGACGATCGGCGAGGAGGAGATCACCGCCCTGGAGCGACTTATCGACCGCAATATGGCCGAAAGCGGCCCCCTGAAACAGTTTGTGATCCCGGGGAAGAATCTCGCCTCCGCCCAGCTGCACGTGGCGCGCACCCTGGCCCGTCGGCTGGAACGTCTGCTGACGGCCATGGACCGCTCGCACCCTCTGCGCGACGCGCTCAAACGCTACAGCAATCGTCTGTCGGACGCCCTGTTCTCCATGGCGCGTATCGAGGAGACTAGGCCTGATGCTTGCGCTTGAACTGGCTGGCGTCGATATCGTACTGCTTCATTTTGCGCCACAGGGTGGTGCGGCCGATATTCAGCAGTTGCGACATCTCCTGCACCCGCCCGCTGGTCACCCGGGCGGCGTGGATAATGGCCTCTTTTTCGATGGCGCTAAAGGTCAGGCTGGCCGGCAGCAGCGATGAGCCGCTATCGGCCCCCGGTCGATCGGAAAAGAGATATTCCGGCAGGTTGCTCAGGCGAATGTGGCCGTTATCGCTGCTGATGGCGATGTTCTCTATCACGCTGTTAAGCTCAAAATCATTTCCCGGCCACGAGTAGGCCACCAGCTGGGCCAGCGCGTCATCGTCCACTTTCAGCCGGGAAGAGAAACGCTTCTCCAGGCTTTTCAGCCGGTTATGCACCAGCGACGGGATACTGTTGCGCCGGGCGCGCAGCGGCGGAATGACGATCTCGAATGAGTGCAGCGCATAGTACAGCTGGCGGCTAAAGCGGTTCTGTTCCACCAGGTTGGCCAGATCGACGGTGGTGGTGGCGATCACCTTCACATCCACCGGGATCAGGCGGCGGGCGTCGAGGCGGGTAAGCACTCCTTGCTTAATCACCTGCAGCAGGGCGGACTGCAGCTCCGGCGCCAGATACTCAATTTTTTCCAGAAACAGGGTGCCGCCGTTGGCCAGCTCAAGGCGGCTCAGGCGGCCATTTTCATCATCGGTGGGGGCGCTCCCCATAAAGTCCTGGCCCAGCACGCTGTCGGCATACAGCTGGCAGTTGACGGCGATGTAGGGGCCGCCCGCCCGCTCGCTTTCATTGTGGATGGCCTGGCTCAGCAGCTCTTTCCCCACCCCCTCTTCACCGCACAGCAGTACCGGAAAGCCGCCGCGCGCCGCCTGGCGGCCAAAGTGGATCAGCCGCCGGGTTTCCGGATCGTCGGCTGACATCTGCTCAAAGGTGTGGCTGACTTTGCCCAGCTGGCTGGTCATCAGCTGCCGCATCTGCTCCACCGGGTGCAGCAGCAGAATAAAGCTGTTGCCTTGCGACTCGACAATCGGTTTTAAGGTGATCACCGCGTCGATAAACTGGTGCTGGCTTTCAAAGGTGACTTCAACGTGATTCAGGCCGCGGGCGTGTTTGATGGCGCGGCGCAGCAGCGCCGGCAGGGTCACCAGATCGGCGATATTTTTTCCCTGGCTGGCCTGGGCATCAAGATGCAGCAGTCTCGCCGCCTGAACATTGAGAAATTGCAGTACCCCCTGTTCGTTCCACGCCATCACCCCGTCGTCCATGCTCTCCAGCAGGCCGTACATCTGATTGAGGTGGCGGTTGGATTCCGCCAGCAGGCTGTCGGTGAGCAGGGAATTGCCCACCTCGCGGGCGATGGCCAGCGTCAGGGAGAGGTCGGCGCTGGACTGGTGCTCCATCAGACAGCAAAGCGAGATAGAGCCGAACAGCCGCCCGTGGTTATCGAACACCGGCGTCGAACAAAAGCTCCATGGCTGCAGGGCCTGCTTAAAATGCCGATCGCCGGCGGTGTTGATCGGCTGCCCCTGCATCGCGGCCAGCGACAGCGCGCAGGTGCCGATAATGCTCTCCGCGCAGTAGCTGCCGTCGCGAAACCCCAGGTCAGCCAGCTGCGCCAGCGTTTGCGGTTCGCCGCAGCGGCTCAGAATACAGGCGGTCTCATCAAGGATAAACAGCGCGCAGGGGCGACCGTCCATAAACTCCCAGGCGTCCTCCAGCGCCGCCTGACCGATGGTCAGCAGCGCGGTTTTACGCCGACAGATCGAGTCAAAGGTCAGGCCCTGGGCCTGGTGCGGTTTTTGCCAGGTTTCGCGCTGCATAAACTTGCTGCAGCGATGCCATGACTGGGCGATGACGGAAGAGACCGCCTTCCCGGTATCCTGAGTCTGAACAGTCATACTGTTTTCCGCGTTTTACCATAGAGAACCCCTCCGGCAGCCGCTGCCAGAGGGGAGAAAGAAAGACCGCCGACCGGCGCCAGCGGTTTAGCCACCGCGAATTAACGCGCCAGCCACTGCTGGCCTAACAGATCGGCGGTGAGGATAGCGGCATGCACGCTCTCCGTGGTCACCGCAAACGGCATATTGTGGATGGTTTCCCCTTCCGCGCAGGTGGCTTTCGCCACCGCGGCGATTTTCGCGTCGATCCCCTCTTTGACGCCCATCTGCGCGAGGGTCACCGGCAGGCCGACGCGCTGGCAGAAGCCCAGCACGGTTTCAATCTCGTCCATCGGGCTGTTCTGCAGCACCAGCTGCGCCAGGGTGCCGAAGGCCACTTTCTCGCCGTGATACAGGTGATGGCACTCTTCCAGAATGGTGAAACCGTTGTGGATCGCGTGGGCGGCGGCCAGGCCGCTGCTTTCAAAGCCAATGCCGCTGAGGTAGGTGTTCGCTTCGATGATGCGCTCCAGCGCTTCGGTCACCACCCCGGCCTGCGCCGCCAGACGGGCCTTTTCGCCCTCCGCCAGCAGCGTATCATAGCACAGGCGGGCCAGGCTCAGCGCCGCCTCGGTGGACTGCCCCCCGGCCATGCTGGTGGCGCGCGCATCGTAGCAGGCTTTGGCCTCAAACCAGGTGGAGAGCGCATCGCCCATGCCGGAGACCAGCAGGCGTACCGGCGCTTTGGCGATAATCGCCGTGTCCATCACCACCATATCCGGGTTTTTCGGATAGATCAGATACTCTTCAAACTCGCCCGCTTCGGTGTAGATCACCGACAGCGCGCTGGTCGGCGCATCGGTCGAAGCGATGGTCGGGATCACCACCACAGGCAGCTTCTGGTAGTAACCGATCGCCTTCGCGGTATCGAGGGTTTTACCGCCGCCGATGCCAACCACGCCGCGGCAGCCCTGTTTTTGCAAAATCGCCATCAGGCGGTTAATTTCCGCATGGCTGCATTCGCCATTAAACCGTTCCGCATGGCAGCGAATATCGTGACTCTGCAGGCCATTCACCACTTTCTCCCCCGCCAGCTTCATCACGAAGTCGTCAGCGATGACGAAGAAGCTCTCCGCCAGGTTTTTGGCATATTGACCGAACAGGACAGCAGCATCAGGACCCTGAAGATATTTGGCTGGAGATTGAATAACTTTTAGCATTCCTTTCACCCTCAAATAAGTGCGCATGTAGACATGATGAGCCCTGGCGTTATCCGCGCCGGCCGGTAAAGCGCGGCCTCAACGGAATGTACCGGAGCAGTGCGATCACTGTAGGGCCGGCACGGAACAAAAAAATCTTTCGCCTTTTTGTTCTGATATGAAACACAGGTTAAATTTTTACGTTCCATATTGGAACAAAAAACCCTAGTCTTCGTCAGGATTGCGATCCCGATCCGCTCCTCTGCCGCATAATTCCCTTACCATCCCCCTTTAGCGGCAGGCTTTTTCCCCACAGCCGGGGGAAATTTAGCAAAAAATTTTTTTCCGCCCGCTGCGCCAGCCGCGATGACCGGCGCTTAAGGCAGAGGAAAAAAAGCGCGCCAGCTCGCATTTTCACCGTTTCCTCAGCAAAAACGTTCCATAAAGAAACAAAATAAGCAGGCGACGTTTCGTAATGAAACCCGATCGCCGGGGCATTCTTTTTTTCGTCCGCTCAGCCAGAATCATCATATCGCCAGGCACGCTGCACCGTCAGACGATACCCCTACGCGATGACCGCCTCCGCCAGCAGAGAGGCCGCATCGAACCTTCTCCAACAGAGCACTGAATAATGAAAAAGCTGATTAACCGTGTTGAAGATGTACTGAATGAACAATTACAGGGGCTGGCTAAAGCCCACCCGCAGCTAACCCTGCACCAGGACCCGCTGTACGTCACCCGCGCCGACGCGCCGGTGGCCGGCAAGGTCGCCCTCCTCTCCGGCGGCGGCAGCGGCCATGAGCCGATGCACTGCGGCTATATCGGCCAGGGGATGCTCTCTGGCGCCTGCCCGGGGGAAATCTTCACCTCGCCGACGCCGGATAAAATGTTCGAATGCGCGATGCAGATTGACGGCGGCGAAGGCGTCCTGCTGATTATCAAAAACTACACCGGCGACATCCTGAACTTCGAAACCGCCACCGAGCTGCTGCATGAGAGCGGTATAAAAGTCACCACCGTGGTGGTCGACGACGACGTGGCGGTGAAAGACAGTCTCTATACCGCAGGCCGCCGCGGCGTCGCCAATACCGTACTGATCGAAAAACTGGTCGGCGCCGCCGCCGAGCGCGGCGATTCGCTGGAGGCCTGCGCTGAACTGGGGCGCCGCCTGAATAATCTCGGCCACTCCATTGGCATCGCCCTTGGCGCCTGCACCGTACCGGCTGCCGGACAACCCTCCTTTACCCTGCAGGACGATGAAATGGAGTTCGGCGTCGGCATTCACGGCGAGCCGGGCATCGACCGCCGTCGCTTCAGCTCACTGGACCAAACCGTCGATGAGATGTTCGATACCCTGCTGGAGAATGGCGCCTACAGCCGCACGCTGCGCCAGTGGGATACCGTTAAGGGCGCGTGGCAGGAAGTGAAGCAGAGCAAAACCGCGCTACACAACGGCGACCGGGTCATCGCCATGGTCAATAACCTCGGCGCCACGCCGCTGTCCGAACTGTACGGCGTCTATCACCGGCTCGCCCAGCGCTGTGAAGCGTCCGGCATCATCATCGAACGCAACCTCGTCGGCAGCTACTGCACCTCGCTGGATATGGCGGGCTTTTCCATCACCCTGCTGAAAGCGGATGATGAGACGCTGGCGCTATGGGACGCCCCGGTTCATACCCCGGCGCTGAACTGGGGAAACTAAGGAGCACGACATGTCACTGAACAGAACGCAAATCGTCGACTGGCTGTACCGCTGCGGCGATATCTTCACCAAAGAGAGCGATTTTCTCACCGGCCTCGATAAAGAGATCGGCGATGCCGACCACGGCCTGAATATGCACCGCGGGTTCAGCAAGGTGGTGGAAAAGCTGCCGTCGATTGCCGATAAAGATATTGGCTTTATCCTCAAAAACACCGGCATGACGCTGCTCTCCAACGTCGGCGGCGCCAGCGGCCCGCTGTTCGGCACCTTCTTCATTCGCGCCGCGCAGGTCACTCAGGCCCACCAGAGCCTGACCCTCGACGAACTGTACCTGATGATCCGCGAAGGCGCGGACGGCGTCGTCAACCGCGGTAAAGCGGAGCCAGGGGATAAAACCATGTGCGACGTCTGGCTGCCGGTGGTGGACTCCCTGCGCCAGTCCAGCGAGCAGCATCTGTCGATCGCCGCCGCGCTGGATGCCGCCTGCAAAGCAGCGGAGGCCGGCGCCCACAGCACCATCACCATGCAGGCGCGCAAAGGCCGCGCCAGCTACCTTGGCGAACGCAGCATCGGCCATCAGGATCCGGGCGCCACGTCAGTGATGTTTATGATGCAGATGCTGGCCGCCGCGGCCAAAGAGTAAGGAAATCGCGATGGTAAACCTGGTTATCGTTTCTCATAGCGCCCGGCTGGGCGAAGGTGTCGGAGAACTGGCCCGGCAGATGTTAATCAACGACGGCTGCAAGCTGGCGATCGCCGCCGGGATCGACGATCCCGACAGCCCGATCGGCACCGATCCGATCAAGGTCATGGAAGCGATCGAATCCGTCGCCGATACCGACCACGTGCTGGTGATGATGGATATCGGCAGCGCGTTGCTCAGCGCCGAGACCGCCCTCGACCTGCTCGATCCGGCGATTGCCGCGAAGGTGCGGCTGTGCGCCGCGCCGCTGGTGGAGGGGACGCTGGCGGCCACCGTCAGCGCCGCCTCCGGCGCCGGGATCGACAAAGTGATCGCCGACGCCATGAACGCCCTGGAGGCCAAACGGATCCAGCTGGGTTTACCTTCGCCAACCCCTGACGCCGCCCCGGCGCCGACGCTTGCCGACGATGGCGACAGCAAGTCGCTTGCGGTCGTCATACAGAACCACAACGGCCTGCACGTGCGTCCGGCGTCGAAGCTGGTCGCCGCGCTGGCGGGCTTTAACGCCGATCTGCTGCTGGAGAAAAACGGGAAGTGCGTCAAACCGGACAGCCTCAACCAAATCGCCCTGCTGCAGGTGCGGCGCAACGATAAGCTGCGCCTGCTGGCCCGCGGGCCAGAGGCCGATGCGGCGCTGGCGGCGTTTCAGGCGCTGGCCGCCGATAACTTCGGCGAATCGCCTGCGGCGCAACCGGCAGCGACCCCGGCCGCCCCCGAGCGCGTCGAAGGCATCGCGCTGCGCTATCCGCTGGCCCTGATCCAGCCGGTCCGCCCGGCCGCCGCCGATGTCGCCCGCGAGCAGCAGCGGCTGCGCCGGGCTATCGACCAGACGCTGGCGGATCTCACTGCCCTGACCGAGCTGGCGGAGAATAAATTTAACGCCGATATCGCGGCGATTTTCGCCGGGCACCACACCCTGCTCGACGATGAGGATCTGTTTGATGCCGCCAACGATCGTCTGCTCACCGAGCCGTGCTCGGCGGAATGGGCGTGGCATCAGGTGCTGATGGAGCTCAGCCAGCAGTATCGCCAGCTGGATGACCCCTATCTCCAGGCGCGCTATATCGATATCGAAGATATTCTGCAGCGCACCCTGCGCCATCTGCGGGACGTGCAGGAAACGCTGCCGATGCCCGGCGAGCCGACCATTATTATCGCCGACAACATGTTCCCGTCAGCCGTCCTGCAACTGGATGCCAGCCGCGTGAAAGGCCTGTGCCTGCGCGACGGCAGCGAACAGGCCCACGGCGCGATTATCGCCCGCGCGGCGGGGATCGCCTGGCTGTGTCAGCAGGGCGAGGCGCTGAACAGCGTGCAGCCCGGCGAGCCCATCGCGCTCGATATGCGCCGCCAGCGCCTTATCCGTCACTAAATCCACTTTGTCCGTTACCGCTCCGGAGGCCTGCCTCCGGAGGGTGAGTTTTCGCTTACTCTTCAGGAACCACTATGTCTCAATTCTTTTTTAACCAGCGCGCCAGCCTCGTCAACGATGTGATTGAGGGAACCATCATCGCCAGTCCGTGGAACAACCTCGCCCGGCTGGAGAGCGACCCGGCGATCCGGGTGGTGGTCCGTCGCGACCTGAATAAAAACAACGTGGCGGTGATCGCCGGCGGCGGCGCCGGCCACGAACCGGCGCACGTCGGCTTTATTGGTAAAGGCATGCTGACCGCCGCGGTTTGTGGCGATCTGTTCGCCTCGCCGAGCGTCGACGCGGTGCTTACCGCCATTCAGGCGGTGACCGGCGAGGCGGGCTGCCTGCTGATCGTAAAAAACTATACCGGCGACCGGCTGAACTTCGGCCTCGCGGCGGAGAAAGCGCGCCGTCTCGGCTACAACGTGGAAATGCTGATCGTCGGCGACGACATTTCGCTGCCGGAAAACAAACAGCCGCGCGGCATCGCCGGTACGCTGTTCGTCCATAAAGTGGCGGGCTATTTTGCCGAGCGCGGCTACAATCTCGCCACCGTTCTGCGCGAAGCGCAGTATGCCGCCAACCACACCGCCAGCATCGGGGTGGCGCTGGCCAGCTGCCATCTGCCGCAGGAGGCGGACAGCGCGCCGCGCCATCAGGCCGGCCACGCCGAGCTGGGAATGGGCATCCACGGCGAACCTGGCGCCTCCACCATCGCCACGCAAAACAGTGCGGACATCGTCAACCTGATGGTGGAAAAACTGACCGCTGCCCTGCCGGAAACCGGCCGTCTGGCGGTGATGCTCAATAATCTCGGCGGCGTGTCGGTGGCCGAAATGGCGATCCTGACCCGCGAACTGGCCAACACGCCGCTGCAGGCGCGCGTTGACTGGTTGATTGGCCCGGCCTCGCTGGTGACGGCCCTGGATATGAAGGGTTTCTCGCTGAGCGCCATCGTGTTGGAAGAGAGTATTGAGAAAGCGCTGCTGGCGGATGTGGAAACCGCCGGCTGGCCGCGGCCGGTGCAGCCGCGGACGGTTAACATCATGCCGTCCACTCTCGCCAGCCCGCGCGTCGACTTTACGCCTTCGGCCAACCCGCAGGTGGGTGATTACGTGGCCCAGGTGACCGGCACCCTCGTCGGGCTTGAAGACCATCTCAACGCGCTGGATGCCAAAGTGGGCGATGGCGATACCGGCTCCACCTTCGCTGCCGGGGCGCGTGAGATTGCCGACCTGTTGCAGCGCCAGCAGCTGCCGCTGAAGGATCTGCCCACGCTGTTCGCGCTCACGGGCGAACGCCTGACGGTGGTGATGGGCGGCTCCAGCGGGGTATTGATGTCGATCTTCTTCACCGCTGCCGGGCAGAAGCTGGGGCAAGGCGCCAGCGTGGCCGAGGCGCTGAACGCCGGTCTGGAGCAGATGAAATTTTACGGCGGCGCCGAGGAAGGCGACCGGACAATGATCGACGCGCTGCAGCCAGCGCTGGCGGCGCTGCTCGCCGAACCGGAGAACCTGCAGGCCGCTTTTGCCGCGGCGCAGGCCGGCGCGGATCGCACTTGCCAGTCGGGCAAAGCCGGCGCCGGACGAGCGTCCTATCTCAACAGCGACAGCCTGCTCGGCAACATGGACCCCGGCGCCCACGCGGTGGCGATGGTGTTTAAAGCGCTGGCGGAACGATAAACTTCCCCCGGTGGCGCTGCGCTTACCGGGGCTACAAATCGGCGCCAACCGTAGCCCGGATAAAGCGCTACGCGCCGCTATCCGGGTTTGACCACGATGGCTTTTTACTTGCTGTGCCAGTACGCCTGCGAGCGCACCAGCTGCTGATCGATGCTCTCATCCTCAAAGCGCGCCAGCAGCGATTTCACCACCGCGCCTTCGCCGGTCAGCCAGATGAAATAATCCTCCGCCGGCACCCTCACCTGTGCCAGACGCTCGGCGACGAACGCCGGATGGTGGCCCACCACCCACTCGATGTTAAAGCCGTCGAGGTCCGCCAGATAATCTTTATATGACGCATCGGCGATAGTGACGATGGCCGTCACCTGTGGCGTCACCGCCAGCTGACGCAAACCCAGCAGACGACGACGCAGCGCCGGCATACCGGACTCATCGCAGACATACAGTTGCCAGGCGTAATCCTCCGGCACCACCAGCGAGCCGCGCGGACCGCCGATCACCAGCTTATCGCCCGCTTTTGCCTCCAGCGCCCAGCGGCTGGCGATTCCGCCGTCGTGGATAAAGAAGTCGTACGCCAGCTCATGGCGTTCGGCATCGTACAGCGGCGTATAGTCGCGGGTAGCAGGCCGCACGCCCTCGCCCCAGTCAATCCCCTCCTCGGTCACCTGCGGCGGGGCAAACGCCGCGCCCGGCTCCGGGAAGAAAAGCTTGGTGTGGTCGTCAAAACCGCGGGAAACGAAACCTTCCAGCGCCTCGCCTCCCAGCACGATGCGCTGGAAGGCCGCGCCTGCGCGCTCCACGCGCAGCACCGTCAGCTCACGGAAACGCAGCTCATTGCGGACACGCTGCGGGTACTTGTCTGCTTTGGTTTTTGTCATCATCGATCGCCTTCGTGAACAGTAAATAGATATATCTAAACTCGATGCAAATGATAATGATTGCCATCTAAAAAGAATGCAAGTCTTTTTTTGATATAGTCAAAACAAACCGCATTAAAATACCAGCATCAAAAATAAACACACAAATATCAACAAATTAAAAAATAAATCACAACCAGCATTGCGAGAATTCATTTTTTAGATATAAATTAGATATATCAAAACATAGCAGGAGGTAACCATGCGACATCATCATGAAGACGGGCGTGGGCCGCGCGGGCGCCACGGTGACCCCAGCGAACACGGCGACCATGGCCGTCGCGGCGGCGGACGTCGCCAGCGTTTCTTTGGCCACGGCGAACTGCGGCTGATTATTCTGGACATCCTCAGCCGCAGCGCCAGCCACGGCTATGAGCTGATCAAAGAGATCGAAACCCTCACCCAGGGGAACTACAGTCCCAGCCCGGGGGTGATCTACCCGACGCTGGATCTGCTCCAGGACCAGGGTCTCATCAGCGTGGAAGACGACAACGGACGCAAAAAAATCGTCATCAGCGAAGAGGGGAAACAGCTGCATGCGGAGAACCAGGAGCATCTGTCCCATATCCAGGAGCGTCTGCAGGCGCGGATGGTCGGCTGCGAGCTGCGCCGCGATCCGCAGATGAAGCGCGCGCTGGAGAATTTCAAAGCGGTCCTCGACCTGAAAGTGAACCAGCAGGCCAGCAGCGCCGCCCAGCTCAAGCAGATCATCGGCATTATCGACCGGGCGGCGATGGAGATCTCCCAGCTCGACTAAGCCTCCTTTCTCACCATCGGCTGCCCCGCGCTGGGGCAGCCCGCACCACGACGGATCGTGCCGCTCAACGCCG
This sequence comes from Klebsiella sp. TF21-TM, assembly GCF_019753495.1. NCBI lineage: Bacteria > Pseudomonadati > Pseudomonadota > Gammaproteobacteria > Enterobacterales > Enterobacteriaceae > Klebsiella > Klebsiella sp. TF21-TM. Next base: position 153,850 of record NZ_JAIJYL010000001.1, on the reverse strand, counting down.
CAAGGCAGAAAATCTCGTCAGCTCAGGAATAAAACGTGCCAATAATGGCGCCATGAGATTAAATTTTACACATTTCGTCTTTTACTTTGCATTTATCCCGATTTTCACCGCTTCTGCCGAACTGGCGTAATCCCTGCAATACTTAATCCAGTATCGTGTGATACGTCCGCCCCAGGAGCACATTTTGAACAGGTTACCTTCCAGCGCATCGGCTCTGGCCTGCAGCGCACACGCACTGAATCTCATTGAAAAGCGCACGCTTGACCATGAGGAAATGAAAGCACTTAACCAGGAGGTCAGAGAATACTTTAAAGAGCATGTGAATCCGGGGTTTTTAGAGTATCGAAAATCGGTCACAGCCGGCGGGGATTACGGAGCCGTAGAGTGGCAAGCGGGAGGGTTAAATACGCTTGTCGACACCCAGGGACAGGAGTTTATCGACTGCCTTGGCGGGTTTGGCATCTTCAATGTAGGGCACCGTAATCCAGTTGTGGTATCCGCCGTCGAGAATCAACTCGCGAAACAACCGCTTCACAGCCAGGAACTGCTGGATCCGCTACGCGCGATGCTGGCGAAAACCCTGGCGGCCTTAACGCCCGGCAAACTGAAGTACAGCTTCTTCTGCAACAGCGGTACCGAATCGGTAGAGGCGGCCATCAAGCTGGCGAAAGCCTATCAGTCGCCGCGCGGTAAATTCACCTTCATCGCCACCAGCGGCGCCTTCCATGGCAAATCGCTGGGCGCGCTGTCGGCCACCGCCAAGTCGACTTTCCGCAAACCGTTTATGCCGCTGCTGCCGGGCTTCCGCCATGTGCCGTTCGGCGATATCAACGCCATGCGCACCATGCTGAGCGAGTGCAAGAAAACCGGCGACGACGTCGCGGCGGTGATCCTTGAGCCGATTCAGGGCGAAGGGGGCGTGATCCTGCCGCCGACGGGGTATTTGCCGGCGGTGCGTAAGCTGTGCGACGAGTTTGGCGCCCTGCTGATCCTCGACGAAGTGCAGACCGGCATGGGCCGCACTGGCAAGATGTTCGCCTGCGAGCATGAGAACGTTCAGCCCGACATTCTGTGTCTGGCGAAAGCGCTCGGCGGCGGCGTGATGCCGATCGGCGCGACGGTGGCGACGGAAGAGGTCTTCTCGGTGCTGTTCGACAACCCGTTCCTGCACACCACGACCTTCGGCGGCAACCCGCTGGCCTGTGCGGCGGCGCTGGCGACCATCAACGTGCTGTTGACGCAAAACCTGCCGGCGCAGGCGGCGCAGAAAGGCGATATGCTGCTGGACGGTTTCCGCCTGCTGGCGCAGGAGTATCCGGACCTGGTGAATGAAGTGCGCGGGAAAGGCATGCTGATGGCCATCGAGTTTGTCGATAACGAGATTGGCTACGACTTTGCCAGCGAGATGTTCAGACAGCGGGTGCTGGTCGCCGGGACGTTAAATAACGCCAAGACGATCCGCGTTGAACCGCCGCTGACGCTCACCCTTGAGCAGTGCGAGCAGGTGCTGAAGGCGGCGCGTAAGGCGCTGGCGGCCCTGCGCGTCTCGGTTGAAGAGGCGTAATAAACTGCCCCTCCCCCCGGTCCTCTCCCAATGGAAGAGGACCGGGATTATCTTCTGCTCTGGATTTCCCTCACACCTGCGGTAGCAGGCCGATAAAGCTGCGCTTCTGCCGCGGCTGCGACATCATCTCTTCCAGCTTTTCGACGCAGGCTAAATAGTGCGGGGTCTTCTTATGCGCCAGCACCGCCTCATCGTCTTTATAGGCTTCGTAGATAAAAAAGCGAGTCTTCACCTCCGGATCCTGCAGGACATCAAAGCGCAGGTTGCCCGGCTCCCGCAGCGCCCCTTCGTGGTTGGCGCGGAACACCTCGAGAAACTCATCCACCCGCTCGGGTTTGATATTGATCTCCACCAGCGTCACATTCATTTCCGCTCTCCCTGTTTCTCTTCCTGCCAGAACTGGTACGCTTCGCGCGCGTTCAGATTCTCATGCACCACCTTTTTCACCGCCTTCAGCATTGCGCGCGGGGCGCTGGACTGGAAGATATTGCGCCCCATATCCACCCCGGACGCCCCCTGGTCGATCGCCCGCCAGCACATCTCCAGCGCCTCATGCTCCGGCAGCTTTTTCCCCCCGGCGATGACGATCGGCACCGGGCAGCTGGCGGTCACTTTTTCAAAGCCTTCCTCAACGAAATAGGTCTTCACAAACTGCGCCCCCATTTCGGCGGCAATCCGGCTGGCCAGCGAGAAGTAGCGCGCATCGCGGGTCATCTCTTTGCCGACGCCGGTCACCGCCAGTACCGGCATACCGTAGCGGTTGCCGGCGTCCACCAGTTTGATGATGTTGTTGATCGACTGATGTTCGTATTGGCTGCCGATATAGACCTGCGCCGCCACTGCGCAGACGTTCAGGCGCAGCGCATCTTCCATCGCCACCGCCACGCACTCGTTGGAAAGTTCGCTGAGGATCGAGTTACCGCCGGAGGCGCGCAGCACCACCGGTTTGTTGGTCGCGGCCGGCACCTGGCTGCGCAGTACGCCGCGGGTGCACATCAGCACGTCGGTTTCCTCGAACAGCGGCGCAATCGACAGATCGATGCGCTCCAGCCCGGTGGTGGGTCCCTGGAAGTAACCATGATCGAAGGCCAGCATGACCGTGCGGTTGCTGTGCGGATTAAAAATGCGCGCCAGCCGCGACTGCATGCCCCAGTCCAGCGAGCCGCAGCCTTTCAGGGTATACAGCGTGTTCTGCTGCGGGCGGTCGAGGCCGAAGTCCTTGCCCTCTTTGATATCGTCTAAATCAGCCATCTCATCCTCCGTCAGAAGTCGTAGTTATTGATGTTCTCTTTGCTGAACACCACGCGCTCCGGCAGCAGCACGATACCGTTGCCCTTCGCCTCATACTGGTAGCCCTGCACGCTGTTCGGTTCGACCTTCAGCGAGCCGATATCTTTCACCTCAACGCTGTCGCCGACGTTAAGATCGCCCTTTTTCAGCAGACGATCGGCGACGTTAACCGCAATTTTGCCCTGCTGAACCACATCCCACAGGCCAAAGGCTTTCACCGTGCCGCGCTCCACGTACGGGCGCATCACGTTGGGGGTACTAAAGCCGACGATCGCCACGCCCTGGCGCTTGAGGTTTTCCGCCGCCTGCGCCGCCGCCGGCAGGGCATTGGCATCCGGCGCGATAATGGCGTCAAGATCCGGATACGCTTTTAAGATCCCCTCGGCGGTTTGCAACGATTTGGTGGCATCGTTATAGCCGAACTGGGTGGTGACGATTTGCCACTGCGGATGTTCTTTTTCGATTTTGGCTTTGGCTTCCTTCACCCACTGGTTCTGGTCGGTCACCGTCGGGCTGGAGTAGAAAAACGCCACTTTGGCAGCGGGCCTGGTCACCTGCTTTTCCGCCATCTCCACCAGCAGGCCGCCGAGCTGCTGCGGCGTGCCCTGATTGATATAGATGCTGCGGCACTCCGGTTTGGTATCGGAATCCCAGGTCAGGACCTTCACCCCGCGCTGCATCGCCCGCTTCAGCGCCGGACACAGGCCGTCCGGCGAGACGGCGGAGACGATAATCGCGTTGTAGCCCTGGTTGACGAAGTTGTTGATCAGCTGCACCTGGCCGGAAACGCTGGGCTCGGTGGGGCCGTCATAGGTGACATCCACGCCCAGCGCTTTCCCCGCCTCTTTCGCGCCGTTGCCGCCGCTGGTAAAGAAGCCCACGCCGACCAGCTTAGGTATAAAGGCGATGCGGTCCGCCGCCTGGGCAGTTGCCACGCTTAACGCCAGCGCCAGGACGCTCGTCTGGAGGATTCGTTTGGTTTTCATCGTATGTTTATGCTCCGATTGTTTTACGCGAGAAAAGACGCCGCCAGGTCGCGCGCACCCATTCACGGTGCAGGCTCAGCGAACGCCCCATCACCACCACCACCAACAGCGCCCCTGACAGCGCGCTCGACACCTGGTTGGGGATGCCGACCATCTGTAAACCCTGTTGCAGATACCCCACCAGCAATGCCGCCAGCGCGGTACCCAGTATCGATCCCGAGCCGCCGTAAATATTGGCCCCGCCGAGCACCGCCGCGGTCAGCGCCGGCATCAGCAGATCACGGCCTAAATCCGAACGCGCCGAGCCAAAATAGGAGACCATCACCAGCGCCGCCACTGCCGACGCCACGCCCACCAGGCCATACAGCACATATGGGATGCCGTTGACCGACAGCGCGGCATAGCGGGCGGCGCGCGAGTTTTGCCCGAGTAAAAAAAGATGGCGGCCAAAGCGCCCGCGATGGGCCAGCAGCCAGAAGAGAAAGGTGATGACCGCGAACAGCACCAGCGGCAGCGGCAGCCCGCCCAGGGTTAAATTGGCGAAGGCGGTGAAGCTGTCGGGAAAGCCGCCAATCCCTTCATAGCCGGTGGCGCCGGCCATGCCGGAAAGCAGCAGCGCGCCGCCGCCGTACAGATACAGCGTCCCGAGGGTGATCACCAGCGGGCTGATGCCGGTGTAGTGGATCAGCGCGGCGTTGATTAACCCGCACAGCAGCCCCAGCAGCAACGTCAGCGACACCGCCAGCCACAGCGGCCAGCCCGCCTGGGTCATCACCCCGAGGGCGATGGCGCACAGGCCGATGGTCGAGCCCAGCGAAATATCGATCCCGCCGCTGATGATCACCAGCGTCAGCGGCAGCGCGACGATGCCGATGCAGATAAAGTCGCTGGTGCTAAAGAGCAGCATATTGAGATCCAGCATGCGCGGATTCAGCGCGCCGAACAGCAGGATTTCCACGACTAACAACGCCAGCAGCGCGCTTTCCCAGTTAAGCTTCAGCTTCATTTACGCCACCTCTTTGCTTTTGCGTTCGGGAAAGCGGGCAACCTGTTTGCCCCCTTTGTTGCCGGGCTGGAAACGGCTGTACTTCAGCGCCCGCTGATGGCGGGTCAGCGCCTGGCGCAGGCGACCATCAAGGACCAGCACCCCGAGCAGGACCAGGCCGGCGATAAAGTCATTCCACCAGGCGGGAAGGCGGAACAGCACCAGCACGGTGTCGATTTGGGTGAGGAAGAAGGCGCCGAGAAACGCGCCGAGCAGGGTGCCGGTGCCGCCGAGCAGCGAAATTCCGCCCAGCACGCAGGCGGCGATGGCTTTCATCTCCAGGCCGCTGCCGGTCTGATTGGGCACAAAGCCAATCTGCGCGGCGAAGACGATCCCGGCGCTGGCCGCCAGCATACCGTTGAGGGTAAAGGCCAGCATCCGCGTGCGGTTGACCGCCACGCCCAGCTGGCGGGCAGCGGCGAGGTTATCGCCAACGGCATAGAAATCACGCCCAGAGGCGGTGCGCGACAGCAGCCATGCGCCCGCCAGCAGCAGCGCCAGCACCAGCCAGCCCAGCGGCGAGACGCCGATAAACAGCGGCTCCGAGAGCGATTTCAGGCTATCGGGCAAGCCTTCGATCCATTTCCCGCCGGTCCACAGCAACATCACCCCGCGATACAACCCCAGCGTGCCGAGGGTGGCGACGATCGCCGGAATGCGCAGCCCCACCACCAGCAGGCCGTTAAAAGCCCCGGCCAGCGCGCCAATCGCCAGCGCGAAGGCGATCGCCGTCGCCAGCCCGTAGCCGTTGTTCAGCGCCACCCCAACGGCGATGGCGCTCAGGCCAACGGTGGAGCCCACCGACACGTCGATATTGCGGGTCAGCATCACCAGCGTTGCCCCCAGCGCCAGCAGGCACAGGATTTGCGAGCTGGCGAAAATCATCGCCAGCGTCTGCAGGCTGAAATAGGCCGGATTGAGCGCCACCAGCACGGCAAACAGCGCCACGATGGCGAAGAAGGCGCTCAGTTCGCGATTCTTGAGTAACGTTTTCATGCCTGCCCTCCAAAGGCCAGGGTCATCATGCGATCGACGGTCACCGCCTGCCGCGCCAGTTCGCCGCTGTAGCGGCCCTGATGCATCACCAACACCCGGTCGGCCAGGCCAACGAACTCATCCAGATCGCTGGAGATCATCAGCACCGCCACATTTTGCGCGGCAACGCTTTTCAGCAACTGATAGATATCGGCGCGGGCGGAGACATCCACGCCGCGCGTCGGTTCATCGACGATCAACAGCAGCGGGTTAGCTTCCAGACAGCGCGCCAGCAGCACCTTCTGCTGGTTGCCGCCGGAGAGGGTACGCACAGGCTGATCGCCATCGGCCAGCTTGATCCCCAGCGCCCGGTGATAGCGTTCGACCACCGCCGCCTCCCGTTTCCCCTGCTGCCACCACGACGGCTGATTGAACATCACCGTGTTCCAGCGCACCGGCGCATCGAGAAACAGCCCGGAGACCTGGCGGTCTTCGGGTAGATAGACCAGCCCGCTGGCCAGCCTGGCGCGGGTGCTCTCCTGACTAATCTCGCGGTTCTCCAGCCAGATCCGCCCGGCGCGCGGCGGACGCAGGCCGTATAAGGTTTCGGCAAATTCGGTGCGCCCGGATCCCACCAGCCCGGCGAGGCCGACGATCTCCCCGGCGCGGATCTCCAGACTGAGATCGATAAAACCTTCGCCGGTGAGATCCTCCACCCGCAAAACGGGAAAATCCTGCGCCTGGGTGCGGCGGTTGCCCGGCAGCGCCAGCCACAGCTTTTGCGTGTCGCTCAGCGCATGGTCGCGGCTGGCCGGCGTCATGGCGCTGATAAGCTGTTGGTCGCCGTAGCCCGCCGTTTCGCCGCTGAGCACTACCGCCCCATCGCGCATCACCGACACATGGCTGGCAAGCTGGCGGATTTCCGGCAGTTTGTGCGAGATAAAGACGATCCCCACGCCGAGCCCCTGCAATGCCCGGATCTGCTGAAACAGCCTTTCCGTTTCGCCCGGCGTTAAAGAGGCGGTGGGTTCATCAAGGATCAGGATCCGCGCCTCGCGCATCAGGCCGCGCAGGATCTCGACCATCTGTTGATCGGCTACCTCAAGCGTGCTGGCGCTGGCGTCCAGGTTGATCTGGCAGTTCAGCTGCTGCAGTTTTTCCTGCAGCCGCGCGGCGGTATCCGCCCGCTTCGGCAGACGAAAAAGAATGTTCTCGCGCACGCTGAGGTTGGGAAACAGCATCGGCTCCTGCGGCACCAGATAGATGCCCAGCTGGTGGGCCAGCGCCGGGTTAAGGCGCGCAAACGCGCGTTCGCCGATCGTCAGTTCACCGCTATCCGGGGTTTCGACGCCGGCGATGATCTTCATCAGCGTCGATTTACCCGCGCCGTTGCCCCCCATCAGCGCATGCACCTGGCCCGCGCATAGCGTAAAGTCGATGCCCTTCAGCACGGCAACGCCGGAGAACTGTTTGCGGATCTGGCGAGCTTCAAGCAGTGGCTTCATCGTCGCGCCTCGTTTGAACAAATGATTTTTAAATTTAATAATGTTCAAAAGCGTAGACGGTGAACTATATTTACAACCGTGCGAAGATCACAGTTTGGCGCTTTAGATCGTCCGGAAAAAAGGGGCCAGAGAGGAAAGATCCGTTTTGCCAGTCGGCTCACACTTTCCGGCCGCGCAATAGCGAACATATGATCTAAATTTTTATAAGAGTTCAATTTATGAGCGAAAAACGCATTACGGAAGACCATCGCTACGCCGGGCTGGCGTTAGCCGAGGAAGAGCTGGTGGCGCGGGTGGCGTGGTGTTACTACCACGACGGCCTGACGCAAAACGACATCGGCGAGCGTTTGGGGCTGCCGCGGCTGAAGATTTCCCGCCTGCTGGAGAAAGGTCGCCAGTCCGGGGTGATCCGCGTGCAGATCAACTCGCGCTATGAAGGCTGTCTGGCGCTGGAAAGCGAACTCCAGCAGCGCTTTGGCCTCAAGATTGCTCGCGTGCTGCCGGCGCTCAACACCCCGCCGATGAATACCCGGCTGGGGATCGGCGCGGCGCAGTCGCTGATGGGGATTCTGCAACCGGGACAGCTGCTGGCGGTCGGCTTCGGCGAAGCCACCATGAGCTGCCTGCAGCATCTCAGCGGCTTTATCGGCTCGCAGCAGGTGCGGCTGGTGACCCTCTCCGGCGGCGTCGGCCCCTATATGACCGGCATCGGTCAGCTGGATGCCGCCTGCAGCGTGAGCATTATTCCGGCGCCGCTGCGGGTCTCGTCGGCGGAGGTCGCCGAAATCCTGCGCCGCGAATCCAGCGTGCGCGATGTGATGCTGGCGGCGACGGCGGCGGACGCGGCGGTGGTTGGCATTGGCGCTATCGATCAGCGGCGCGACGCGACCATTCTGCGCTCCGGCTATATCAGCGAGGGCGAACAGCTGATGTACGCCCGCAAAGGGGCGGTCGGCGACATTTTAGGTTATTTCCTGCAGGCCGACGGCCGGCCGGTAGAGGGGCTGGAGATCCATCGGGAACTGCTCGGCGTGACCCTGGATGAGCTGGCGCAGCTGCCGACCATCGTCGGCGTCGCCGGGGGAGAACAAAAAGCGCAGGCGATTCATGCCGCTCTGATTGGCAAGCGGATTAATGGCCTGGTAACGGAAGAGACAACAGCACGCGCGGTGCTCTCGCTGGCCTCCTGAAGGCCCGGCGCCGCGCGACAACAGCGAGGCGCATGTCATGAGTTACCTGTTAGCGTTAGATGCCGGGACCGGCAGCATTCGGGCGGTCATTTTCGATCTCAATGGCCGCCAGCTGGCGGTGGGCCAGGCCGAATGGAAACACCTGAGCGTCGATAACGTCCCCGGCTCGATGGAGTTCGACCTTACCACCAACTGGCAGCTGGCCTGCCAGTGCATTCGCCAGGCGCTCGACGCCGCCCGGCTCTCTCCCGCCGATATTCAGTCCGTCGCCTGCTGTTCGATGCGCGAAGGGATCGTCCTCTATGACCGCAACGGCGAGGCCATCTGGGCCTGCGCCAACGTTGATGCTCGCGCCAGCCGCGAAGTCGCGGAGCTTAAGGAGATCCACGACTATCGTTTTGAATCCGAGGTGTACGAGGTCTCCGGGCAAACGCTGGCGCTCAGCGCGATGCCGCGCCTGCTGTGGCTGGCGCACCATCGGCCCGATATCTACCGCAAGGCGGCGACCATCACCATGATCAGCGACTGGCTGGCGGCGAAGCTTTCCGGCGAGCTGGCGGTCGACCCGTCAAACGCGGGCACCACCGGCATGCTCGATCTGTTCAGCCGCGACTGGCGTCCGGCGCTGCTGGATATGGCCGGGCTGCGCGCCGATATGCTGTCGCCGGTGAAAGAGACCGGCACGCTGCTGGGCGCCGTCACCGAAGCGGCAGCCCAGCAGAGCGGCCTGCGCGCCGGGACGCCGGTGGTGATGGGCGGCGGCGACGTGCAGCTCGGCTGCCTGGGACTCGGGGTGGTGCGCGCCGGACAAAGCGCAGTGCTCGGCGGCACCTTCTGGCAGCAGGTGGTGAATCTGCCGCAGGTGCGCACCGACCCGCAGATGAATATTCGCGTTAACCCTCACGTCATTCCCGGCATGGCGCAGGCGGAGTCCATCAGCTTTTTTACCGGCCTGACCATGCGCTGGTTCCGCGACGCCTTCTGCGCTGAAGAAAAGCTGATTGCCGAGCGCCTCGGCGTCGATGCCTATTCGCTGCTGGAGGAGATGGCCAGCCGCGTACCCGCCGGTTCCCACGGCGTGATGCCTATTTTTTCCGACGCCATGCACTTTAAGCAGTGGTACCACGCCGCGCCGTCGTTTATTAACCTCTCCATCGATCCGGAGAAGTGCAATAAAGCCACTCTGTTCCGCGCCCTGGAGGAGAACGCGGCGATTGTCTCCGCCTGCAACCTGGCGCAGATATCGCAGTTTTCCGGGGTGACTTTCGATAGCCTGGTGTTTGCCGGCGGCGGCTCGAAGGGAGCGCTGTGGAGCCAGATCCTCAGCGACGTCACCGGCCTGCCGGTGCGGGTGCCGGTGGTCCGCGAAGCCACCGCCCTCGGCTGCGCCATCGCCGCCGGCGCTGGCGCCGGGCTGTACGGCGACATGGTCAGCGCCGGAGAAAAGTTAGTGAGCTGGCACCGCGAGTTCACCCCTAATCCGCAGCATCGCGAGCTGTATCAGGAGATGATGAGCAAATGGCAGTCGGTATATGCCGATCAGCTTGGTCTTGTCGATAGCGGGCTGACAACGTCGATGTGGCAGGCGCCGGGCCTCGAACGCCGCCAGCGCGCTGTGTCTTCCCCCTCACCCTAATCCTCTCCCGACGGGAGAGGGAACCGTTCAGCGCGAAGCCTGATTTTCAGTGCCCGCTTGCCCCTCTCCCTTTGGGAGAGGGGCAACGCTTCGCCGTTCTTTGAATCCCATCACAATCACCGCACTCCCCTTTTCCCTTTTTCTTCACGACGGCTAAATTAGTAACTCATCCGACCACATAACAATAATTTTACATTGGAAGCCATTATGAGCCGCTATCCGTCGCTTTTCGCCCCGCTTGAGCTGGGCTTCACTACCCTCAAAAACCGCGTGTTGATGGGCTCCATGCATACCGGTCTGGAAGAACTGCCCGACGGCGCGCAACGGTTAGCGGCCTTTTACGCCGAGCGCGCGCGACACGGCGTGGCGCTGATCGTCACCGGCGGCATCGCGCCCGCACCGTCCGGGGTGACCATGGCCGGCGGCGCGGTACTCAACGATGCCAGCCATCTGGCGCATCATCGCCAGATCACCGACGCGGTACATCAGGAAGGCGGTAAAATCGCCCTGCAGATCCTGCACACCGGGCGCTACAGCTACCAGCCCGCGCTGGTCGCCCCCTCTTCTCTGCAGGCGCCGATTAACCGGTTCACCCCTCATGAGCTGAGCCACGATGAGATCCTCACGCTGATCGATGATTTTGCCCACTGCGCCCAGCTGGCGCGGGAAGCAGGCTATGACGGCGTGGAGGTGATGGGCTCTGAGGGCTATCTGATTAACGAATTCCTCGCCGCGCGCACTAACCAGCGCAACGATCAATGGGGCGGCGATTACGCGCGCCGGATGCGTTTCGCCGTTGAAGTAGTCAAGGCCGTGCGCCAGCGCGCCGGTCACGATTTCATTATCATCTACCGTCTGTCGATGCTTGATCTGGTTAACGACGGCAGCACGCTGGCGGAAGTCACCGCGCTGGCCAAAGCCATCGAGGCGGCGGGGGCGACGATCATCAACACCGGCATCGGCTGGCACGAAGCGCGTATTCCGACCATCGCCACTCCGGTACCGCGCGGCGCCTTTAGCTGGGTCACCCGCAAACTGAAGGGCGCGGTGTCGATCCCGCTGATCACCACCAACCGCATCAACGATCCGCAGGTCGCGGAGGCGATCCTCGCCCGCGGCGATGCCGACATGGTCTCAATGGCCCGCCCGTTCCTTGCCGATGCCGAATTTATGTCGAAAGCGCAGAGCGATCGCGCCGATGAGATCAACACCTGCATCGGCTGCAACCAGGCGTGTCTCGATCGGATCTTCGTCGGCAAAGTCACCTCCTGTCTGGTCAACCCGCGCGCCTGCCATGAAACCTTGATGCCGGTCCTGCCTGCCAACGCCCCTAAGCGGCTGGCGGTGGTCGGCGCCGGGCCTGCCGGTCTGGCCTTCGCGGTTAACGCCGCCGCCCGCGGTCATCACGTCACGTTGTTCGATGCCCTCCCGGAGATCGGCGGCCAGTTTAATATCGCCAAACAGATCCCCGGCAAAGAGGAGTTTCATGAAACCCTGCGCTACTACCGTAGAATGCTCGATCTTAACGGCGTCGATCTACGTCTGAACACCCGCGTCACGGCAGACGATCTGCTGGCGTTCGATGAGACGATCCTCGCCACCGGCATTGCCCCGCGCCTGCCGGCGATCGTCGGGATCGATCATCCCAAGGTGCTCAGCTACCTGGATGTCTTACGCGATAAAGCGCCGGTTGGCGCGAAGGTGGCGATAATCGGCTGCGGCGGCATCGGCTTCGACACCGCGATGTATTTAAGCCAGTCGGGGGTGGCCACCAGCCAGGATATCGGCGAGTTCTGTCGCGAATGGGGTATCGATACCAGCCTGCGGACGGCGGGCGGGCTGCGTCCTGAAGGCCCGCAGCTGAGTCAAAGCCCGCGACAGATTGTGATGCTGCAGCGCAAGGCGAGCAAACCGGGCGACGGGCTCGGCAAAACCACCGGCTGGATCCACCGCGCCACGCTGCTGGCGCGCGGCGTGAAAATGATCCCGGCGGTCAGCTATGAGAAGATCGATGATGAGGGATTACACGTGACGATCGGCGGCGAGCGCCAGCTGCTGGCGGTGGATCATGTCGTGATCTGCGCCGGTCAGGAGCCGCGCCGTGAACTGGCGGATCCGCTGCGCGCGGCGGGGAAAACGGTGCATTTGATCGGCGGCTGCGACGTGGCGGCGGAGCTGGATGCGCGCCGGGCGATTGCCCAGGGCACGAAGCTGGCCCTGGCGATTTAGCCGTGTCCCGGGGGCGGCGCGATGCGCCTTCCCCGGGCTACCACGATAATCCCGAACGGTAGCCCGGCTAAAGCGACAGTCGGTAGTCCGGCTAAGGCGACAGTCGGTAGCCCGGCTAAAGCGACAGTCGGTAGCCCGGCTAAGGCGACAGCCGGTAGCCCGGCTAAGGCGACAGTCGGTAGCCCGGCTAAGGCGACAGTCGGTAGCCCGGCTAAGGCGACAGCCGCAAGCCGGGGAAATAGCCACACGGATCAGCGCTGTTTACGCACCTTCGTCGCTTTCAAAATCACGAACTTATTGTTCGTCGCAATCGTCGTGCAGTTACCAAAAGCGCGCTTCAGCTTACGGAAGTAGTCGAGATGACGGTTACCGACGACGTACAGCTCGCCGCCGTATTTCAGGCTGCGGCGGGCGTCGTTAAACATCTGCCAGGCGATATGGTCGGTAATGGCATGCTGCTGGTGGAACGGCGGATTGCACAGGATCGCCGTAAAGCGGTCCGGCTCAATGCCGGAGAGCGAGTTGTTGACCATAAATTCACAACGGTCAATATCGTCCGGCAGGTTGTGCTCAACGTTCAACCGGCTGGAAGCCACCGCCATGTGCGACTCATCGGTGAACATCACGCGGGCATGGGGGTTCTGCGCCAGCGCCTGCAGGCCTATCACTCCGTTGCCGCAGCCGAGATCGGCGATCTCGCCTTCTAAATCAGACGGTAAATGCTGCAGGAAGAAGCGCGCGCCGATATCCAGACCGCTGCGGGCAAAGACGTTGGCATGGTTGTGGATGGTCCACGGCGTGCCGTCCAGCTTCCAGCTGTAGGTTTGCGGCGCATCGGCAAGCTCAGGGGCGGTGAAAACGCAGTGGATCAGACGCGCTTTTTTCCACGCCAGCGAGGTGGTGGTGGTGCCGAGGATCTTTTCAAACAGCGCCAGCGTCGAGTTATGCACATCGCGCGCTTTCGCTGCGGCGATAATGCGGGTTTCCGGCGTCACCACTGCGCGCAGGGCGCGCAGCTGCTGTTCCAGCAGCGCCAGCTGCTTTGGCACCTTAATCAGCACCAGCGCCGGCGCGGCCGGCAGCGGGCTCAGGCTATCCTGAAAACGCACACTCTCTTCATCAATGCCGTTCATCCGCAGGTTGTGGCGGGTCGCCAGCTCGGAGATAAAGGAGTCGTTGATGCTCACCGGGTTGCGTTCCGCCAGCGCGCAGGCGAGCGCGCCGAAGCCGTCGTTGAAGATGAGCGTCAGGCCGTCGACGTCATTCACCTGTTGCAGCAGATATTCATCCGCCGCTTCCCACGCCTGAAGCGCTTCTTCTTCAGCGTTAGGTGGGAACCGCTCTAATGTGAATAACTCACCGTTTAACTCTGCCTGGCTCATCGCCTCTCCGCCTCCGGAATAGTAAAACCCGCGAGTTTATACGCAAATCCTGTCCAGTTGAAGAGAGATCGCTGATCATCGCCGCTCAGCGTAGATCGCCCTCGTCATCGGCTCGCAGCAGCGTTATCGAGGCGCGGGCGCCGGGCATCAGCTGCTGCAGATAGCCTACCAGCCGCTCTCCCGCCTCATGCAGGGCCGACAACGGCATCGCCGGCAGGCTTTCGAGAATAAACCACATCGTCTGCGCGCCGCTGTCCAGCCGGGTGCGTACGCCCTGCCGCCAGTTCCAGCGTCGGCAGGTTACGCCTATATCATCCCGCCAGATGACTTCGCCCGGCTCCGGATATTCCACCACCGGCTCTGCCGATTTTAGCGTATCGAATGGCTCATCGCCGCGGGCAATGGCCAGCCGCGGTTCGCCACGGTAGGCGGCCAGATTTTCCCCACCGACCGGGATGGCATAGCGAATGCTGATCGCGTTGTAGATATCCACCACCGGTTCGATGGCCGGCAGGCTCCCCTCCTTCAGCACCCGCTTGCGCAGCGCCTGCGCCGAACAGGGGGTACGTTTCGCCTTCGCGCCGAAGGCGCTGAACGCTTCATCCCATGCCGCCAGGTGCGCTTGCGCCCAGGGCACATCATCCTGCTGCACCGCCAGGCAGGCCTCGGCCAGCGCCTGTTCCGCGACGGCGGGATTGGCCACCGGCGCGCTCTCCACCACAATACTTAATGCCCGAAAGCCCGGCGCCAGGCGGCTGACCGCAGATTCGATTGACGGCGTTACGCTACGCATTCGATAATCCTGTAATGACCAATTTGTTTCATCATAGTGACCAATGAACGTAAAAGTCAATATAACGACCGATTCAGGATCTGATGTCGACCAGGTAAGTCGCGCCGTCGCCACGCGGCTGAAGGCCTACCGTAAAGCGAAAAAAATGTCGCTGGACGAGCTGTCGCGCCGGGCCAGCATCAGCAAAGGCATGCTGGTCGAGATGGAAAAAGAGGCCGCCAACCCCAGCATTGCGATCCTCTGCAAACTCGCCGCCGCGCTGGGCGTCTCGGTGGCGGATATTGTCAATGTGGCTAGCGAACCCGCGTTGCATATTATTCCCGCCGAGCAGATCCCCACCCTCTGGCAAGGCCCGCTGGGGGGCAGCGCCAGACTCCTCGCCGGCACCGCCGGGCCGAATATGATTGAGCTGTGGCGCTGGGAGATGCAGCCCGGCGAAGCCTTTACCTCGCCCGGCCATCCGGCGACGACCTTCGAGCTGCTGCACGTGGAAGCCGGCGCGCTGACGCTGACGCTTGGCGAGACCTGCCGCACGGTGGCGGCCGGGGAATCCGCGGTGGCCCGTACCGAAACAGAGCACGGGTACCGGAATGCGGGGCCCGCGCCGCTGGTCTTTACCATGACCGTGGCTGAACTGCCCTCCTGACAGACATAATGATAAGACGATGACAAAACTCATTTATTTACAGGGCTATCCTGAATCGCTGCTGGCGCAGGTGACCACGTTAATCGAGCAAAACCGCCTTGGGGAGGTGCTGCAAAAGCGCTATCCGCATGGGCACGACGTTAACAGCGATAAAGCGCTATATCAGTACACCCAGGATTTGAAAAACCGCTTTCTGCGCGGCGCGGCGCCGATCAACAAAGTGATGTACGACAGTAAGATCCACGTGCTGAACAATGCGCTCGGCCTGCATACCGCCATTTCCCGCGTTCAGGGCGGCAAGCTGAAAGCCAAAGCGGAGATCCGCGTGGCGACGGTATTTCGCGACGCGCCGGAGGACTTTTTGCGGATGATCGTGGTCCATGAACTGGCGCATCTGAAAGAGAAGGAGCACAACAAAGCCTTCTACCAGCTGTGCTGCCATATGGAGCCGCAGTACCATCAGCTGGAGTTCGACACCCGCCTGTGGCTGACGCACCTTTCGTTAAATCGTTCTGCGTAGTCACGCACTGGTTTTGTCATGGGGGCATGATAGAGTGACGACAGGTTCCCTTTAATGGAGTTCGTCACCGTTTATGATACGTTTCGCAGTTGTTGGCACAAACTGGATCACTAAGCAGTTTGTCGATGCCGCCCATGAAACCGGCAAATATAAACTTACCGCCATCTACTCCCGCAGCCTCGAACAGGCACAAGCCTTCGCCAATGACTATCCGGTCGAGCATCTGTTTACCTCGCTGGAGTCGCTGGCGCAAAGCGACGCCATTGACGCGGTATATATCGCCAGCCCGAACTCCCTGCACTTCCCGCAGACGCGGCTGTTCCTGAGCCACAAAAAGCACGTCATTTGCGAAAAACCGCTGGCGTCGAATCTGCAGGAGGTCGAGGCGGCCATCGCGGTGGCGAAAGCCAACAACGTGGTGCTGTTTGAAGCCTTCAAAACCGCCAGCCTGCCCAACTTTCTGCTGCTGAAGGAAACCCTCGGCAAAGTGGGTAAACTGCGTAAAGCCTTCATTAACTACTGCCAGTACTCTTCGCGCTACCAGCGCTATCTCGACGGCGAAAACCCCAACACCTTTAATCCGGCGTTCTCCAACGGTTCGATTATGGATATCGGCTTCTATTGCCTGGCGTCCGCTGTGGCGCTGTGGGGCGAACCGCGGGCCGTTCATGCCACCGCCAGCCTGCTGGACAGCGGCGTGGACGCCCAGGGCACCGTGGTGCTGAGCTATGGCGACTTCGACGTGACGCTGCATCATTCCAAGGTGAGCGACTCGGCGATCCCCAGTGAAATTCAGGGCGAAAACGGCGTATTAGTGATCGAAAAAATCTCCGAGTGCCAGAAGCTGGCGTTTGTGCCGCGCGGCGGCAAAGCCCAGGACCTGACGCAGCCGCAGCATATCAATACTATGCTGTATGAGGCGGAGACCTTCGCGCGGCTGGTGGAAACAGAGGATGTCGACCATCCGGGCCTGGCAGTGAGCCGTATCACGGCGAAACTGTCGAGCGAAATTCGTCGCCAGACCGGGGTGATCTTCCCGGCCGATACGCAGCCGCTGGCGTAAAAGAGTGTAAAGGCCCGTCTGGCCGCCATTGACGAAAACCGCCCCGTGACATATTTTGTTACGAGCAAAGGGGAGTAACTTCCTTGCCGGCCGATCGTCATTACGATGCGTGTAACACCGCATCCGGTCGCCGGGCAATTACCAAAGCCCATCGCGATGAACTTTGGTTGTTGTAAGTGAGACCTTGCCGGAAGGCGAGGTCTATGCATAAAAGCGCAGCGGCTGCCGTCTTCCGACGTCAGCCGTTTTTGTTTTTATGTAAGGAATATCAAATGAATACTGTCGGCACGCCGTTGCTATGGGGTGGATTCGCTGTCGTCGTCGCGATCATGTTGGCGATCGACCTGCTGCTTCAGGGACGACGCGGTTCGCATAGCATGACCATGAAGCAGGCCGCTGGCTGGTCTATCCTCTGGGTCACACTTTCTCTGTTGTTTAACGCCGCGTTCTGGTGGTATCTGGTGCAAACCCAGGGCCGCGCCGTCGCCGATCCGCAGGCCCTGGCCTTCCTCACCGGCTATCTGATTGAAAAAGCGCTGGCGGTCGATAACGTCTTCGTCTGGCTGATGCTGTTCAGCTACTTCGCCGTGCCGCCTGCACTGCAGCGCCGGGTGCTGGTGTATGGCGTCCTCGGGGCGATTGTTCTGCGCACCATTATGATCTTCGCCGGCAGCTGGCTTATCTCCCAGTTCGACTGGCTGCTGTACGTCTTCGGCGCCTTCCTGCTGTTTACCGGCGTGAAGATGGCGCTGGCGAAAGAGGATGATTCCGGCATCGGCGACAAACCGCTGGTGCGCTGGATCCGCAGCCATCTGCGAATGACCGATAAAATCGAGAGCGAGCGCTTCTTCACCCGTAAAAACGGGGTGCTGTTCGCCACGCCGCTGCTGCTGGTGTTGATTCTGGTCGAGCTGAGCGATGTGATATTCGCCGTCGACAGTATCCCGGCGATCTTCGCGGTCACCACCGACCCGTTTATCGTGCTGACCTCGAACCTGTTTGCCATTCTTGGCCTGCGCGCCATGTACTTCCTGCTGGCGGGGGTCGCTGAGCGCTTCTCAATGCTCAAATATGGCCTGTCGGTGATCCTGGTGTTTATTGGCGTGAAGATGCTGATCGTCGATTTCTACCATATCCCGGTCGCCATCTCGCTGGGGGTCGTGGGTGGTATCCTGACCGTCACGCTGTTGATTAACGCCTGGGTCAACAAGCAGCACGACAAGCAGCGCAAACTGCCTGAGTAACCTGCCTGGCGCGCCGTCGGCCCCCGCTGGCGGCGCGGTAATCGGCTATAGCAGATCTTTTCGTAACGATAATGCCTGCTCATGTCACAATTATGTTGCTACATAGTTAAAAAATAAGATCCAGATTAAAATCACAGTATTTTGCGCTTCCCGCCCGTCATTCTTTCCGTATACTCGACTATGCAAACATATACTTACATCCTGACATAAACGTAACAAATAATACGTGGCTGGGATGGCTTGCTACATCACTGGAAGGAATGAATTATGACCACACGCACTCCCTCATCAGGGTGGCTTTCCCGCCTGGCACAAGGCAGCCTGGTGAAACAAATTTTAGTCGGCCTGGTACTTGGCGTGCTGCTGGCGCTGGTCTCTAAGCCTGCGGCCATCGCCGTCGGCCTGCTGGGGACCCTGTTCGTCGGCGCGTTAAAGGCGGTAGCGCCGGTGCTGGTATTGATGCTCGTCATGGCCTCGATCGCCAACCATCAGCACGGACAAAAAACCAGTATCCGCCCCATTCTGTTTCTCTATCTGCTGGGCACCTTCAGCGCGGCGCTGACCGCAGTGTTGTTCAGTTTTGTCTTTCCCTCGACCCTGCACTTAACCACCGCCGCCGACAGCATCACGCCGCCGTCGGGGATTGTTGAGGTGCTGCGCGGCCTGCTAATGAGCATGGTGTCCAACCCGATCGACGCCCTGCTGAACGCCAACTATATCGGTATTCTGGTGTGGGCGGTGGGCCTTGGCTTCGCCCTGCGTCACGGTAACGACACTACTAAAAACCTGATCAACGATGTCTCCCACGCGGTGACCTTTATCGTTAAAGTGGTGATCCGCTTTGCGCCGCTTGGGATCTTCGGTCTGGTCTCTTCCACCCTGGCGACTACCGGTTTTGAAACCCTGTGGGGTTACGCCCAGCTGCTGCTGGTGCTGGTGGGCTGTATGCTGCTGGTAGCGCTGGTGATTAATCCGCTGCTGGTGTTCTGGAAGCTCCGCCGCAACCCCTATCCGCTGGTGCTGACCTGCCTGCGCGAAAGCGGCGTCTACGCGTTTTTCACCCGCAGCTCCGCCGCTAATATTCCGGTGAATATGGCGCTGTGTGAGAAGCTGAACCTGGATCGCGATACCTATTCGGTCTCCATTCCGCTGGGGGCAACTATCAATATGGCGGGCGCGGCAATCACGATCACCGTGCTGACGCTGGCGGCGGTCCATACGCTGAATATTCCGGTGGATCTGCCGACGGCGCTGTTGCTAAGCGTGGTCGCTTCGCTGTGCGCCTGCGGCGCCTCCGGCGTGGCGGGCGGTTCGCTGCTGCTGATCCCGCTGGCCTGTAATATGTTTGGTATTCCGAACGATGTGGCGATGCAGGTGGTTGCCGTCGGCTTTATTATCGGCGTGCTGCAGGATTCTTGCGAAACCGCGCTGAACTCCTCCACCGACGCCCTGTTTACCGCCGCCGCCTGCATGGCGGAAGACGACCAGCTGGCGAAAAACGCCCTGCGTAGCTAATGCCTTTCCCCTCCGCTACCGCGCGGAGGGGCTCTCTTCCTGCACCGCGTTTTCAACCCTGAACGGATCGATACCCCGCTTTTGCATCCGGCGGAAGCGAATAATGTTCAGGCCGTTGACGATCAGGAAGCTGCCTTCAATCAGCGTCCCGCCGATGGAACCCAGCCACAGGTTATGCGTCGCCCAGCAGGCGGTGGAGCACCACATCACGCAGCGGACGGTCAGCCCCTTACAGCGAAACAGCGCCCAGGTGCTGGCGACAGTGCCAATAATCGGCAGCAGCTCCATAGCATGCTGCAGCTTGCCAAGGCCGAGGATCAGCGTCAGCAGGATAAAGATCGTCATCACCCACAGGCTGCGGGTGCGTAGGGAAATGACCGTGCGGAGCGCATTAAGCCCGGCGCTCATCCCGGCAGGCGCGGCGCCCATCAGGAAGAAATGGACGCCGATAACGCCGCTATAGACCGCCAGCTGAAGCCTGAAGCGACGTTCGTCGCGGTTGATAAAGGTGGTAATGCCGATAAGAAAGGCGATGACGCCGACGCCCTGGGCCAGCCAATATGCGGTCATGAAAGCTCCCTGAGAGAAAAAAACAAACGGCGCTTCACAGGCTGAAACGCCGCTGTTGCTTACCCGATGACGCTGCGCTATCAGGCCAATGCGCGATCAACGCCGCCCGGGCGCCAATATGAATGCGCCTTTACAGGGTAACACCGCTTTTAAAGATGGCCAGCTCGCGGAAGTCATTCTGCTCATTACAGGTCGGTTTGCCGTTGGCGAAAGCCACAATGGTGTCCACGAACTCCTCCAGCAGCTGCGGCATCGCTTTGCCGTGGATCAGCTGTCCGGCATCGAAGTCGATCCAGTGCTTTTTCTTTGCCGCCAGCTCGCTGTTGGTGGCGATCTTCACCGTCGGCACAAAGCCGCCGTACGGCGTGCCGCGGCCGGTGCTGAACAGCACCATATGGCAGCCGGCTCCGGCCAGCGCGCTGGTGGCGACGGCATCATTGCCCGGCGCGCTCAGCAAGTTCAGACCATGTACCTTCAGACGCTCGCCGTAGCGCAGGACATCCACCACCTGGCTGGAGCCCGCTTTCTGGGTACAGCCCAGCGACTTATCTTCGAGGGTGGTGATCCCCCCGGCCTTGTTGCCCGGCGAAGGGTTTTCGTAAATAGGCTGGTCGTGAGCGATAAAGTACTGCTTAAAGTCATTGACCATGGTCACCAGCTTGTCGAAGGTCGCTTCGTCGCGGCAGTGGCTCATCAGCAGCTGTTCGGCGCCGAACATCTCCGGCACTTCGGTCAGCACGGTGGTGCCGCCGTTGGCGATCACATAGTCTGAGAAGCGCCCCAGCATCGGGTTAGCGGTGATGCCGGACAGGCCGTCCGACCCACCGCACTCGAGGCCAAACTTCAGCTCGCTCAGCTTGCCCGGCTGACGTTTATCCTGACGCATCACGTCATACAGCTGGTGGAGATGCGCCACCCCTGCCTCCACTTCATCGTCCTGATGCTGACAAACCATAAAGTGCACGCGCTGCGGATCATACTCGCCCAGCGTTTCGCGAAAAGCATCCACCTGGTTGTTTTCACAGCCAAGGCCC
Organism: Klebsiella sp. TF21-TM; assembly: GCF_019753495.1. NCBI lineage: Bacteria > Pseudomonadati > Pseudomonadota > Gammaproteobacteria > Enterobacterales > Enterobacteriaceae > Klebsiella > Klebsiella sp. TF21-TM. The sequence goes on along the minus strand of NZ_JAIJYL010000001.1, from coordinate 132,663 downwards.
ACCACCAGCACCGCTCCGGCGTTCGGATGGCGGACCATATTCTGCAGCATGGTGCGGGTGTTGATGTGGTCGTCCCCGAGCTGTGAGCAACCGTAGGTATGGCTGAAGAGATGCACCCCATCGATATCTTCGGCGCCGTTCGCCTCTTTCAGAAAACGGTTCTGCATCTGACGGGCCATGGCGTTGACGCAGCCGACGGTCGGCAGGATCCATAGCTCATTGCGCACCCCGACGTCGCCATTGGCGCGACGATAAATCTGCACTTCGCGATCCGCTGGCTGCGGCGGTTGGGCAACCTGCTCCGGTTGATAGCGATACGCGTCAAGGTCGCTGAGATTGGTGCGCGTATTGTGCGCATGGACATGCTCGCCCGGCGCGATATCCGCCAGCGCATGGCCAATCGGCAACCCATACTTAACGACGTTTTCCCCTTTCGCGATAGCGCGCAGTGCAAACTTGTGTCCGCGAACGATATCCTGACCGAGGGTGACCGGGTCATTGTCGATCGTCACCACGCTACCGGCCGTCATATCCGCCAGCGCGACCGCGACGTTATCCTGCGAATGGATTTTGATGTATTGCATATCAACCGACCTCTGGTCTTAGTTCAGTTCAATGGCGAAATAGTCACGCGCATTGTTAAAGCAAATGTTTTTCACCATCTCGCCCAGCAGCGCGATATCCGCAGGCGCTTCGCCGGCGGCCACCCAACGGCCGATCATCTGGCACAGAATACGACGGAAGTATTCGTGGCGGGTGTAGGAGAGGAAGCTGCGGCTGTCGGTCAGCATCCCGACAAAGCGGCTCAGCAGGCCGAGCTGCGCCAGCTGGGTCATCTGCCGCTCCATGCCGTCTTTCTGATCGTTGAACCACCAGCCGGAGCCGAACTGCATCTTGCCCGGCATCCCTTCGCCCTGGAAGTTACCGATCATGGTGCCCAGCACTTCGTTATCGCGCGGGTTCAGGCAGTAGAGAATGGTTTTCGGCAGCAGGTTCTCTTCGTTCTGCTTGCTCAGCAGCTTAGACAGCTCTTCAGCCATCGGGCGATCGTTGATCGAGTCAAAGCCAACGTCCGGGCCTAACAGTTTGAACTGACGCAGGTTGTTATTGCGCAGCGCGCCGATGTGGTACTGCTGCACCCAGCCGCGACGGGCATACTCTGCGCCGAGGAACACCAGCACCGCGGTTTTGAACTGCGCCACTTCGCGTTCGCTGAGGGTTTCGCCAGCCAGGCGACGCGCCAGAATGGCGTCCAGCTCGGCGTCAGTCGCTTCCGCAAACAGCACCACGTCCAGGGCGTGGTCGGAGACTTTGCAACCGTGAGCGGCAAAGTGGTCCAGACGTTTGGTCAGCGCGCTTTGCAGGTCCGCAAAACGGCGAATATCGGTGTCGGACACTTCACCCAGCTTAGCCATATAGTCATTGAAGGTCGCCTGCTCGATGTTGAACGCTTTATCCGGGCGCCAGCTCGGCAACACCTTGATATCAAATGAAGTGTCTTTGGCGACAACCGCATGGTGTTCCAGGGAATCAATCGGATCGTCGGTGGTGCCGACCATCTTCACATTCATCTGCTTCATGATCCCGCGGGCGGAGAAGGCGTCCTGCGCCAGTAACGCATTGCACTGGTCCCAGATCTCATCGGCGGTGGAAGGCGACAGCAGCTTACCTGTAATACCAAATGGGCGACGCAGCTCTAAATGGGTCCAGTGGTATAACGGGTTGCCAATCGTGTGAGGCACGGTGGCTGCCCAGGCGTCAAATTTCTCGCGATCGGAGGCATCACCGGTACACAGACGCTCCGGCACGCCGTTGGTGCGCATCGCGCGCCATTTATAGTGATCGCCTTTCAGCCAGATGTCATACAGATTTTTGAAACGGTAATTTTCGGCAACCTGCTGCGGCGGAAGGTGGCAATGGTAGTCGAAAATAGGCTGATCTTTGGCGTAATCGTGGTACAGGCGGCGGGCAAATTCGCTATCGAGTAGAAAATCTTCGGTCATAAACGGTGTCATTCGTGTGTCCTCGTCGCTCCGGAGCGGGAGCCTTTCAGATGATTGACTACAATGCTGACAAAGTTATCACACCAATTTCTACAGACCGAACTGTTTTTCGTGAGTTAGATCAATAAACGCTGATAAAAAAAACCGTCTGCGCGCGGCAAACATCTCGCCAGGGCGCGCCGTATCTGGCTTTCTTCACCAATCATAAAGACCACACTAACTTTCCCGCTTTTGTGACAGCACTCAACTTTTAAAGTTGTATGACAAGTTATCTTTCTGCCGTCGCAACATATAAACCGACGGAATGCTTTACCGGTGTTTATGGCATCGGCTTATACGGAATGGATACCGACTTTTTACATAACAACTGATGGTAAGGTTCGGGCCAGAGGGGACCGCCCTCCTGAACCCTCCGTTTCGCTTTCCCGACCGCGTATCGCCGTCAGGAGAGGCCGCACCTGGTGCGGAGAAATTACAGACGATGAGGTTTACATGCGTAAAATTAAAGGGTTACGTTGGTACATGATCGCACTGGTGACGCTGGGCACCGTGCTGGGCTACCTGACCCGTAACACCGTGGCGGCGGCCGCGCCGACGCTGATGGAAGAGTTACACATCTCGACCCAACAGTACTCCTATATCATTGCAGCCTATTCCGCTGCCTATACCGTCATGCAGCCTGTCGCAGGTTATGTCCTTGATATTCTGGGGACTAAAGTCGGCTATGCCTTCTTCGCTATCGCCTGGGCGATATTCTGCGGCTCGACCGCCCTCGCCGGCAGCTGGGGCGGACTGGCGCTGGCCCGCGGCGCGGTGGGCGCGGCGGAAGCGGCGATGATCCCCGCCGGGCTGAAAGCCAGCTCCGAATGGTTCCCGGCAAAAGAGCGCTCTATCGCGGTGGGCTACTTCAACGTAGGTTCCTCTATCGGCGCCATGATCGCGCCGCCGCTGGTGGTGTGGGCGATCGTCATGCACAGCTGGCAGATGGCGTTCATTATCTCCGGGGTTCTGAGCTTCGCCTGGGCCATCGCCTGGCTGATCTTCTACAAACACCCGCGCGACCAGAAGAAATTATCTGACGAAGAACGCGACTACATCATTGGCGGCCAGGAGTCTCAACACCAGACCAATAACGCGAAGAAAATGTCGCCGTGGGAGATCCTGCGCAACCGTCAGTTCTGGGGTATCGCCCTGCCGCGCTTCCTCGCCGAGCCGGCCTGGGGGACCTTTAACGCCTGGATCCCGCTGTTCATGTTTAAGGTTTACGGCTTTAACCTGAAAGAGATCGCGATGTTCGCCTGGATGCCGATGCTGTTCGCCGACCTCGGCTGCATCGTCGGTGGATACCTGCCGCCGCTGTTCCAGCGCTGGTTCGGCGTTAACCTGATCGTGTCGCGTAAAATGGTGGTCACCATGGGCGCCCTGCTGATGATTGGCCCGGGGATGATCGGCCTGTTCACCAGCCCGTACGTGGCGATTGCCCTGCTGTGCATCGGCGGGTTTGCTCACCAGGCGCTGTCCGGGGCGCTGATTACCCTCTCTTCCGACGTCTTTGGCCGTAACGAAGTCGCTACCGCCAACGGTCTGACCGGGATGGCCGCCTGGCTGGCGAGCACCATGTTCGCCCTGGTCGTCGGCGCGCTGGCAGACACCATCGGCTTCAGCCCGCTGTTTGCGGTACTGGCGGTCTTTGACCTGCTGGGCGCGCTGGTCATCTGGACGGTGCTGAAAAACAAACCGGCTGACGATGACACGACGCCGCTTAGCAGCCGCAAACCGGCCACCCAGAGTTAGAGACGCTTATACTGAGGTGATCGCCTGCCAAGCCGCCTTCTCAGGCGGCTTTTTCATCCCTGCCAGTGGTGGAAATCGCGTAAAAGTGGTATAACAAATCGAATATTGTCGCCATCTTGCGGGAGCGAATATGGAAATCATTGAACCACGCCGTCTTTATCAGCAACTTGCCGCTGAGCTGAAGATGCGCATCGAACAAGGTGTCTACCTTGTAGGGGATAAGCTGCCCGCCGAGCGCTTTATCGCCGATGAAAAAAACGTTAGCCGCACCGTGGTTCGTGAAGCCATCATCATGCTGGAAGTGGAAGGCTATGTCGAAGTCCGTAAAGGGTCGGGCATTCACGTCATCTCCAACCATCCGAAATACCAGCAGGTGGCCGATGAAAGCCTGGAGTTCGCCAACTATGGCCCCTTTGAGCTGCTGCAGGCGCGGCAGCTTATTGAAAGCAATATCGCCGAATTCGCGGCCACTCAGGTGACCAAGCAGGACATCATGAAGCTGATGGAGATTCAGGAGAAAGCGCGCAACGAGAAGTGTTTCCGCGACTCCGAATGGGATCTGCAGTTTCACGTCCAGGTGGCGCTGGCCACGCAGAATAGCGCCCTGGCGGCGATCGTGGAAAAAATGTGGACCCAGCGCGTGCATAACCCGTACTGGAAAAAGCTGCATGAGCATATCGACCTGCGCACCGTCGATAACTGGTGCGACGACCACGATCAGATCCTGAAGGCTCTGCTGCGTAAAGATCCGAACGCCGCCAAACTGGCGATGTGGCAGCATCTGGAAAATACCAAGCAAATGCTGTTTAACGAAACCAGCGACGACTTTGAATTTAATGCCGATCGCTACTTATTTGCCGAAAACCCGGTGGTTCATCTCGATACCGCGGCCAACGGCGCGAAATAAGCCTTTATCTCCCCGGCGCGCGGCCCCTGCGCGCCTGTTCCCCAGACAGGCTGGGGTAAGCAAAACATATATAGTGTCAGCCTGTGTAAATCCTCTCGCCTCCCATCGCCGCAATCAGCAAAATCAACGAGCAACACCTTGCAATTTCTCTGACGGAAAGTCAGGTGATTTGTTACAATTAGATGCATTTTGCCGTTCTGGGAGTAGGTATCGACTTACTTCAATTTTATACAGGGAAGCGTTCAGAGCGCCGAAGCAGCGACCATAATCTCATAAAAATCTTGTCGCCCTACATGCCGCGCGCTCAGACGTGCCGTTAACCGATGTACCAGGAATCGTGAATGGAACTATTAACCCAGTTATTGAATGCCTTGTGGGCTCAGGATTACGAAACGCTCGCGAATCCCTCCATGATTGGCATGCTGTATTTTGTCTTGTTTATGATTTTGTTCCTTGAGAACGGGTTACTGCCTGCCGCGTTTTTGCCGGGGGACAGCCTGCTTGTGCTCGTGGGCGTGCTGATCGCCAAAGGGGCGATGGGCTTTCCGGAAACGTTGCTGCTGCTCACTGCCGCCGCCAGCCTCGGCTGCTGGCTGAGCTACATCCAGGGGCGTTGGTTGGGCAATACGCGGATCGTGCAAAACTGGCTGTCGCATCTGCCCTCTCACTATCATCAGCGCGCGCATCACCTGTTTCATAAACATGGGCTCTCCGCGCTGCTGATCGGCCGCTTCATCGCCTTCGTGCGCACGCTGCTGCCGACCATCGCCGGGCTTTCCGGCCTCAATAACGCCCGCTTTCAGTTCTTTAACTGGATGAGCGGCCTGCTGTGGGTGCTCATCCTGACCTCGCTGGGCTATCTGCTGGGCAAAACCCCGGTATTCCTTAAGTATGAAGATCAGCTGATGTCCTGCCTGATGCTCCTGCCGGTTGCGCTGTTGGTCTTCGGACTGGTCGGCTCGCTGGTGGTGCTGTGGAAGAAAAAATACAGAAGCCGGGGCTAATGATGGTCATAAAACGCCCTTCCCTGCGCCAGCTCAGCTGGCTGCTGGGTGGCTCTCTTCTGCTCTGCGCGCTGTTCTGGCTATGGCTGGCGGTGCAGCAGCAAGAGGCCACGCTGGCGATCCGTCCGGTTGGCCAGGGCGTCAGTATGCCGGATGGTTTCTCCGTCTGGCATCACCTCGACGCCAACGGTATCCGCTTCAAGAGCATTACGCCGCAAAAGGATGGCCTGCTGATTAAGTTTGATTCCACCGCCCAGGGCGCGGCGGCGAAAGAGGTTCTCGGCCGCGCTCTGCCTCATGGTTATATTATCGCCTTGCTGGAAGACGATAACTCGCCCACCGCCTGGTTATCCCGCCTGCGCGACGCGCCGCATCGGCTCGGGTAAACGGCCGTCAGACTGCGTTTTCAACGCAGTCTGGTGGTTTCCCGCATTTGTTACTATGCTTAAACCTGCGTGAATCAACGCATTCACGTTTACCAACGGGAACGGGTTTATCCTCCGGGTATCCCCTAAGACAATGGAAGGTACTATCCATGAAACACCGCATCGCTCTGCTTCTGGCCCTGTCTTCACTTAGCGCCAGCGCCATAGCCGCCTCTCCCTGCCAGGAAAAAGAGCAGGATATTCAACGAGAGATCAGCTATGCCGAAAAGCATCACAATCAAAGTCGCATTGATGGGCTAAATACCGCACTACGCCAGGTACGGGAGAACTGCAGCGACAGTAAACTCAAAGCCGATCATCAGCAAAAAATTGCCAAACAGCGGGAAGAGATCGCTGAACGTCAGCGCGATCTGCAGGAAGCCCGGAAGAAAGGCGATGCGGACAAAATCAACAAACGCCAGCATAAACTCAATGAAGCGCAACAGGAGTTGAAAACGCTGGAGTCTCGGGATTACTAATCACTATTAACTTTCGCAATACGGACCACGCTACAGGAGAACGACATGGCTAAAGAGAATGTGACTGACGACCTTCGTGCAGAACTGAAAACGCTGGCGGACACCCTGGAGGAAGTACTGAATTCCTCGGCGGACAAGTCGAAAGAAGAGATGGGTAAACTGCGCAGTAAAGCCGAGAGTGCGCTGAAAGAGAGCCGCGCCCGTCTGGGTGAGACCAGCGAAGCGATTCTGCGTCAAACTCGTGAGACCGCCGCGCGAGCGGATGATTATGTTCGCGAAAATCCGTGGACAGGGGTCGGGATTGGCGCCGCCGTCGGGCTGGTGCTGGGTGTCCTGCTGTCGCGTCGCTGATTATGGCGAATACTCAACACACGCAGGGGCCGGGTCAGCGCGTCTTCTCCATTGGCCAGCGTATCGTTACGCTGCTGGTCGAAATGGTGGAAACACGGCTGCGCCTGGTCGTCGTGGAGCTGGAGGAGGAGAAAGCCAACCTCTTCCAGCTGCTGATCATGACCGGACTGACGCTGCTGTTTGCCGCGTTTGGCCTCATGAGTCTGCTGGTGCTGGTTATCTGGGCCGTTGACGCTCAGTACCGCCTGCACGTCATGATCGCCACCACCGTCGTGCTGCTTCTCGCCGCCGCGATTGTCGGTATCCTTACCTTACGTAAGGCGCGACGCTCCACGCTGCTGCGCCTGACGCGAAGAGAGCTGGAGAACGACCGTGCCCTTCTGGAGGAAGATAAACCATGAATGGCCGACAGGAGCGTGAACGGCAAAAGGCGCAGCTGCTGCGCCAGATCCAGCAGCAACGGCTGGAGCTGAGCGCCTGTCGCCGCCACTGGCTGGAAGCGACGGCGCCCTTAGACCGCGGCTGGCATACGCTGCTTAGTTTACGTTCGTGGCTGATGGTGGGCAGCGGTCTGATGGCCGTGTGGTCCGTCCGACACCCGCATTTTTTAATGCGCTGGACCAAACGCGGACTGGGTTTATGGAGTACCTGGCGGCTGGTCCGCGGGATCCTGCGCCAGTCGGCAGTCCGTTAGCCGCCCGGAGCGCGGGCGCTTTTCCCGGCGCCCCGCTCTGCCACTTCCTCGCCCGATACGCAACGCCGTGCGTAAAAACTTGCCCCCTGGCCGCCATCCGCGGTCAGCCAGCCCTCTGATCCCATGCCATTCCGCCCGGCCAGGCCTTTACCAGCGCCGGTCGTGACCTATCGCGTTGAGGCATTTTTCGCCCCCTCTTACCGATTACTCAGAAACTTTGAACTAGATCTACAGTTTTCCTTGCTAACAATTCCCTCTCCGCCTCGCTACTATCCTCTCCATCGACAGCAACACCGCGTAACTACGCGGGATTGCGCTAAAAAACAAAACCGCCGCCCTTTGGGTTTTCTGGAGTAAGAAATGAAAAAATTAGAAGATGTTGGTGTACTGGTAGCGCGCATTCTGATGCCGATTCTGTTTATCACTGCAGGATGGGGCAAAATCACCGGTTATGCGGGAACCCAGCAGTATATGGAAGCCATGGGCGTACCGGGTGCGCTGCTGCCGCTGACCATTCTCCTTGAATTCGGCGGCGGACTGGCGATTCTGTTCGGTTTCCTGACCCGGACCACCGCGCTGTTCACCGCAGGCTTTACGCTGTTGACCGCGTTCCTGTTCCACAGCAACTTTGCGGAAGGCGTGAACTCCCTGATGTTCATGAAAAACCTGACCATCGCTGGCGGTTACCTGCTGCTGGCCATTACCGGACCGGGCGCCTTCAGTATCGACCGTGTACTGAATAAGAAATGGTAAGCGCACTATACTGAATGAATGAAAAAGCGAGGAGACCACTCCTCGCTTTTGCTATCTGAAGTCTGAAGGAGGAATAAAGATGGGACAATTAGTCGACGGCGTCTGGCAGGATACCTGGTATGACACAAAATCCACCGGTGGGCGTTTTAAGCGTTCCGTTTCCGCCTTCCGTAACTGGCTCACCGCCGATGGCGCGGCCGGACCGAGTGGTGAAGGGGGATTTGCGGCGGAAAAAGATCGCTATCATCTGTACGTTTCTCTCGCCTGCCCGTGGGCGCATCGCACGTTAATTATGCGTAAGCTGAAAGGACTGGAGCCTTTTCTCCCTGTCTCCGTGGTCAATCCGCTGATGCTGGAAAACGGCTGGACTTTTGACGACAGCTTCCCGGAAGCCACCGGTGACACCCTTTATCAGCACGATTTTCTCTATCAGCTGTATCTGCACGCCGACCCGCACTACACCGGTCGCGTCACCGTCCCGGTACTATGGGATAAAAAACAGCAGACCATCGTCAGCAATGAGTCGGCAGAAATCATCCGTATGTTTAATACCGCCTTCGATGGCCTGGGCGCCAGAGCCGGGGATTACTACCCGCCGGCGCTGCGGGAAAAAATCGATGAACTGAACGGCTGGATCTATGACAACGTCAATAACGGCGTGTATAAAGCCGGCTTTGCCACCAGTCAGCAGGCTTACGACGAAGCGGTGGATGCGGTGTTTACCTCGCTGGAGCGACTGGAGCAGATCCTCGGTCAGCATCGTTACCTGACGGGCAATCAGCTGACGGAAGCGGATATTCGCCTGTGGACGACGCTGGTACGCTTCGACCCGGTGTATGTGACCCATTTTAAATGCGACAAACGACGCATCAGCGATTATCTCAATCTCTACGGCTTCCTGCGCGACATCTACCAGATGCCGGGTATCGCGGAGACGGTGAGCTTTCCGCATATTCGTCACCACTATTACCGCAGCCATAAAACCATTAACCCTACCGGCATCATCTCCATTGGGCCGCAGCAGGATCTCAGCGAACCACACGGTCGCGACCAGCGCTTCCGTTGATCCGTCGGGCGCCAGTGATGGCGCCCAATAATTCAGAAAACAGATATTTACCCACCATTCATTCACGTCTATTCTTATTGCGATCGCTTAAAAAACAAGTGATTGACGGTTAATTGAGGCGTAGAAATGGACTGGTATCTCAAGGTATTAAAAAACTATATAGGATTTGGCGGCCGTGCGCGGCGCAAAGAGTACTGGATGTTTATTCTGGTCAACCTCATCCTGACCGGCGTATTGAGCATCATCGATAAAATGCTGGGCTGGCAGCGGGCGGGCGGCGAAGGCATTCTGACGACCATCTATGGCATACTGGTCTTTTTACCGTGGTGGGCGGTGCAGTTTCGGCGTCTGCACGACACCGACCGTTCGGCATGGTGGCTGCTGCTGCTGTTGATCCCGGTCATCGGCTGGCTGGTGATCCTGATCTTTAACTGCCAGCGCGGAACGGAAGGCAACAACCGATTCGGGCCCGATCCAAAACCCTTTTCCTACTGATCTTCCTGCTCCTCCCGCTAGCGGGAGGAGCGTCCTCGACTATCTGCCGGCAAACAGCTTAGGGATCTCACGCAGGCACCAGGACTTCGCTTCGCCCATGCTGTCCCGTCGCCAGGCCATGATAATGTCAATTTCATTGGTATATTCCGGACTGACCACCCGCAAGCGTCCTTCAGCAATATCCTTCTCCACCAGCGGATAGGGCATGGTCGCCACGCCTAATCCGGCCAGCAGCGCCTGGCGCTTATCTTCGATGGTGCTCACCGTTAAGCGCGGCTGTTTATCCAGCAGCTGAACGGTGAGAACGGGCCGCTCGCGCGCGGTATCCGCCACCGCGACGCCACGGTATTTCACGCGGGTGACCTCAGAGAGCGGTTCAGGCTCCTGGTGGATCGGGTGGTCCGGCGCCGCGACGTACACGCTGAGCACCGAATAGAGTTTGCGCGAGTTAATCTCCGAGGAAGAACGAAAATGCATATCCGGCGCGACAACGATATCCGCCCGCCCCTGCTCCAGCCGCTCCCAGGCGCCGGCCAGCACCTCGGTGATAATCGACAGCTGGGTGTTGGACTTGGTCGCCAGTTTCTCAATCAGCGGAAACAGATCCGGCGTGGGCACCAGCGCTTCGGTGACGATCGTCAGGTGAGTTTCCCAGCCGCGAGACAGGGCTTCGGCATCGGTGGTGAGCTTGTCCGCCGCCTCGAGCAGCACGCGACCGCGCTCCAGCAGCATACGCCCGACGTTGGTGAACTTTGTGCGATGACCCGAGCGGTCAAACAGCACCACGTCCAGCTCTTCCTCCAGTTTTTGCATGGTGTAGCTCAGGGCGGAAGGCACGCGTCCCAGTTCATCAGCCGCGGCAGCGAAGCTCCCGCGACGGTCGATCGCATCCATCACGCGTAACGCTTCCAGCGTTAATGCTCTCTCTTTAGCCATCGCTTTCTCATTCAGGAAATTTGAACATACCGGGCAGAATATCTGGCTAACAATACAGCGTCCATACCTTTACCATTGATTTAGTGTAAAGAGAGGTCAAGAACATGATTACTACCCGAACAGCCAAACAATGCGGACAAGCAGACTTCGGCTGGCTGCAGGCCCGCTACACCTTCTCCTTTGGCCACTACTTCGACCCAAAATTACTGGGCTTCGCGTCCTTACGCGTTCTCAATCAGGAAGTGCTGGCCCCCGGGGCCTCGTTCCAGGCCAGAACGTATCCCAAGGTCGATATCCTGAACCTGATTCTGGAAGGCGAAGCGGAGTATCGCGACAGCGACGGCAATCACCTGCAGGCCAGGGCCGGCGACGCGTTGATTATCGCCACTCAGCCTGGCGTGAGCTATAGCGAGCACAATCTGAGCAAAGAGCAGTCGTTAACGCGAATGCAGCTATGGCTCGATGCCTGCCCGCAGCGGGAAAACCCGCTGCAGCAGAAAATCGAGGTCGCCAACGCGCCGCTACAGCTGCTGGCCTCACCGGATGGGGGGAATAATAGCCTCCAGCTTCGCCAGCAGGCCTGGGTCTATCACATCGCGCTGGAAAAAGGTGAGCAGATCAACGTGCAATTGCATGGCCCGCGCGCCTACCTGCAGTCGATCCACGGCACCGTCCATGCCGTCGCGCAGGAACAACCCAAACAGGCTCTCACCTGTGGTGATGGGGCATTTATTCGTGACGAAGCTAACATTACCCTCGTCGCCGATACGCCGCTGCGCGCTTTGCTGATAGATTTACCGGTGTAACAACGGAAGGGATGGAGTCTGTCAGTGAGTAAGAAGAAAAACAGAAAAAAGGCGTCTCCGACGCCGCTAGCCCCGACGCCGCCGGAAACCGTCGGCGTCGTCAGCTTTGGTTATGATGAGATGCTTAGCGAACTGGAAGCCATCGTCGCCGAGGCGGAGATTCGCCTGCGGGATGAAGAAAGTCTCGCCTGAAGCTGCAGCATGGATTATTCGGCTATCGTTGGTGGCCTGCCGCTAATACCGGCCCCGAAAGGGGCTGAGGGCATTATTCACTCAGCGCGTCGGCAAGATCTTTTTTCACCTGGGTGCGCTGCTCCGGCGTCAGTACCTGATTCACATCAAAATAGTACTTCACGCGATAATAACGTACCTGTTGATCAATTTTACTGAATGCCGCCAGCTGATCCTTCACCGCTTTCTCATTCCATTTACCGGAATCAATCACGTTAATCAGCGCGCCATCTTTAATGTCTTGCTGTGAAATCTGCTCAACGTTTTTTTCCATTTGCTGATGCAGGCTGTTAATTTTGCTCACCTGATCGGGAGTCAGTTTTAAGTGCTGGACGATGGGGTCCTTAGCGGGTGCTGGCGCAGTCTCTTCCGCGGCCTGCGCCGCCAGCGAAAAACCGGCAACGGCGGCGGTCAATAATATAGCTCGTGATACTTTTGTCATTTTATTATCCTGTATAAGTGCGTCATGATAAGACGCACTATTATTCCCTGAACAATAATGGCGATGTGTAAAAAAGCATGAACATAATTGTAAAAGGGGTTGGATGCATTCATAGATCAAATGATCTATAAGCTAAACATCCGCATTGTTTATTTTTTTAGGTCCGATAACGCCGAGGAGGTTAAATTAATATCCATCCGTTGCGCGGCGAGGGTGATCTGATGTTCATCGAGTGCTTCTTTAATCGCCTCAAGAAAATCAAAATAAGTCTCCCAATATTCGTTATTTTTCACCCAGACACGAACAGTGAAGTTAAGTGTGCCCGGCATCATTTCAAGCAGACGAACCGTAGTACCACGAGATTGATCGATTCGCTTTTCACTATCAATGATAGCCTGAATGACCTGCTTAACCTGCACAATTTTAGTCTCGCTGGCCACGCCGAGGGTCAGATCGATTCGCCGAAAAGGATGGCAGGAATAATTCACAATACTGTCGGCGATGACTTTACCATTTGGAATAATAACTTCTTTATTATCAACGGTTAGTAGTGTAGTTGAAAAAACATGTACGGACTGCACCATACCAGAAATCGCGCCGACCTGTACAAAATTGCCGGCCCGAAAAGGACGTAAAGTGACCAACAGAACACCAGCGGCAAAGTTAGAAAGCGAGCCTTGCAGCGCCAGACCAATTGCCAGCCCTGCCGCGCCAATAACCGCGATGATGGACGACGTCTCAATCCCTACCCGACCTAATGCGGCGATTATCGCAAAAGCCATCGTAATATAACGAACGAGCGCAGCAAAGAAATGAACGATTGTCGCATCGACGTTGCGTCGTAAGAGAATTTTCTCGAAGGCTTTAGCGAGGACTTTTGCAAGCATTCGCCCGACAAAAAGAATAATCAGCGCTGCCACGATATTCCAGGCAAACTGCATAATTGTTTCACCATGACCGATAAGCCAGGCTATTGCCGATTTGAGCTGCGGGAATAATACTACATTTTTCACGTCTATCACTCCTGTCTGGATAACCTATAAACCTGCTATCCATTAAGCTGAATGATGACCGCTGCAAATCAGGGAATGGAGACTAACGGATAGACAATAAAACATCGTAGCGTGACAGTATTAACGAATCCGGTGTTTAAAGCAGCCAAAAAACTGTTTAAAAGTGGATATTCTGCAAACCTGATTTACAACCGACTGAAATTAAAAATAAACACCTTCGTCGAGAGGTTTTATAGAGATAGTTGAAACTGACCGATAAGCCGCTTTCTTTGGGTATAGCGTCGTGGACAGTCATTCATCCGCGTCACGGATTCAGATAGCAAAACCCCGCCGAAGCGGGGTTTTGCGTAAAGAGGTGAAACTGACCGATAAGCCGCTTTCTTTGGGTATAGCGTCGTGGACAGTCATTCATCCGCGTCACGGATTCACATAGCAAAAACCCCGCCGAAGCGGGGTTTTGCGTAAAGTGGTGAAACTGACCGGTAAGCCGGGTTCTGTCGTGGACAGTCATTCATCTAGGCCAGCAATCGCTCACTGGCTCAAGCAGCCTACCCGGGTTCAGTACGGGCCGTACCTTATGAACCCCTATTTGGCCTTGCTCCGGGTGGAGTTTACCGTGCCACGGACTGTTACCAGCCGCGCGGTGCGCTCTTACCGCACCCTTTCACCCTTACCTGATCCCGCTTGCGCGGGCCATCGGCGGTTTGCTCTCTGTTGCACTGGTCGTGGGCTGTGACACCCCCCAGGCGTTACCTGGCACCTTGCCCTATGGAGCCCGGACTTTCCTCCCCTCCGCCCGTCTCCCCCCGAAAGAGGACGACGACGAAGCGGCGACTGTCTGGTCAGCTTCGGCGCGCAGTATAGTGGGTTTACCGCCCGTTGTCATCCCTCTGTCGTCATCCCGCCCTGCAGGGCGGCAGCGCTATTGCGCGACGCACGAGAAATATTGTCCAACGCGCGCGAAACGCCGCTTCCTGCGTCGCAACCGAGGTAAACACGCGGAAGACGACGCCGATACCGCGTCCAGGCTCGCCCCGCCGTGGCAGTCTGATACTGTTGCGCCAGGCATAACCACCGGGCCGCGCAGAGCTTTTCTTGTTAGCGAGTCACTTCCACTTTCGCCAGCTTTTCGTAGTAACAAGCCAGCGCGCTATGGTCAGCGGTGCCCAGACCGTCCGCACGCAGCGCCTGCATCATCTCCATTACCGCCGCCGTCAGCGGCAGCTGAGCGCCCACGCCGTGGGAGGTATCCAGCGCATTGGCCAGATCTTTAATATGCAGATCGATCCGGAAGCCCGGCTTGAAGTTACGATCCATCACCATCGGCGCTTTGGCATCCAGCACGGTACTCCCCGCCAGACCACCGCGGATCGCCTGATAAACCAGATCCGGATTGACGCCGGCTTTGGTGGCCAGAGTCAGCGCTTCGGACATGGCTGCGATGTTCAGGGCGACAATCACCTGATTAGCCAGTTTGGTCACATTGCCCGCGCCGATGTCGCCGGTATGCACCACGGAGCCAGCCATCGCTTTCATCAGCTCGTAATATTTGTCGAAGATCGCCTTGTCGCCGCCGACCATTACCGACAGGGTGCCGTCGATCGCTTTTGGTTCGCCGCCGCTTACTGGCGCGTCCAGCATATCAATGCCTTTAGCCTTCAGCGCTTCGCTGATTTCCCGGCTGGCCAGCGGCGCAATAGAGCTCATGTCGATCACCACGGTGCCCGGTTTCGCGCCTTCAATAATGCCGTTCTCCCCCAGCGCCACCTCTTTGACATGCGGCGAGTTCGGCAGCATGGTGATGATCACGTCGCACTGCTCGGCAATCGCCTTCGGCGTGGTCGCGGTCTCAGCGCCCGCGGCAATCACGTCGGCAATCGCTTCCGGGTTACGGTCAGACACCACCAGCGGGTAACCCGCCTTCAGCAAATTTTTGCTCATCGGCTTGCCCATAATGCCAAGACCGATAAAACCCACTTTGATTGTCATATTGTTCTCTCTCTTCATCCTGGTGACTATTTTTTAAAGGCATCAGCAAGTTTCTGGGTTGCGGAACGGAAGACGCCCAGATCGCTGCCGACGGCGACAAAAGAGGCGCCCCACTCCAGGTAGCGCCGCGCATCGGCCTCCACCGGCGCCAGAATGCCGCTTGGCTTACCGTGCTTCTTCGCGCTGGCGAAGATATGCTGGATGGCGCGCTGCACCTCAGGATGGGCGGCATTGCCCAGATGACCTAGTGCGGCGGCCAGGTCGCTCGGGCCGACGAACAGGCCGTCGACACCTTCGGTCGCGGCAATCGCCTCGACGTTGTCCACCCCGATCTGGCTCTCAATCTGTACCAGAACGGAAATATTCTTATTGGACTGGGCGAAGTAGTCCGGCACGGTGCCGAACATATTGCCGCGATGGGAAACGGAAACCCCGCGGATCCCTTCCGGCGGATAGCGGGTAGAAGCCACCGCCTGCGCCGCCTGTTCAGCCGTCTCGACAAACGGCACCAGGAAGTTATAGAAGCCGATATCCAGCATGCGCTTAATAATGATGGGCTCGTTGGTCGGCACGCGAACCACCTGAGCGCTGGAACTGCCTTTCAGCGCCATAAGCTGCGGGATAAGCGTGGTGACGTCGTTCGGCGCGTGTTCCGCGTCCAGTACCAGCCAGTCGAAACCCGCCAGACCCAACACCTCGGTGCTAATCGGATTGGCCAGCGCGCACCAGCAGCCAATCTGCACCTGATGAGCCGCCAGCGCGGCCTTAAATTTGTTCGGGAAAATTGCGTTATCCATGATTTTTACCTTGCGTTAACCGTTGCTAACTTCTGCAATTCATTCGTTATAACACCAGCCCGGCGAGAGAGCCCCATCAGGCTGGAAAAGCGTATCGCCTGACCCCAAATATTATCCGCAGAGTAAACCGGCGAATGGGTGTCCTTTTTTATTCCCTGACCTTGAGTCCGGAAAATGTCAGCCCATCGCAAATTAACCATTTTTTATTATTCATTAGGTCACGGCTAAATTATTAACCCGCGATTCAAAGGCCAACCATGCAGATATCGGACGTCACAAAAACACGACTCAGTATAGTCAGCGCCAACTCGCCAGACACTATGCATAAACACAATATAAATACATTTTTAAAAGCTTAAGTTGGGCAATCGCCTTAAGCCATGGGCGCTAATCCACACTTCTTACGATTGCCCGCCCACCGCACGCGTCCATGGCGATAAGGAGTGATTTAGATCACATCTTCATGCCGACACACCTGACATTCTTTATTTCATTATTCTGCTCTACCGCGCCAGAATGACCATTTAATTATATTTTTAGCACCTGTTTGGAGATAACTGGACAATGGCCGATATTTCAATTCGACAACCATCGCCGACCGCGTTTTATATAAAAGTTGACCCAACAGATAATGTGGCGATTATTGTCAACGATCGGGGATTGACCGCCGGAACGCGTTTCCCGGACGGCCTGACGCTCATCGAGCACATCCCACAGGGGCATAAAGTCGCCCTGGCGGATATCCCTGCCCGCGGTGAAATTATCCGTTACGGAGAAGTGATTGGCTTCGCGGTGCGCGACATCCCCCAGGGAAGCTGGATTGACGAGTCGTTAGTGGAGTTGCCTACCGCCCCGCCGTTGAACACCCTGCCGCTGGCCACCAAAGTGCCCGCCCCGCTACCGCCGCTGGAAGGCTACACCTTCGAAGGCTACCGCAATGCCGACGGCAGCGTGGGCACCAAAAATCTGCTGGGTATCACCACCAGCGTGCACTGCGTTGCGGGCGTGGTCGATTACGTGGTGAAACTCATTGAACGCGACCTGCTGCCGAACTATCCCAACGTCGACGGCGTGGTGGGTCTGAATCACCTCTATGGCTGCGGCGTAGCGATTAATGCGCCAGCGGCGGTGGTGCCGATTCGCACCATCCACAATATCGCCCTTAACCCGAACTTCGGCGGCGAGGTGATGGTCATTGGCCTTGGCTGTGAAAAGCTGCAGCCCGAACGCCTGCTGCAGGGGACCGAAGATGTCAAAAGCATCCCGGTGGACAGCGCCAGCATCGTCAGCCTGCAGGATGAAAAGCACGTGGGCTTTAAATCGATGGTCGATGACATTCTGCAGGTCGCCGAGCGCCATCTGGCGAAACTCAACCAGCGTCAGCGGGAAACCTGCCCGGCCTCTGAGCTGGTGGTGGGTATGCAGTGCGGCGGCAGCGACGCTTTCTCCGGCGTGACCGCCAACCCGGCGGTGGGTTACGCCTCCGATTTGCTGGTGCGCTGCGGCGCGACGGTGATGTTCTCAGAGGTGACCGAAGTCCGCGACGCTATCCATCTGCTGACCCCGCGGGCAATCAACGAAGAGGTGGGTCAACGCCTGCTGGAAGAGATGGCCTGGTACGATAACTATCTCGACATGGGCAAAACCGACCGCAGCGCCAACCCCTCACCCGGCAACAAGAAAGGCGGTCTGGCCAACGTGGTGGAAAAAGCGCTGGGGTCGATTGCCAAATCAGGCAAAAGCGCCATCGTTGAGGTGCTTTCCCCTGGGCAGCGCCCGACCAAACGCGGCCTGATTTACGCTGCCACCCCCGCCAGCGATTTTGTCTGCGGCACCCAGCAGGTGGCCTCTGGCATCACGGTGCAGGTATTCACCACCGGCCGCGGCACGCCTTACGGACTGATGGCGGTCCCGGTGATAAAAATGGCGACCCGTACCGAGCTGGCTAACCGCTGGTATGACTTAATGGACATTAACGCCGGCACCATCGCCACCGGCGAAGAGACGATTGAGGATGTGGGGCTGAAGCTGTTCGAATTCATTCTCGACGTGGCCAGCGGACGCAAGAAAACCTTCTCCGATCAATGGGGTCTGCATAACCAGCTGGCGGTGTTTAACCCGGCGCCGGTGACCTGATCGAGAGCGTAAGGGTTTAACCACGTTAAGCCCGGATTTATCCGGGCTGGTTGGTTAGGGGTGCTGTGCGGCAAGGAAGGCGGGCTGCACTTTTCTTCCGACATTTCTTCCGACATTTCTTCCGACATGTCGGATGACGCTCAAGCCGCCCTTCACAATCTCAAGGGCGGCTTGCCAGGCTTTCACTGGTTTTACAGGATCACTCCCCCTGCTGCTCCAGGGCATACTTATACAGCGCATTCTTCTTCACACCGTGGATCTCCGCAGCCAGCGCAGCGGCTTTCTTCAGCGGCAGCTCCGCCTGCAGCAGCGCCAGGGTACGCAGCGCCGCCGCCGGCAGCGCCTCTTCCTGCGCCTTAAAGCCTTCGACGATCAGCACCATCTCGCCTTTGCGACGGTTTTCGTCTTCCCTGACCCACGCCACCAGCTCGCCAATCGGCGCCCCGTGGATCGATTCCCAGGTTTTGGTTAGCTCGCGGGCCAGCACCACGTAGCGGGATTCTCCCAGTACCGCGCAGATATCTTCCAGACTCTCCACCAGCCGGTGGGTCGACTCGTAGAAGATGAGGGTGCGCGGCTCTTCTTCCAGCGCTTTCAGGGTATCGCGACGGCCTTTCGATTTCGCCGGCAGGAAGCCTTCATAGCAGAAACGATCGGAGGGCAAACCGGCGGCGCTGAGGGCGGCGATGGCCGCGCAGGGTCCCGGCAGCGGTACGACGCGAATATTCGCTTCACGACAGGTGCGCACCAGATGGTAGCCTGGGTCGTTAATCAGCGGCGTGCCGGCATCGGAGACCAGCGCGATGTTTTGCCCTTCTTTCAGTTTAGCGAGAAGTGTTTCCGCCTTTTGCTGCTCGTTATGGTCATGAAGCGCAAACAAGCGGGCGTTAATCGCAAAATGCTGCAGCAGCAAACCGGTGTGGCGGGTATCCTCCGCAGCAATTAAATCAACGACTTGCAACACTTCCAGTGCGCGCTGCGTGATATCAGACAGATTTCCTATCGGAGTGGGCACAATATAGAGCTGCCCCTGAGAATTATCCGCTGATTCGTGTTGTTTCATTGTCTCGTCCGTATTGCCGTTTTAATATTGAGCATTGAGCCAAAAAAATATCACTGGACACTTATGGTACCGTCAACATTTCTTCGTTCTAAGCCCGCGCGCTGTCTGCCCGTATTGCTGGCTACTCTTCTTTTTGCTGGCTGCGGCACCCACACGCAGGATCAAAGTACGGCGTTTATGCAGGGTACGTCGCAGGCCAACTCCAGTTTCTACTTGCAGCAGATGCAGCAAAGCACGAATGATAGCAAGACCAACTGGCAATTACTCGCCATTCGTGCACTGCTGCAGGAAGGAAAGAAGCAGCAGGCCATCGACCTGTTTAACCAGCTGCCGTCGAACCTGGACAGCACCCAGGCCCGTGAACAGTCACTGCTGGCGATAGAAGTGAAGCTGGCGCAGAACGACTATCAGGGGGCCCGTACGCTGTTGGCTAAGCTTGACCCGGCAAGCCTGGAGCAGCCTCAGCAGGCGCGCTACTGGCAGGCGCAAATCGATGCCAGCCAGGGTAAACCATCGGTTACGCTGCTGCGCGCCTTAATCGCCCAGCAGCCGCTGCTGAGCGATGCCAAACAGCGCCAGCAAAATATTGACGCGACCTGGCAAGCGCTGACCGCGATGACCCAGGATCAGGCCAATGCGCTGGTGATCAATGCCGATGAAAATACCCTCCAGGGCTGGCTGGATCTGCAGCGGATGTGGTTTGACAACCGCAACGATCCCACGCTGCTGAAAGCCGGCGTCAAAGACTGGCAGACGCGCTACCCGCAAAACCCGGGCGCCAAAATGCTGCCGACGGCGCTGGTGAACATGCAAAACTATAAGCCCGCCTCCATCAACAAGATTGCGCTTTTCCTGCCGCTGAACGGCCAGGCGTCGATCTTCGGCCGTACCATCCAGCAGGGCTTCGAAGCCGCCAAAAACGGCGCGCCGTCGGTGACGGGCAGCGCGGTTCCCGCTCAGGTCGCCCAGGCGGCGAACGCGTCCGGTAATGATGACGTGGTAAGCCCGTCGCAGGCGGAAATTACCGATCTTACGGCTACCGGAAGTCGCGCTGAACCGGTGCAGGCCCCGGCGCAAACCCAGGCAACGCCAGCCGCGGAGCCGGCCGCTCAGGCCCCGGCAGCGGTCGCCGCGCCGCAGACCACCGCCTCTCCGGCCACCCAGCCGGTCACTGCCCCGGCCGCACAGCCGCAGCCAGTGGTCGCCACCGCCGCCAACCCCTCGGCAGAACTGAAAATTTACGATACCACCAGCCAACCGATCGGCCAGCTGCTTGCTCAGGCTCAGCAGGACGGCGCCACCCTCGTCGTCGGACCGCTGCTGAAAGAGAACGTCGAAGATGTTATCAAGAGCAATACGCCGCTCAACGTGCTGGCGCTCAACCAGCCGGAGAAGGTCGAAGGCCGCGCTAATATCTGCTATTTCGCGCTGTCGCCGGAAGACGAAGCGCGTGACGCCGCCCGACATATCCATCAACAGGGCAAACAGACGCCGTTGCTGCTGGTTCCGCGCGGCGCGCTGGGCGATCGTGTGGTCAACGCGTTTGCCGACGAATGGCTGAAGCTGGGCGGCGCCAGCGTCCTGCAGCAGCGTTTTGGCTCCACGGCGGAACTGCGCGCCGGCGTTAACGGCGGAGGAGGCATTGCGCTGAGCGGCACCCCGGTCTCCACCCTGCCATCAGCGCAGAACAGCGTCCTCGGCAGTGCGGATGAGATGCCGGTTAGCAGCGGCGGCAGCGTCGACGCGGCCTACATCCTCGCCACCCCGGAACAGATTGGCTATATCAAACCCATGATCGCGATGCGCAACGGCAGCCAGAGCAATGTCACCCTGTACGCCAGCTCGCGCAGCGCGCAGGGCACCGCAGGTCCGGATTTCCGTCTGGAGATGGAAGGCCTGCAGTATAGCGAAATCCCGATGCTGGCTGGCAGCAACCCGGCGCTGATGCAGCAGGCGCTGTCTGCGGTGCGCAATGACTACTCGCTGGCGCGTCTTTATGCGATGGGCGCTGACGCCTGGTCGCTGGCAAACCACTTCACGCAAATGCGCCAGACGCCGGGCTTCGAGCTGAACGGGAATACCGGCGATCTGACGGCGACTCAGGACTGCGTGATTAACAGGAAACTGTCATGGCTCAAGTACCAGCAGGGACAAATCGTCCCGGCCAGCTAAGCAAACAGACCGGCGACGCATGGGAAAACCGTGCTCGCCGCTGGCTGGAAGGCCAGGGCCTGCGTTTTATCGCCGCCAACGCCCGCGAGCGTGGCGGCGAAATTGACCTCATCATGCGCGACGGCGCCGTCACCGTCTTTGTCGAGGTGCGCTACCGCCGCAGCGCCCTGTACGGTGACGCGGCGGCCAGCGTCACCCCGCAAAAACAGCAACGCCTCCTTAAAGCCGCCCGTTTGTGGCTCTGCCGACAGAATGGGAGCTTTGAGACTGTGGATTGCCGTTTCGATGTGGTAGCCTTCACCGGCAACGACATCCAATGGCTAAAAAACGCCTTTGGCGAATAGCGTAATACCAGAAGTAAGGGATCCCGTGCTCGACAGAATCAAAGCCTGCTTTACCGAAAGCATTCAAACCCAAATTGCCGCAGCAGAAGCACTCCCGGACGCCATCTCCCGGGCGGCGATGACGCTCGTGCAGTCCCTGCTCAACGGCAACAAAATCCTCTGTTGTGGTAATGGCACTTCCGCCGCCAACGCACAGCATTTTGCTGCCAGCATGATTAATCGTTTTGAAACGGAACGCCCTGGTTTACCCGCCATTGCACTAAACACCGATAATGTGGTCTTAACTGCCATCGCTAATGATCGCCTGCATGACGAGATTTACGCCAAGCAGGTGCGCGCCCTGGGACACGCCGGCGATGTGCTGCTGGCAATCTCCACGCGCGGTAACAGCCGGGACATCGTCAAGGCAGTGGAAGCCGCCGTGACCCGCGACATGACCATCGTCGCGTTGACCGGCTATGACGGCGGTGAGCTGGCGGGCCTGTTAGGTCAGCAGGATGTCGAAATTCGCATCCCCTCGCACCGCAGCGCGCGTATCCAGGAGATGCATATGCTGACCGTCAACTGTCTGTGCGATTTGATAGATAACACTCTTTTTCCACACCAGGACGATTAAGGAGAACACATGAAGGCTCTCTCGCCCCTCGCCATCCTGCTTTCTGCACTACTGCTGCAGGGCTGCGTTGCCGCCGCGGTAGTCGGAACGGCAGCAGTCGGCACTAAAGCCGCAACGGACCCGCGTACGGTGGGAACCCAGGTCGATGACAGCACCCTGGAACTGCGCGTCAATAGCGCCTTGTCGAAAGATGAACAGATTAAGAAACAGGCCCGCATCAACGTTACCGCTTATCAGGGCAAAGTCCTGCTGACCGGTCAGTCGCCGACGCCGGACCTCTCAGCCCGCGCCAAGCAAATCGCCATGGGCGTGGAAGGAACCACGGAAGTGTTTAACGAAGTGCGCCAGGGCCAGCCGATTGGTTTAGGCACCGCCTCTTCTGATACCTGGATTACCACCAAGGTGCGTTCGCAGCTGCTGGGCACCGATCAGGTCAAATCCTCGAACGTGAAGGTGACCACGGAAAACAGCGAAGTCTTCCTGATGGGGCTGGTGACCGACCGTGAAGGCCGCGCGGCGGCGGATATCGCCAGCCGGGTGAGCGGCGTGTCCCGGGTGACTACCGCCTTTACCTACATCAAATAAAGCTGCAGTTTCCCGGCTGGCGCTACGCTTAGCCGGGCTGCAGTCCCCTGTTCGTTATGTGCCGGGTTAGGCGTAGCCGCCGCCCGGCACACCACCCGGCTATCCGTACGTTTACAGCACACTACACCAGCGCCAGCGCACCGACAATCGCGCCGCACAGCGCCACCAGCCCGCCGGTCAGCCACAGCGCTTTGGCCGGGAAGGCTTTGCGCAGCATAATCAGCGACGGCACGCTCACCGCCGGCAACGTAATCAGCAGCGCCAGCGCCGGCGCGACGCCCATCCCTGCCAGCATCAT
This sequence comes from Klebsiella sp. TF21-TM, assembly GCF_019753495.1. Classification (NCBI taxonomy): domain Bacteria; kingdom Pseudomonadati; phylum Pseudomonadota; class Gammaproteobacteria; order Enterobacterales; family Enterobacteriaceae; genus Klebsiella; species Klebsiella sp. TF21-TM. Next base: position 109,264 of record NZ_JAIJYL010000001.1, on the reverse strand, counting down.
CGTCTGGACAATCGGAATTTCCGCCGCGGTAGGGATCACAAACAGGCAGCCGGCGATCGCCATCGCGATGACCCAGAACAAGGTATTATCCACCACGCCATCGGCGTGCGGGAACAGCCAGACGCGCGCTGCCCCCAGCACCAGTACCGCGAGGATATAAACCGGGATGGTGTTCCAGAACAACGTCCACAGCGCCCGCAGCCAGCGGCTAAAGAAACCGCCCTGGGCCGCTTCCGGTTGCGCTTCAGGCACCACGGCAGGCTGCGTCGCCGCCTCTTTTACCCATTTTTGCACCAGCGTTGCGACAATCAGCACCGTCGCCAGGCCCGCCACCAGGCGAACCAGCGCAAACTGCCAGCCCAGAACAAAGCCCATAAACACCAATGTCGCCGGGTTGAGCAGCGGATTGCCCATCCAGAACGCCAGCGCCCCGCCCATCGACACCTGCTGTTTGCGCATCCCGGCCGCGACCGGCGCGGCGCAGCAGGTGCACATCATGCCTGGCAGCGAGAAAATCGCCCCCAGCAGCGTCCCCTGAAAACGCGATTGCCCCAGGGTGCGCAGCAGCCAGTCGCGCGGGATCAGCACCTGAATCAGCGACCCGAGCAGCACGCCGAGCACCGCCGCTTTCCAGACGGCAAGGAAGTAAACCATCGCGTAGTCCCACGCCGCCTTTAACGGATTAGCGTCGGCCTGGGCGAGAATGGATTTACCGATACTGTGGGTTTCCGCCGCAGTGAAGGCTTTCCCGTAGTACGGCTGCCATTTGACGAACCACAGGCCGACAATCACGACGAGAAAGAAAAGCGCGGGTTTCCACCATTGAAATGGTGACGCCGCCTGAGATGAAGACTGACCAGCCATAGCATTCCCCAGCAAGAAATGTGGATATGAATTGAAGCCGTGAATACTACGCCGGAAGCCTGCGTTTGCAAACCGCTATTCCGCCTGCCGCGCGGCGCGCTCCCGCAGCTCGGACGATGACAGAATTTGCACCCCTTCGTGAGTGGGCGACAGCGCCTCCTCCAGCAGGGCAATCGCCACGTCGCGGGCCGCAATGGATTTCCAGTTCCCCGGTAAGAGTCGGAACAGCGGTTCGAGGAAGGTCTCATTGGCCCGTTTTTTTTCCCGCTCGCCTGACAGCATCGACGGCCGGGCAATGGTCAGCCGCGGCCATCCCTGCTCGATCAGCGCCGCCTCCATTTCCCCCTTCACCCGATTGTAGAAAAACGGCGAGTGGGCGTTAGCGCCCATCGCACTGACCACCAGCATATGCTGAGCGCCTAGCCGTTTGCCGGTCAGCGCCGTATCAACAACCAGCGTAAAGTCGGCATGGACAAAGGCCTCTTTACTTCCCGCTTCCCGGCGCGTCGTTCCCAGACAGCAGAAGACGATATCGACCGGGTCGACCACCTGCGCCAGGGCATCGGTCAGCTGCGGATCGTACGGATTAAACACGCCTTCCGCCGGCGCCAGTGGGCGACGCGTCGGGGCAGCGATGGTGCTGATGCGGGGCTCATTCTGCAGCAGCCGGAGTAAGTGACCGCCAACTAACCCGGTCGCGCCGGTCAATAATACCTGACTCATTGATTCTCCTTTACGGAATTCTCTGCCTTGCACTTTCGCGCTCATGTTCCAGGCTTAATACCTTACAAGGTAAGTATCCACCATCATCATGGAATTACCTCATTGACCATCCAGACAGCGGAGGAAGCATGAGTAAAAAGATAGCCGTGCTCATTACCGACGACTTTGAAGATTCTGAATTTACCTCTCCCGCCGAGGCGTTTAAGCTCGCCGGGCATCAGGTCGTGACGATCGAAAAGCAGGCTGGCAAGACGGTGAAGGGTAAACAGGGAGAAGCAGAGGTCGCCATCGATCGGGCCATTGATGACGTCACACCGGGTGAATTTGATGCCTTGTTGCTGCCAGGGGGCTATTCCCCGGACCAGCTGCGCGGGGATGAACGCTTTGTCACCTTTACGCGCGATTTTGTCAACGGCGGGAAGCCGGTCTTCGCCATCTGCCACGGCCCGCAGCTGCTGATCAGCGCCGATGTGATCCGCGGGCGCAAGCTCACGGCGGTAAAACCGATCGTGGTGGATGTGAAAAACGCCGGGGGCGAGTTTTACGACCAGGAGGTGGTGGTCGATAACGAACAGCTGGTCACCAGCAGAACGCCGGACGATCTGCCGGCCTTCAATCGCGAAGCGCTACGCCTGCTCGGCGCCGGCATCGCGCCGCCAGTGTAGCTTTTTCCCGAACCCCAGCGTGTTGTCGGTAAACTTGATTTCGTCCGGACGAATCTCCCAGACCGGCGCCGACAGCATGTGGGCCACCGGGAAGCGCTTGACGTAGCGCTGGCGCATTCGCGCCTCTTCGTCGCCGCGCAGACGACGGATCTCGCCCTGGAACTGCACGCCGCGGATCAGGGCCACGGTCTTGGGCTGACCGTTGACCGTCCCGGCCACCTTCGCCCGCTCGCCGGTCATCTGGCCGTGGCGGGTGTGCTCCTCGCTGAGCAGATAAAAGGCCACGGTATCCGGGTCATAGACGTAAAAGGCATTCGCACACCACAGCTCGTCGTCACGGGAGACGCACCAGGTGACGACGTGCTGTTTACTCAGCCAGCGGCCAATGGCGGCAAGCGTATCCATCTTTCTTCTCCGTTATGCTATGGTGCATACACCTTACCATAGTGACTTTGTGACCGTGTGCTGGTTTCTGTATCTCATTCGAACCGCGGATAATCGCCTCTATACCGGCATCACCACCGATGTGCCGCGCCGCTTTCGCCAGCATCAGGCAGGGAAAGGCGCGAAGGCGTTGCGCGGCAAAGGCGACCTGCGACTGGCCTTTAGTCATGAAGTTGGTGAACACTCACTTGCTTTGCGGCTGGAATACCGCATTAAGCAGCTAACGAAGCGCGAAAAAGAGCGCCTCGTTGCCGGAGAGGATACCGTTGAAACCCTGCTGGCAAGGCTTAAAAACGATTAAAGTGGTCGCTGTATTCGACCTGACCGTGGACGCCTTCGAGGGCGTCATCCGCCAGGCGATGCACCTGGAACGCCTCCGCGCTGTCCGGCCAGCGGCAGCGGAGATCGAAGCGCGCGGCCGGTTCAAAACCAAAGCGACGGTATAACGCCGGGTCGCCCAGCGTCACCACCGCGGCATAGCCAAACTCATTCAGCGAATCCAGCCCTTCATAGACCAGCTGCCGGCCAATGCCCTGTCCGCGATAGCGTTCATCCACCGCCAGCGGCGCCAGGCCGACCCACTGCAGCTCTTCACCTTCCACCGCAACCGGGCTGAAGGCAACGTAGCCGATCACCTGGCCTTCATCATCCGTTGCCACTACCCCCAGCGTGATCAGTCCATCTTCACGCAGATCGTGCACCAGCTGCGCTTCGGCATCGCGGCCGAAGGTACGACGCAGCAGCGCGTCGATTCCCGGTGCATCAATCCCAATTTCCACTCGAATCAGCATGCCTCACCTACCGATGTCTGTTCAGGTTTCTGCGGGCTCTTCAGTCCAGCTTCGACAAAATCCGCCAGTTGCAGCAACATCACGCGCAGCGCTTTGGGCATCTGCTCGAGCTCAATGGCGTCCATCAAATTTTTTACATACAGCCCCAGCTCCGTATCGCCTTCAATAACCAGACGACGCTGGAAGAATAGCGTATCCGGATCCTGCTTGCGCGCGGCGATCATTAACAGATCGCTGGCGTCGGCGCTGAAGCTGACGTCGGCGTCGGCCTGCTGGCTGACCACCAGGCGACCATCGACTACCGAGGTATACCACAGCAGACCGATGTCACGCACATGAATACTTAACCAGCGCCCCTCGAGAAACTCCAGCTCACCCTCCGCCAGCGCCTGGCGAAACTGCCAGCTAAGCACCTGCTCCAGCACCTGGCGCTTGAGGGCAAAAGGCGCCAGCTTAACCGGCACGCTCATTAAAGACGGGCCAAAGTGGACCAGCCGGGAACGCAGTTTATCCAACACAAGCTTTACTCCATGAATGCAATTGTGCCGCTATTGTGCCATATCACATAAACAACATAGCGGCGTAAATCAACAAAAACGCGATGACGGCAGCCAGTTATTGGCGCCGCCAATACACTTTTAACTGCCTCAAATCAAAAATTGTCACCAGAAGGTTAACTAAAATCCCTGCTCGTTAACCATTCAGCGTCCCTGACGGGCCGCATTTTTCAGGAAAAATTATGGAGCTGCTCTGCCCAGCCGGTAACCTTCCGGCGCTTAAGGCGGCCATCGAAAACGGCGCCGATGCCGTCTATATCGGGCTGAAAGATGACACCAACGCCCGCCACTTTGCCGGCCTTAATTTCACCGAAAAGAAACTGCAGGAAGCCGTCAGCTTTGTGCATCAGCACCGTCGTAAGCTGCATATCGCCATCAACACCTTCGCCCACCCCGACGGCTACGCCCGCTGGCAGCGCGCGGTGGATATGGCGGCTCAGCTGGGCGCCGATGCGCTCATTCTGGCCGATATCGCCATGCTGGAGTACGCCGCGGAGCGCTATCCGCATATAGAACGCCATGTGTCGGTACAGGCTTCCGCCACCAATGAAGAGGCCATTCGCTTCTATCATCGCAACTTCGACGTGGCGCGCGTCGTACTGCCGCGGGTGTTATCTATTCACCAGGTGAAACAGCTGGCCCGCGCCACGCCGGTGCCGCTGGAAGTCTTTGCCTTCGGCAGCCTGTGCATCATGGCGGAAGGCCGCTGCTATCTCTCTTCCTACCTGACCGGCGAATCGCCCAACACCGTCGGCGCCTGTTCGCCTGCGCGCTTCGTTCGCTGGCAGCAAACCCCGCAGGGGCTGGAATCGCGTCTCAATGAGGTGCTGATTGACCGCTATCAGGATGGGGAAAACGCGGGCTACCCAACGTTGTGTAAAGGCCGCTACCTGGTCGATGGCGAGCGCTATCACGCGCTGGAGGAGCCCACCAGCCTCAACACTCTGGAACTGTTGCCGGAGCTGATGGCCGCCAATATCGCCTCAGTGAAAATCGAAGGCCGTCAGCGCAGCCCAGCCTACGTCACCCAGGTGGCGAAAGTCTGGCGCCAGGCGATCGATCGCTGCAAAGCCGATCCGCAGAATTTCGTGCCGCAATCCGCATGGATGGAAACCCTTGGCTCCATGTCCGAAGGGACACAAACCACCCTTGGCGCCTATCACCGTAAATGGCAGTGAGAAACATGAAATATTCATTAGGGCCGGTGCTTTACTACTGGCCAAAAGAGACGCTGGAAGATTTTTACCAGCAGGCGGCAAACTGCAGCGCCGACACCATTTATCTCGGCGAAGCGGTGTGCAGCAAACGCCGCGCCACCAAAGTCGGCGACTGGATCGAGATGGCGAAAGCGCTGGCCGGCAGCGGCAAGCAGGTGGTGCTGTCTACCCTCGCGCTGGTGCAGGCCTCCTCTGAACTGGGCGAGCTGAAGCGCTATGTCGATAACGGTGAGTTCCTGATTGAGGCCAGCGATTTGGGCGTGGTGAACCTCTGCGCCGAACGCAAGCTGCCGTTCGTCGCCGGGCATGCGCTGAACTGCTACAACGCCGTCACTCTGCGTCTGCTGCTTAAGCAAGGTATGGTGCGCTGGTGCATGCCGGTGGAGCTTTCCCGCGACTGGCTGGCTAATTTACTGACCCAGTGCGAAGAGCTGGGTATTCGCAATCAGTTTGAAGTCGAAGTGCTGAGCTACGGCCATCTGCCGCTGGCTTATTCCGCCCGCTGCTTTACCGCCCGCTCGGAAGATCGGCCAAAGGATGAGTGCGAGACCTGCTGCATCAAGTACCCAACCGGGCGCAGCATGCTGTCCCAGGAGAACCAGCAGGTGTTCGTGCTCAACGGTATCCAGACCATGAGCGGCTATGTCTACAACCTGGGCAATGAGCTGACGTCCATGCACGGCCTGGTGGATATGGTGCGCCTGTCGCCGATGGGCAACGAGACCTTCGCCATGCTCGACGCCTTCCGCGCCAATGAAAACGGCGCTGCGCCGCTGGCGCTCACCGGCAACAGCGATTGCAACGGCTACTGGAAACGGCTGCCTGGGCTGGCGCTGCAGGCCTGATAAACCGCTCACTTTGTTAACAGCAGTGCTCAGATTTTAATGCATTATTAAAGATGCAGCTTTTCTGGCTGGCGCGTCCTGGATGCGCCAGGCTGGAAGAAGACCTTCAATCTGATGACGATGCTGTAGCAAAGTGAGCCTTTATGACTGACAAATCTGTTCCGTTCTCGGTGCTCGATCTGGCGCCGATCCCGCAAGGATCTTCTGCTAAAGAAGCCTTTACCCACTCTCTGGATCTCGCCCGGCTGGCCGAATCGCGCGGCTATCACCGCTACTGGCTGGCGGAGCACCACAATATGGTCGGCATTGCCAGCGCAGCGACCTCGGTGCTCATTGGCTATCTCGCAGCCAATACCACCACCCTGCATCTGGGGTCCGGCGGGGTGATGCTGCCCAACCACTCTCCGCTGGTGATTGCCGAGCAGTTCGGTACGCTCAATACGCTCTACCCGGGACGCATCGATCTCGGCCTTGGCCGCGCGCCGGGCAGCGATCAGCCCACCATGCGCGCCCTGCGTCGCCATATGAGCGGCGATGTCGATAACTTCCCGCGCGATGTGGCGGAACTGGTGGACTGGTTTGACGCCCGCGATCCGAACCCGCACGTGCGCCCGGTTCCCGGCTATGGCGAACGAATTCCGGTGTGGCTGCTGGGCTCAAGCCTCTACAGCGCCCAGCTGGCGGCGCAGCTCGGCCTGCCGTTCGCATTCGCTTCGCACTTCGCGCCGGATATGCTGTTCCAGGCCCTGCACCTGTATCGCAGCAACTTTACGCCCTCAGCGCGGCTGGAAAAACCGTATGCCATGGTGTGCATTAATATCATCGCCGCCGACAGCAACCGCGATGCGGAGTTTCTCTTCACTTCCATGCAGCAGGCGTTTGTGAAGCTACGTCGCGGCGAAACCGGACAGCTACCGCCGCCGGTGGAAAATATGCATCAGCTGTGGTCAGCGTCCGAGCAGTATGGCGTGCAGCAGGCGCTGCGCATGTCGCTGGTGGGTGATAAAACCAAAGTCCGCCACGGCTTAGAGTCGATTTTGCGGGAAACCGAGGCGGACGAAATCATGGTCAATGGCCAGATCTTCGACCACCAGGCGCGCCTGCATTCTTTCGATTTAGCGATGCAGGTGAAAGAGGAATTGTTGGGTTAATCAAAATCCAGGCCCGGTGGACGTCGCGCCACCGGGTAAGCCTCTTACTGGTAAACCGGCAGCAGATTAACGCTCGACAGAATGTGCACGACCGCATTGCCCAGGCCAAACAGCAGGATCAGCACAATCATCGGTGTTCCGCCCCATACGCGGAACTGTGGGCTGCCGAAGCGTTTACGCGAGGCGCGAGCCAGCAGCGCCGGTACAATCGCCGCCCAGATCGTCGCCGCCAGGCCAGCATAGCCGATGGCGTAGAGGAAGCCATCGGGTTTCACCAACCCGCCAATCATCGGCGGAATAAAGGTCAGCAGCGCAGTTTTAAAGCGCCCCAGCGCGCTGTCGTCAAAGCCAAACAGATCCGCCAGGTAGTCGAACAGCCCCAGCGTGACGCCAAGGAACGAGCTGGCGACGGCAAAGTTAGAGAACACCACCAGCAGCAGATCCAGGCTCCGGCTGTTCAGCACCCCGCTCAGGGCCTGCACCAGCACATCAATGTTGCCGCCCTTCTGCGCGATGTCGATAAACTGCGGGCGCGGGATATTGCCCATCGTCACCAGCAGCCAGACCACGTACAGACCCAGCGCCAGCAGCGTACCGTAGGTTAAGCAGCGGATGATGGTACGTGGATCTTTTCCGTAGTATTTCATCAGGCTCGGCACGTTGCCGTGGTAGCCAAACGAGGCCAGGCAGAACGGCAGCGTCATCAGCAGGTATGGCGCATAGGAGGCGTTCTTTTCCGCGACGTTAAACAGCGTCGTCGGCTCGACGTGCCCCAGCAGACTGCCGAAGGTCAGAAAGAAAGTGATCACCTTGGCGCCAAGCACGATAGCCGTCATGCGGCTCACCGCTTTGGTGCTCATCCAGACGATAAATGCCACCAGCAGCGCAAAGCCAAAACCCGCCGCCCGCGCCGGTACGTTCAGCGACATCTCGCTAAACGTATGATGCAGTATCGAGCCGCTGGCTGAAATATAGGCGTAGGTCAGAATATACAGCACAAAGGCGATCGACACGCCGTTGACCAGGTTCCAGCCCTTGCCGAGCAGATCTTTGGTAATGGTGTCGAAGCTGGAGCCGATCCGGTAGTTAAGGTTGGCCTCGAGGATCATCAGACCGGAGTGCAACATGCAGAACCAGGTGAAGACCAGCGCCGCCAGCGACCAGAAAAACCACGCGCCGGACATCACCACCGGCAGCGAGAACATGCCCGCGCCGATAATCGTGCCGCCGATGATCACCACGCCGCCAAACAGGGACGGACGGGTTGCCGTAGTGGTTAGTGTCGCCATTTACCGAAATCTCCAGTCAAAAATACTTTCCCACGATGGGTGTGACGCACTGTACCAGTACACGAGTACAAAAGAAATAAAAAAAGCCCCAATCATGACGATCGGGGCTGTATTATTTAGTTTACGCTAGCGGGCTGCGTTAATTACGCATCGCCACCGAAGCGACGGCGACCGGCAGAGTCATCGCGGCGCGGCGCGGATGCATCGTCACGACGCGGCGCACGGCCTTCACGACGTTCGCCGCTGAAACGACGACCATCACCACGACCACCTTCACGACGCTCGCCACCGAAGCCACGACCGCCTTCACGACGCTCACCGCCGAAGCTACGACCGCCTTCACGACGTTCACCGCCGCCACGACGTTCGGTGCGCGGCTGCGCATCGCCCAGCAGCTGCATGTTCATCGGCTTGTTCAGGATGCGGGTACGAGTAAAGTGCTGCAGCACTTCGCCCGGCATCCCTTTCGGCAGTTCGATGGTGGAGTGAGAAGCGAACAGCTTGATGTTACCGATGTAACGGCTGCTGATATCGCCTTCGTTAGCGATCGCGCCAACGATATGACGTACTTCAACACCGTCATCACGACCCACTTCAATGCGATACAGTTCCATATCGCCTACGTCACGACGCTCACGCTTCGGACGATCTTCGCGATCGCCACGCGGAGCGCGGTCGTTGCGGTCGCCACGACGCTCGAAGCGATCGTCACGGTCACGGAACTCACGACGCGGACGCATCGGCGCATCCGGCGGCACGATCAGCGAGCGTTCGCCCTGGGCCATTTTCAGCAGCGCAGCAGCCAGCGTTTCCACGTCCAGCTCTTCGCCTTCCGCCGTCGGCTGGATTTTCGCCAGCAGCGCACGGTACTGGTCCAGATCGCTGCTTTCCAGCTGTTGCTGGACTTTCGCGGCGAATTTTTCCAGACGACGTTTGCTCAGCAGCTCTGCGTTCGGCAGTTCAACTTCCGGAATGGTCAGCTTCATCGTACGTTCGATGTTGCGCAGCAGACGACGCTCGCGGTTCTCAACGAACAGCAGCGCGCGGCCCGCGCGGCCCGCACGGCCGGTACGGCCGATACGGTGAACGTAAGACTCGGAATCCATCGGGATGTCGTAGTTCACCACCAGGCTGATACGCTCAACGTCCAGACCACGGGCTGCAACGTCAGTCGCAATCAGGATATCCAGACGACCGTCTTTCAGACGCTCCAGGGTCTGCTCACGCAGCGCCTGGTTCATGTCGCCGTTCAGCGCCGCGCTGTTGTAGCCGTTACGCTCCAGCGCTTCAGCCACTTCCAGGGTCGCGTTTTTGGTACGGACGAAGATAATCGCCGCATCAAAATCTTCCGCTTCCAGGAAACGCACCAGCGCTTCGTTTTTACGCATGCCGTAGGCAGTCCAGTAGCTCTGGCTGATGTCCGGACGAGTCGTCACGCTGGACTGAATACGCACTTCCTGCGGCTCTTTCATAAAGCGGCGGGTAATGCGACGGATCGCTTCCGGCATGGTGGCGGAGAACAGCGCGGTCTGATGCCCTTCCGGGATCTGCGCCATAATGGTTTCTACGTCTTCGATAAAGCCCATGCGCAGCATTTCATCTGCTTCATCCAGTACCAGGCCGCTCAGTTTAGAGAGGTCCAGAGTGCCGCGCTTCAGGTGGTCCAGCAGACGACCCGGGGTACCGACAACGATCTGCGGACCCTGACGCAGGGCGCGCAGCTGCACGTCATAACGCTGGCCGCCGTACAGGGCAACCACGTTTACGCCGCGCATATGTTTAGAGAATTCCGTCATTGCTTCAGCAACCTGTACCGCCAGCTCGCGGGTCGGCGCCAGCACCAGGATCTGTGGTGCTCTCAGCTCAGGATCGATGTTGTTCAGCAGCGGTAAAGAGAACGCTGCGGTTTTACCGCTACCGGTCTGGGCCATACCCAGAACGTCGCGGCCGTCCAGCAGATGCGGAATGCACTCAGCCTGGATCGGAGATGGTTTTTCGTAACCCAGATCGGTAAGCGCTTCAAGGATAGGAGCCTTCAGGCCCAGATCTGCAAAAGTGGTTTCGAATTCAGCCATGTAGTACGTGTGCCTCAAAATTAATGGCGGCCAGTCTACATAACTCATCGTGAAAATTTACGGTAATTTTCATTGAAAAGTGTGAACCGGCTCAAAGTAGGTGTATTAACGAACAACAACGCCCTCACCCGCGAAGGTGATGGCAAGCAAAAAACTATGGGCTGATGTGTTCGTCAGCTATTGCTGGTCCGATTCTGCCAGGTCATCTTGCTCCTGGCCCAAGAGCGATAATTCCAACAATGCGTATCGGTGCTCAACGTAGTTATGTACGTTGTTGGCGACCGCCAGTTTGAACAGTGCCGTAGCGCTGTCCTTGTCCCCCAGACTTAGGTAGTACTTACCTAAATAGAAGTTGGTTTCACTGAGATGCTCAGCGAGCGAGGTGTTATCCGTTGCGTCTGCCTTCAGACGAGTCATCAGCTCTTTTTCGCTAATGTCGCCAAGGTAGAACTCGACAATGTTCCATCCCCATTGCTCTTTGTCCGACTTGTCTAAGCGCTCTCTGAGTGCTTCAAGCGCCCGCTTCTCGTCGAGTTTACGCTCGGCGATATAAAGCCACAGGCTACGGAAAGGATCATTGGGATCGTCTTGATAAAACGCCAGCAGATCATCTTGCGCTAACTTAGCCCGGCCGCCGTAATACAGGGCGATACCGCGGTTCAAGTGCGCGTAGTTGTAAGTTGGATCAAGCTCAAGTACAGAATCAAACGCTTCATAGGCAGCATCAAAATTGCCTGCCTGCGTTAAGTAAATGCCTAAGTAATTGAATACTTCAGGCATATCGGGTCGGATTGCCAGCGCTTGTGAAAAATCATTTCGCGCTAATGCCCTCAGACCGAGACTATCATACAACACTCCGCGCTCATATAAAAGCTGTGCGCGTTCGTCATCGGATAAAGCCCGACTGGCAAGAATTTGTTCCATACGTGCCAGAATCACTTCTTGCTGTAAAGTCGGTTGCAATGGTACTGCGAGGACGGCGTCCTTACGCCAGGCGGTGCTACTGCATCCTGCCAGCGTGAGAGCTGTCGCCACGAAACACCAGCGCAAAAAAGGCTTCATTTCCCACTCCCGAAGACAACGATTGGATGAACGTCCTGTTCCCCGGCTGCAAACGAGGCGTCCTGCCCGTAAAACGCCCTCCACAAAAGCGGAGGGCTAACGGCAACCTTACTCGCCCTGCTCGGCAGCCGGAACTTCCGGCGCTGCGGCAGACGGAGTCTGTTCAGTTGCTTCTTTGATGCTCAGACGGACACGGCCCTGGCGGTCAACTTCCAGAACCTTAACCGGTACTTCCTGACCCATCTGCAGGTAGTCAGTCACTTTCTCAACGCGCTTGTCGGCGATCTGCGAGATGTGAACCAGACCTTCTTTACCGCCGCCGATGGCAACGAACGCGCCAAAGTCAACGATACGAGTCACTTTACCATTGTAGATACGGCCAACTTCGATCTCAGCGGTGATCTCTTCGATACGACGGATAGCATGTTGTGCTTTGTCGCCGTCGGTCGCTGCGATCTTCACGGTACCGTCATCTTCGATTTCGATGGTGGTGCCGGTCTCTTCGGTCAGGGCACGGATAACAGAACCGCCTTTACCGATAACGTCTTTGATCTTGTCCGGGTTGATCTTGATGGTGTGGATACGCGGTGCGAATTCAGAGATGTCGCCGCGCGGCGCGTTAATCGCCTGCTCCATCACGCCAAGGATGTGCAGACGCGCACCTTTAGCCTGGTTCAATGCAACCTGCATGATTTCTTTGGTGATACCTTCAATTTTGATATCCATCTGCAGCGCAGAGATACCGTCGCGGGAACCCGCTACTTTGAAGTCCATATCGCCAAGGTGGTCTTCGTCACCGAGGATGTCAGACAGCACGACGAAGTTGTCGCCTTCTTTCACCAGGCCCATGGCGATACCCGCCACGGCGGCTTTCACCGGCACACCAGCGTCCATCAGCGCCAGAGAGGCACCACAGACGGAAGCCATGGAAGAAGAGCCGTTGGATTCGGTGATTTCAGACACCACGCGAACGGTGTACGGGAATTCTTCGATAGTCGGCATCACGGCCAGAACGCCGCGCTTAGCCAGACGACCGTGACCGATTTCACGACGCTTCGGAGATCCCACCATGCCAGTTTCGCCTACGGAGTACGGAGGGAAGTTGTAGTGGAACAGGAAGGAGTCGGTACGCTCGCCCATCAGTTCGTCGATGTTCTGCGCATCGCGTGCGGTACCCAGAGTCGCGGTAACCAGCGCCTGCGTTTCGCCACGGGTGAACAGTGCGGAACCGTGAGTACGCGGCAGAACGCCGGTACGAACGTCCAGACCACGGATCATGTCTTTTTCACGGCCATCGATACGCGGCTCACCGGCCAGCACGCGGCTACGAACCACGTTTTTCTCGATAGCGTGCAGGATTTCACCCAGTTCGTTAGCGTCCAGGGTTTCATCTTCTGCAACCAGCGTAGCGATGGTTTCAGATTTGATCACATCAACCTGAGCGTAACGCTCTTGTTTGTCGGTGATACGGTAAGCATCGCTCAGGCGGGATTCAGCCAGCGCAGCCACGCGCGCGTTCAGCGCTTCGTTGACGGCTTCCGGCTGCCAGTCCCAACGCGGTTTACCGGCTTCTTTCACCAGGTCGTTGATGTTCTGAATAACAATCTGCTGCTGCTCGTGGCCAAAGACCACCGCGCCCAGCATCTGGTCTTCGCTCAGCAGTTCCGCTTCGGATTCCACCATCAGCACGGCCGCTTCGGTACCGGCAACCACCAGATCCAGTTTGCTGGACTTCAGCTCTTCCTGGGTTGGGTTCAGTACGTACTGGTCGTTGATGTAACCCACGCGCGCGGCGCCGATTGGGCCATTGAACGGAATTCCAGACAGGGACAGCGCTGCGGAAGCGCCGATCATCGCGACGATATCCGGGTTAACCTGCGGGTTAACGGAAACCACGGTGGCGATAACCTGAACTTCGTTAACGAAGCCTTCCGGGAACAGCGGGCGAACCGGGCGGTCAATCAGACGCGCGATCAGGGTTTCGCCTTCGCTTGGGCGGCCTTCACGACGGAAGAAACCACCCGGGATTTTACCGGCAGCGTAGGTACGCTCCTGGTAGTTAACCGTCAGCGGGAAAAAGTCCTGGCCTGGCTTCGCTTTTTTCTGGCCCACAACGGTCACGAATACCGCAGTGTCATCCATGCTAACCATCACAGCGGCCGTTGCCTGGCGCGCCATCATGCCGGTTTCCAGGGTCACGGTATGCTGGCCGTACTGGAATTTACGAACGATCGGATTAAGCAAAATTCTATCCTTTTTATCTATAAATCACGCCATATCTACGACATAGCGTCTATTGACCCGATCCTCTGCATCCTCGCGACTAATGACAACCTTTACCCGCCCCTGCGGATGAAGCCTCTCATTAGCCGCGCGAACCTCTGCATGAAGATCATTACTAGCAACAATACATGAGTTTTGAATGAATTGCTGCCGCCCGGTCGAAAAAAGGGGCCGTCAGGCCCCTTTTTCTGAAACTCGCAGAATTAGCGACGCAGACCCAGACGCTCGATCAGCGCAGAGTAACGTGCAACATCTTTACGTTTCAGGTAGTCGAGCAGTTTACGACGCTGAGAAACCATGCGCAGCAGACCACGACGGCTGTGGTGATCTTTTTTGTGCTCTGCAAAGTGGCCCTGCAGGTGGTTGATCTGTGCAGTCAGCAGTGCAACCTGAACTTCGGTAGAACCGCTGTCGTTTTCGCCACGACCAAACTCAGAAACGATTTTTGCTTTAGCTTCAACGCTTAGAGACATTTTAGAACTCCAAAATTAAAAGAAAGAAAGGGTGCCGATCTCTAATTCAGCGACCCCTGATGCAACGCCCGAAAATGTTAAAACACTTTAGCGGACGTTAAGCGGCGATATTCTACTCGTAGCAGGCTTTTATCGCAAGAAAAGCGCTTACGCCGGGTATTCCACCACCAGACGACGCGGCGCCACGCGGCCTTCATCGTCAATTTCGCCCATGCCGAGAAACTTGCCGGATTCGCTTTCCATCACCCGCACCAGCCCGTTAAGCGGCGCGCCTGACTGACGTACCGGGTTGCCGTTTTTAAAGTAGACCGCGGAGGTCTCCGGGATCGTCACCAGCGGATAGTCCGACGCCGGGCTGTCCATGGGCATCAGCAGCGGATCGAGCAGCTGCGCGGCAGGAATATCCTGCGCCGCCGCCTGATCGACCAGCGCCTGCAGCTGCTCGAGGGTCACCATCCGCTCAACCGGGTATTTGCTCACCGCCAGGCGACGCAGGAAAATCACGTGCGCGCCGCAGCCGAGCTTCTCACCTAAATCATCGATAATCGTCCGGATGTAGGTGCCTTTCGAGCAGTGGATCTCCAGCTCCAGTTCATCGCCTTCATGGCGAATAAACAGCAGCTCATAAACGGTAATCGGCCGAGCTTCACGCGGGACCTCAATCCCCTGACGGGCATATTCGTACAGCTTCTTGCCCTGATATTTCAGCGCCGAATACATCGACGGCACCTGCTGCGTCTCGCCGCGGAAGCTGTCCAGCGCCGCCGCCAGCTGTTCGTCGCTAAAGGTCAGCGGGCGCTCTTCCACCACCTGGCCATCGGCATCGGAGGTATCGGTGCGCTGGCCAAGTTTAGCTATCACGCGGTAGCGCTTATCGGAGTCCAGCAGGTATTGGGAAAACTTGGTCGCTTCGCCAAGGCAGATCGGCAGCATACCGGTCGCCAGCGGATCCAGCGCGCCGGTGTGTCCGGCGCGGTTGGCGTTATATATACGCTTTACTTTCTGCAGCACATCGTTGCTGGAGGCGCCCTGAGGCTTATCCAGCAGCAATACGCCGTGCACGTCGCGGCCGCGACGACGAGGACGACTCATCAGTCCTCCTTGCTGTCGTCCGGGTTCACACGACGCTCATCGTCGTGTTTCACCACGCTGGTGACCAGGTTGGACATACGCATCCCTTCCACCAGTGAGTTGTCGTAGAAGAAGGTCAGCTCCGGCACGATGCGCAGGCGCATCGCTTTCCCCAGCAGAGAGCGGATAAAGCCAGAGGCTTCCTGCAGCGCTTTGATGCCCGCTTTCACCGCGGCTTCATCTTTGTCGTTGAGGAAGGTGACATACACCTTGGCATAGGCCAGGTCACGGGACATTTCCACACCGGAAACGGTGGTCATCATGCCCAGACGCGGATCTTTAATTTCACGCTGCAGGATGATAGCAATCTCTTTTTGCATCTCCTGGGCCACGCGCTGCGGGCGACCAAATTCTTTCGCCATAATAAATTCTCCAGAATAAAGACAAAAAAGGGGCCTAAAGCCCCTTTTTAAAATGATTGCCGGGTGGCGCTTCGCTTCCCCGGCGGCTTAGCCATCCGATGATTAATCGATGCTACGCTGGATTTCGATGATTTCGAACACTTCGATCATATCGCCAACGCGAACGTCGTTGTAGTTCTTCACACCGATACCACATTCCATGCCGTTACGGACTTCGTTAACGTCATCTTTGAAGCGGCGCAGGGATTCCAGCTCGCCTTCATAGATAACCACGTTGTCACGCAGCACGCGGATTGGGTTGTGACGTTTGATCGTCCCTTCGGTAACCATACAGCCCGCGATGGCGCCGAATTTCGGCGATTTAAAGACATCACGCACTTCAGCCAGACCGATGATCTGCTGTTTCAGTTCCGGAGACAGCATGCCGCTCATCGCCGCTTTCACTTCGTCGATCAGGTTATAGATGACGGAGTAGTAACGCAGATCCAGGCTTTCCGCTTCGATAACTTTACGTGCAGAGGCATCGGCACGAACGTTGAAGCCAACCAGAATCGCGTTGGATGCTGCAGCCAGGGTGGCGTCGGTTTCGGTGATACCACCTACGCCGGAACCGATGATCTTCACTTTCACTTCGTCGGTAGACAGTTTCAGTAAGGAATCGGAAATCGCTTCGACAGAACCCTGTACGTCCGCTTTCAGCACGATGTTCACTTCGTGAACTTCGCCTTCGGTCATGTTAGCGAACATGTTTTCCAGTTTAGATTTCTGCTGACGCGCCAGCTTAACTTCACGGAATTTGCCCTGACGATACAGCGCCACTTCACGCGCTTTTTTCTCGTCACGAACCACGGTCACTTCATCACCGGCAGCCGGCACACCGGACAGGCCGAGGATTTCCACCGGAATAGACGGACCCGCTTCCAGCACTTCGCGACCCAGTTCGTCACGCATCGCACGCACACGACCGTATTCGAAGCCGCACAGAACGATATCGCCCTTGTGCAGAGTACCTTCGCGAACCAGAACGGTAGCGACCGGACCACGACCTTTATCAAGGAAGGATTCGATCACCGCGCCGCTCGCCATCCCGTTACGGACCGCTTTCAGCTCGAGCACTTCAGCCTGCAGCAGGATCGCGTCCAGCAGGTCGTCGATACCGGTACCGGCTTTCGCGGAGACGTGGACGAACTGGCTCTCGCCGCCCCACTCTTCCGGCAGGATGCCGTACTGGGACAGTTCGTTCTTCACACGGTCCGGATCGGCTTCAGGCTTATCGATCTTGTTCACCGCAACCACCACCGGCACCTGCGCCGCTTTGGCGTGCTGGATAGCTTCGATAGTCTGCGGCATCACGCCGTCGTCTGCCGCCACCACCAGAACCACGATATCCGTCGCCTGCGCACCACGAGCACGCATGGAGGTAAACGCGGCGTGGCCCGGGGTATCCAGGAAGGTGATCATGCCGTTGTCGGTTTCTACATGGTAAGCACCGATGTGCTGGGTAATACCACCCGCTTCGCCGGAAGCAACCTTAGTGGAACGGATGTAGTCCAGCAGCGAGGTTTTACCGTGGTCAACGTGACCCATGATGGTCACAACCGGTGCGCGCGGTTCAGCCGCCGCGCCGGTGTCACGATCGCTCATTACCGCTTCTTCCAGCTCGTTTTCACGACGCAGGATAACTTTGTGGCCCATCTCTTCGGCAACCAGCTGTGCGGTTTCCTGGTCGATGACCTGGTTGATGGTCGCCATGGCGCCCAGCTTCATCATCGCTTTGATGACCTGCGAACCTTTCACCGCCATCTTGTTAGCCAGTTCGCCAACGGTGATGGTTTCGCCGATCACGACGTCACGGTTAACGGCCTGCGCCGGCTTCTGGAAGCCCTGCTGCAGAGCGGAACCTTTACGGTGCTTACCGCCTTTGCCGCCGCGAACGGCCGCACGGGCTTCTTCACGATCGGCTTTAGATTCAGCGTGTTTGTTGCCTTTCTTCGCCGGACGCGCCGCTTTGCTGCTACGGCTGCGGCCGCGGCCGCCTTCGACTTCACGATCGTTATCATCTTCAGCCTGACGAGCATGCTGTGACGTGGTGACGTGATAGTCGCTGGTGTCTTCCGGGCTGTCTGAAGTTTCAGACCAATTTTTTTCGTTTTCTTCTGCCATACGGCGTGCTTCTTCCGCTACACGGCGCGCTTCTTCTTCAAGTTTGCGGCGTGCTTCTTCTTCCGATTTGCGCTTCAGTTCCGCGGCTTCGTTCTCGCGACGGATCTTTTCAGCCTGGGCGGTTTTGGTCATTTCGTCGGTATGTTGATTGCTCACTTTGTCTTTTTCCGCAGCTTCACGTTTCGCTTTATCAGCGACTTCACGTTTAGCTTGTTCTGCGGCCTCACGTTCAGCTTTTAATTGCGCCTCGCGTTTCGCTGCTTCTTCAGCTTCACGACGGGCCTGCTCTTCCGCTTCACGCTGCGCCTGCTCTTCCGCGGCCAGGCGTTCAGCCTCTTGCGGATCGCGTTTCACAAAGGTGCGTTTCTTGCGGACTTCGATTTGTACCGATTTACTCTTTCCACCGGTACCTGGAATATTCAACGTACTGCGCGTCTTACGCTGTAACGTCAGCTTGTCTGGCGCCGAACCGTGCTCACGGTTCAGGTGCGTCAACAAAGTTTGTTTCTCTTGCGAGGTCACAGAATCATCAGCCGTTTTGCGGATGCCTGCGTCAGCAAATTGCTGTATCAGGCGATCCACAGAGGTCTGAATCTCTGAGGCCAGCGCTTTAATAGTCACATCTGTCATGCTGTTCCTTCCTGCTACAGTTTATTACGCTTCGTCGCCGAACCAACAAATGTTGCGAGCGGCCATGATGAGCTCGCCAGCTTTCTCGTCGGTCATCCCTTCGATATCAGCCAGGTCATCAACGCCCTGCTCGGCGAGATCTTCCAGCGTACAAACACCACGGGCAGCCAGTTTGAATGCCAGGGCACGATCCAGACCTTCGAGATTCAACAGATCATCGGCAGGTTTGTTATCTCCCAGGCTTTCTTCCTGAGCCAGCGCCAGCGTAGTCAGTGCGTTTTTCGCACGCTCACGAAGTGCTTCAACGGTGGCTTCATCCAGACCGTCGATTTCCAGCAGTTCTTTCATCGGCACATAGGCCAGCTCTTCCAGTGAGGAGAAGCCTTCTTCAACCAGCACTGTCGCGAAATCTTCATCAATATCGAGATATTTGGTGAAGGTATCGATAGCGGCATGCGCTTCCGCCTGGTGCTTAGCCTGCAGATCGTCAACGGTCATCACGTTGAGTTCCCAGCCGCTAAGCTGCGAGGCCAGGCGGACGTTCTGACCGTTACGGCCAATCGCCTGCGCCAGGTTGCCCGCTTCTACCGCGATATCCATGGTGTGTTTATCTTCATCCACCACGATGGACGCGACGTCTGCCGGCGCCATAGCGTTAATCACGAACTGCGCCGGGTTATCATCCCAGAGGACGATATCGATACGCTCGCCGCCCAGCTCGGTGGATACCGCCTGCACGCGCGCGCCGCGCATACCGACGCAAGCGCCAACCGGGTCGATACGCTTGTCGTTGGTTTTCACCGCGATTTTGGCACGAGAGCCCGGATCGCGAGCTGCCGCTTTGATCTCCAGCACTTCTTCACCGATTTCCGGCACTTCGATGCGGAACAGTTCGATCAGCATCTCAGGTTTGGAACGGGTCACGAACAGCTGGGCGCCACGCGCTTCCGGACGGACGGCGTACAGTACGCCGCGAATGCGGTCGCCCGGACGGAAGTTTTCACGCGGCAGCATATCTTCACGCAGGATCACGGCTTCAGCGTTGTTGCCCAGATCCAGAGTGATGTTGTCGCGGTTCACTTTTTTCACCACGCCGGTGATGATCTCACCTTCGTGCTCGCGGAACTGATCGACCACCATCGCGCGCTCGGCTTCGCGAACTTTCTGCACGATAACCTGTTTAGCGGTCTGGGTGGTGATGCGGTCGAAGGTGACAGATTCAATCTGATCTTCGACGTAGTCGCCTACGTTCATGCTTTCATCTTCGAAACGCGCGGCTTCCAGCGTGATCTCGCGCGTCGGCTGGGTGACTTCTTCTACAACCAGCCAGCGACGGAAAGTGTCGAAATCGCCGCTCTTGCGGTCGATTTCAACGCGAACGTCGATCTCTTGTTCGTATTTTTTCTTGGTGGCCGTTGCCAGCGCGCTTTCCAGCGCTTCGAAAATTTTCTCACGCGGCAGCGCTTTTTCGTTGGAAACGGCTTCAACAACAGCCAAAATTTCTTTGTTCATCGGGGCCTTTCACCTCAATCCAGACTGTTAAAAGTGGGGAACCAGGTTCGCCTTCTGGATGTTACTCAGCGCGAACACTTCATCTTTGCCTTCGACGGTTACCGTGATCATTTCACCGTCTACCGCTTTGATAATGCCCTGCCATTTGCGACGGTTCTGAACCGCCATGCGCAGCACCAGCGCAACTTCTTCGCCAGTGAAACGTTGATAGTGTTCGGCGGTGAACATCGGACGGTCGAGACCAGGCGAAGAGACTTCCAGGTTGTAAGCGACAGTGATCGGGTCTTCGACATCCATGACGGCGCTTACCTGGTGGCTCACATCAGCACAATCATCAACGTTGATGCCATCTTCACTATCAATATAGATGCGCAGTGTGGATGTGCGACCGCGAATAAATTCGATGCCGACCAGCTCAAAGCCAAGCGCTTCAACCGGCGCAGTGAGCATCTCTGTCAATTTTTGCTCTAATGTGGACAAACCCACCCCCAAGACATAAAAAAAGGGCGTATAGCCCAGTTATTCTGAAGTCAGATAACAAAAAACCCCGATAAATCGGGGCTTTAGATAACTGAACCCTGAGATCGCCATGGCGATCTGGAACACCTTCCGCAAGAATTCTTTCAAATTCGGCTACGAAGGACACCTAGTCCTCACAGTATATTTGAAAAAGTACTTAATGGGAAAGTGGTTGCGGGGGCCGGATTTGAACCGACGACCTTCGGGTTATGAGCCCGACGAGCTACCAGGCTGCTCCACCCCGCGCCTGAAACGTGGCATATTTTACTCTTTTTGAGCAAAAGACGCAAATACTGCTGGGATTTGGTACCGAAGACGGGACATAAAATCGGGATGAATTGTAACGACAATTAGTATATTTTGTCAACATGCATTTTATCGCCCCCGATTGCCGTTTGTGCTGGTATTTCAGGCTTTTTTAGCAAAAAGATGATGAAGCCCTTCCTGTCACCAGTAAAAGATGGTTAAATGAATACTCACAATTAATGCATAAAAATGCAGTTAAGGTTGTTGAGTCGAACTCACCACAGTCTATCGAGCAGGGTTTTATTTTATGACGACGATTCTCAAGCATCTCCCGGTTGGTCAACGTATTGGTATCGCTTTCTCTGGTGGACTGGATACCAGCGCCGCGCTGTTATGGATGCGCAAAAAAGGCGCCGTGCCTTATGCATATACCGCTAACCTGGGTCAACCGGACGAAGACGACTACGATGCTATTCCGCGCCGCGCGAAAGAGTACGGCGCCGAAGGCGCCCGTCTGATCGACTGCCGCAAACAGCTGGTCGCAGAAGGGATCGCCGCGATTCAGTGTGGCGCTTTCCATAACACCACCGGCGGGTTGACCTACTTCAACACCACGCCGCTGGGCCGCGCGGTCACCGGCACCATGCTGGTAGCGGCAATGAAAGAAGACGGCGTCAACATCTGGGGCGATGGCAGCACCTATAAAGGCAACGATATCGAACGTTTCTATCGCTACGGCCTGCTGACCAACGCTGAACTGCAGATCTACAAACCGTGGCTGGACAGCGATTTCATCAATGAACTCGGCGGCCGTCACGAAATGTCCGAATTTATGATCGCCTGCGGCTTTGACTACAAGATGTCGGTCGAGAAAGCCTATTCCACCGACTCCAACATGCTCGGCGCTACCCACGAAGCGAAAGATCTGGAGTTTCTGAATTCCAGCGTCAAGATCGTCAACCCGATTATGGGCGTGAAGTTCTGGGACGAAAACGTGAAGATCCCTGCGGAAGAGGTCACCGTACGCTTTGAGCAGGGTCACCCGGTAGCGCTTAATGGCAAAACCTTCGCCGATGACGTCGAGATGATGCTGGAAGCCAACCGCATCGGCGGTCGTCACGGCCTGGGCATGAGCGACCAGATCGAAAACCGGATTATCGAAGCGAAAAGCCGCGGCATTTATGAAGCCCCGGGGATGGCGCTGCTGCATATCGCTTACGAGCGTCTGCTGACCGGTATTCATAACGAAGATACTATCGAGCAATATCACGCTCACGGTCGCCAGCTGGGCCGTCTGCTGTATCAGGGCCGCTGGTTCGATTCCCAGGCGCTGATGCTGCGTGATTCGCTGCAGCGCTGGGTCGCCAGCCAGATCACCGGCGAAGTCACCCTTGAGCTGCGTCGCGGCAACGACTACTCGATCCTCAATACGGTATCAGACAACCTGACCTATAAAGCAGAGCGTCTGACCATGGAAAAAGGCGATTCCATGTTTACCGCTGAAGACCGTATCGGCCAGCTGACCATGCGTAATCTGGATATCACCGATACCCGCGAGAAGCTGTTCGGCTACGCGCAGTCTGGCCTGCTGAGCGCCTCCTCAGCGACGGGTTTACCGCAGGTTGAAAATCTGGAAAACAAAGGCAAATAATCGCCTGACGATGTTTGCTCTCTGCCGGCGGCTCTCCGCCGGCTTTTTTATTTTTTGTTACCAGTCTGCACCAGAAAATTCGAAAAGAGGCATTATTTCCTTATCGCCTGGTCAGCAAAATTGTTGACTATAATATCCTCAATTGATTAATTCGTATCTGGTGATAAACATCATGAATATTAAACCGCCTATCAGGCCGCAAAAGGCCATTGACCGATTGATCGATGTGCTTGAGCCACACGCGACGCCCGTTAACGCGATCGCCAGAAAAAGACTTACGTGGGAATATAAAGGCAAAACCCAGCTCTTTATTTTTAAAAAAGGCGAGTTGTCGATTATTCGTAATTCCGACAGGCTCTTGATGGTGACCGTCTATGAACCCCACCTTTTCGGCGTGGCGGAAATGCTGCAGCCCAGCCGCAGTCATAGCCTGCGTGCAGAGGTCTCATCCGAGCTGCTGCGTATCGACTACGATCTGGCGTCGGCGCTATTTCGTCAGCATAATCTGTGGGAAGAAGTGACAATCCTGCTGGCCTATCATACCTCGTATATGGTGTATCGTGACGATCTGGTCTTGCAACAGCGAACCTATTCGGTGATCCGTAACCATCTGCTGGAAATGATGCTCTTAACCGAAGAGACACGACAGCGCGTATCTATTCTTGAATATATTCAGGACCGGACTCATCTCTCACGCAGCAGTATTCTTAATGTCTTGTCAGCCTTAAAGAAAGGCGGTTATATTGCCTTTGCCCGGGGGGGTTATTTACAAAGCATTGCCTCACTTCCTGAAAAATTCTGACTCGCGCCAACCTCTGTCATTTGTGGCTATTCATCTCACAGCTGAAGTTGTTTAAATTTAAACCAATAAACGCTAACGGTAACAAAAAAATAATTTTAAGCTAAATACCTGAGTTACCGGAGGACATCCTGTGCCGGGCACGACCAGCAGACAGCCATACAAGGCGTGCATCGCCGGGCCTGCGCAGGTGCAGGATATGCCGCCGGCAATCGGCCAGGCGTGAGCAGCGGTAGCGGGAGTTGATCCCCTCTCCTACCGCCTGCTCGACCATAACGATGAGATCCAAAAACCCGTTAATTTTGCCCGAACACCCGTATCGGGCTTTTTTTTATCTGAAGGAATTCAACAATGAAGTCTATTGCTCCAAAAATGGTAGCCCTGATGATCGCCGTGGGGGCCAGCGGCGCCGCCTGCGCATCCGTTAATCTGCATGGTGAAGCCGGTAGCGAGTTTACCAATCTGTCTGCCAGCTTTGGCGCCGGGGAACCTGGAATGACGTTCAATACCCAGTGGGCGCATAGTGACAATGACGGCGACACCATTGGACTGGGTATGGGTTATAACTTCAACCTCGGGCCTTTCCTGATGACGCTGGGCGGTAAAGGCATCTATCTGAACCCTAAAGATGGGGATGAAGGCTACGCCATCGCCGCGGGTGGCGGAGCAGAGCTTCCTCTCGGCCAGTACTTCACGCTCTTCGGTGAGGGCTATTACTCGCCGGACTCGATGTCCAGCGGCGTCGATGATTATGTGGAGGCCAATGCCGGGGTACGCCTTAACGTGCTGCCGTCGCTGAATATCGAAGCAGGCTATCGATATATCGATATGGCGGGGAAAGACGGCCATCGCGACAACACCCTCGCCGACGGGGCCTATGCCGGGGTTAACTTCCGCTTTTAATCCATGCACAGGGATTGCCATCCGGCAGTCCCTGCTTCATTCTTAACTGGCCTGCGGCACGCTTTTCAGTACGCGGTTAATCTCCTGCAGGCCAGCAACATTATTCTCTTTGCGGTAAACCTCATTCATAGACGCCATCTGCTCCAGGCGGGTCAGAGCGCCATACACCTGATATGCCTCGCTGTGTCTGTCGAACACATCGCGGCGCTCAACATCCTGCAGATAATGACTTTTCAACGAATGGTTAAGGCGGCCAATCAGTGCCGTATTGTCCTGGAAATAGCGCGTCACCGCCTGGGCATTGTTCGCTGCAACGCCAGGCTCACTGTATGATACCGGTACGGTTAGCGCATTAATCGTCTCCACCGTTTTGGATGGCGATGTTGAACTGCATCCCGCTAAACCGAGCGCGCCGGCGACGATAAGCAACCCGATCTTGTTCATTGTGTCACTTCACCTCTGTTGATTAGACGTGGCGACTTTAACGACAGTAAAAGGCGGGAGCCAGTGAAGAGATGTTTATTAATAAATGACCAGTGGGGATAAAAACAAAAAAAGACGCTTTTCAGCGTCTTTTTTCTGGAATATTGGTACCGAGGATGGGACTCGAACCCACAAGCCCGTTAGGGCACTACCACCTCAAGGTAGCGTGTCTACCAATTCCACCACCTCGGTACAGAATACTTAGTGCGGGATATCGCTGGTCGGCTGAGCCGGCGCAGTTGGCTGAGTTTGCTCTGTTTTCGGCGCGCTCAGGTTATCCCACTCACTTCCTTTACTGGTCTTGTTGCTGTTGATGTTACCCAGCGCCAGACTGATGATGAAGAACAGCGCAGCCAGGATGCCGGTCATACGGGTCATGAAGTTACCAGAACCGCTGGACCCAAACAATGTGCCGGAAGCGCCTGCACCGAAGGAGGCTCCCATATCAGCGCCTTTACCTTGCTGCAGCATAACCAGACCTACGAGGCCAATCGCTACAATAAGGAAAACAACCAAAAGAGCTTCGTACATAATCAACCTGTTCCTTGCGGATTCGCCGCATACCAAGTGCTTCGACCAATAAAGCGGGACGTTTTAACGTTTCCCACTGAAGCGGGTGTGAATACTAACCAAAGCGAATGACCTTCGCAAGGGCAATTTCGACACATTGTATCAACTGCAGAAAAAAACAGCAAAAAGCCGGTGTTCGATCATAAAAAAGGCGGCAAGCGCCGCCTTTTTAACCACTTAGCCGACAAGCTTAGACGCTTTTTACCGCTTCGGCGATGCGATGCGCAAACTCGTGCACCTGATCTTCATGCTCGCCTTCCACCATAACGCGGATCAGCGGTTCCGTACCCGATTTACGCAGCAGGACGCGGCCACGCTTACCTAACGCCGCTTCCACTTCTGCGGTCACCGCTTTGACATGCTCATTCTCCAGAGGGTTACCGCTGCCCTCGGTAAAGCGCACATTCACCAGCAGCTGAGGGAACATCTTCATGCCGCTGCACAGGTCATGCAGGCTCATGTGGTTGCGTACCATCGCCGCGACCACCTGCAAACTGGCGACGATGCCATCGCCGGTGGTGGTTTTATCCAGCAGAATCACATGGCCGGAGTTTTCCGCACCGATGCGCCAGCCTTTTTCCTGGAGCATCTCCAGCACATAGCGGTCACCCACCTTAGCGCGGGCAAACGGGATGCCCAGCTGCTTGAGCGCCAGCTCCAGGCCCATATTGCTCATCAGCGTACCGACGGCGCCGCCGCGCAGCTGTCCCTGACGCAGCCCTTCCCGGGCGATGATGTAGAGGATCTGGTCACCATCGACTTTATTGCCTTCGTGGTCAACCATGATCACCCGATCGCCATCGCCATCGTAGGCAATGCCCAGATCGGCTTTTTCCGCCAGCACGCGCGCCTGCAGCGCCCGCACGTCGGTGGCCCCGACCTCTTCGTTGATGTTGAGGCCGTCAGGCTCGCAGCCCATCGCGATAACCTGGGCGCCCAGTTCGCGGAAAACATTGGGCGCGATGTGGTAGGTTGCGCCGTGCGCACAGTCCACCACCACTTTCAGCGTGGAGAGGCTCAGCTCGTTAGGAAAGGTGCCTTTACAAAACTCAATGTAGCGGCCCGCGGCATCGACGATGCGGCTGGCTTTACCCAGCTCAGCCGAGTCCACACAGGTGAGTTCTTTCTCCATTTCGGCTTCAATCGCCTCTTCCACATCATCCGGCAGCTTGGTGCCCTCAATGGAGAAGAACTTGATGCCGTTGTCGTAGAAAGGGTTATGTGAAGCGGAAATGACGATCCCCGCCTCGGCGCGAAAGGCGCGCGTCAGGTAGGCGATCGCCGGCGTTGGCATTGGCCCGGTGAACGACGCAGAGAGCCCCGCTGCCGCCAGCCCGGCTTCCAGCGCCGATTCCAGCATATAGCCCGAAATACGGGTATCCTTGCCGATGATAATTTTACGCGAGCCGTGACGCGCTAACACTTTGCCCGCCGCCCAGCCGAGCTTAAGCACAAATTCCGGAGTGATCGGCGCATCGCCGACGCGGCCACGAATACCATCGGTGCCAAAATACTTGCGGTTACTCATAACGTTTTTTTCCCTTAGCGGCGAGAGTGGCTTCCACCACGCGCAGCGCTTCTACCGTTTCTTTGACATCATGGACGCGGATAATCTGCGCGCCCTGCATTGCTGCAATGACGGCACACGCCAGGCTGCCGTTCAGCCGTTCCGACGGCCCGACGTTCAGCAACTGACCTACCATCGACTTACGCGACATACCGACCAGCAGCGGCAGACCAAAGTGATGAAACTCTCCCAGCCTGGCCAGCAGTTGATAATTGTGGGTGAGATTTTTACCGAAACCGAATCCCGGGTCGAGCAGCAATTTTTCTTTTGCGATCCCTGCCTGTTCGCAGCGCACGATGTGTTCATTAAAAAAGCACTCCACATCGGCGAAGACATCCTCATACTTCGGCGCCTCCTGCATGGTTTTCGGCTGTCCCTGCATATGCATCAGACACACCGGCAGCCCGGTTTCCGCCGCAGCCTGCAACGCGCCGGGTTCGGTCAGCGAACGAATATCGTTAATGATATGCGCCCCTGCCCGGGCGGATTCGCGGATAACCTCCGCTTTGGAGGTATCCACGGAGATCCACACCTCAAAGCGCTGGGCGATAGCCTCCACCACCGGGATCACCCGCGCAAGCTCCTCTTCCACGCTAACCTCAGCCGCCCCTGGCCGCGTCGATTCACCGCCGATATCAATGATGGTCGCCCCGGCGTTGATCATCAGATTGGCATGCTTCACCGCCTCAATCAGCGAATTATGGGCGCCGCCATCGGAGAAGGAGTCAGGCGTCACATTAAGAATACCCATCACGTGGGGGTGAGAGAGATCGAGGGTTGAGCCCTGGGCTACAAGTTTCATCACAAAATCCCTGAGACTGAAGAGGTTAAAAAAGAAAAACCCCGGAGCGGGCGCCCCGGGGTTTTAAGGTTAAAACAAGACATCAACAGCGGCAGCTTATTTGTCGCCCAGCTGCTCTGACATGGTGTTGCCCGGGTTCGGCGTACGCGGTTCATCGACCGGACGCGGCGCACGAGGCGTGCCATTGTTGTCAGAGTTGTTAGAAGAACCGGGTTCTTCCCAACCCGCTGGCGGACGAACATCGCGACGAGCCATCAGGTCGTCAATCTGCGGCGCATCGATGGTCTCATACTTCATGAGCGCATCTTTCATCGCGTGCAGAATGTCCATATTGTCGTTCAGCAGCTGGCGAGCACGACCGTAGTTACGCTCAATCAGCGATTTCACTTCCTGGTCGATGATACGCGCGGTTTCATCGGACATATGCTTCGCTTTCGCGACGCTGCGGCCGAGGAACACTTCACCCTCTTCTTCCGCGTACAGCAGCGGACCAAGTTTGTCGGAGAAGCCCCACTGGGTCACCATGTTACGCGCCAGGTTCGTCGCCACTTTAATGTCGTTAGACGCACCGGTAGAAACATGTTCCGGACCGTAGATAATCTCTTCCGCCAGACGACCGCCGTACAGGGTGGAGATCTGACTTTCCAGTTTCTGACGGCTGGCGCTGATCGCATCGCCTTCCGGCAGGAAGAAGGTCACACCCAGCGCACGACCGCGCGGGATAATCGTCACTTTGTGCACCGGATCGTGCTCCGGCACCAGACGACCGATAATCGCGTGGCCCGCTTCGTGGTAAGCGGTGGACTCTTTCTGCGCTTCCGTCATCACCATGGAGCGGCGTTCCGCACCCATCATGATTTTGTCTTTCGCTTTTTCGAACTCAACCATCGATACGACGCGTTTGTTGCCGCGGGCAGCAAACAGGGCCGCTTCGTTGACCAGGTTGGCCAGGTCCGCACCGGAGAAGCCAGGGGTACCGCGAGCAATGATTGCCGCATCGATATCCGGCGCCAGCGGAACGCGACGCATATGCACTTTCAGGATCTGCTCACGACCGCGAACATCCGGCAGGCCAACCACCACCTGGCGGTCAAAACGGCCCGGACGCAGCAGCGCGGGGTCAAGAACGTCCGGACGGTTAGTCGCCGCGATAACGATAATGCCTTCGTTACCTTCGAAGCCGTCCATCTCAACCAGCATCTGGTTCAGGGTCTGCTCACGTTCATCGTGACCACCGCCAAGACCGGCGCCACGCTGGCGGCCGACGGCGTCGATTTCATCGATGAAGATGATGCAAGGCGCTGCTTTCTTAGCCTGTTCGAACATGTCACGCACACGGGATGCACCAACACCGACGAACATTTCTACGAAGTCAGAACCGGAAATAGTAAAGAACGGCACTTTTGCTTCGCCAGCGATCGCTTTCGCCAGCAGCGTTTTACCGGTACCCGGAGGACCGACCATCAGGACGCCTTTCGGGATCTTACCGCCCAGTTTCTGGAAGCGGCTCGGCTCACGCAGGTATTCCACCAGTTCGCCGACTTCCTCTTTCGCTTCGTCACACCCGGCAACGTCAGCAAAAGTGGTTTTGATCTGATCTTCCGTCAGCATACGGGCTTTGCTTTTGCCGAAGGACATCGCGCCCTTTCCGCCGCCGCCCTGCATTTGCCGCATAAAAAAGATCCAGACGCCGATCAACAGCAGCATTGGGAACCAGGAGATGAAGATGGAAGCCAGCAGGCTTGGCTCTTCTGGTGGTTCACCAACAACTTTGACGTTTTTAGTCAACAGGTTATCGAGCAGCTTCGGATCGTTAACCGGAATGTAAGTCGTGTAACGGTTACTATCTTTCTTGGTAACGTTGATCTCACGTCCGTTGATACGCGCTTCGCGAACCTGGTCCTGATTGACCTCTTGCAGGAAGGTAGAATAATCCACCTTGCGGCCATTCGACTCGCTGGGCCCAAAGCTCTGGAATACTGACATCAGCACAACGGCAATGACCAGCCAGAGTATTAGGTTTTTCGCCATGTCACTCAAGGGATTAACCTCTTATTACAACTGTGTTAAAAACAGCGTCAGGATACGCTATATCCAGTTTCTTTCAAACTTTCATTTGAAATCTGCCGGTTATGGTTTACGCCCGGTCGCTACAATATACACTTCACGCGAACGAGCGCGGGAAGAGTCCGGCTTACGAACTTTGACCTTCGTAAACAGGGAGCGAATTTCTCGAAGATACTCATCGAAGCCTTCGCCCTGGAACACCTTCACTACAAAACTACCACCTGGCGCTAATACATCACGAGACATTTCAAGCGCCAGTTCTACCAGATACATCGCCCGGGGAATATCCACCGCCGGTGTTCCGCACATATTCGGCGCCATATCGGACATGACCACTTGTACTTTACTGTCGCCTACTCGCTCAAGTAACGCTTTCAGGACTAATTCATCACGAAAGTCGCCCTGAAGGAAGTCCACACCAACGATTGGATCCATTGGTAAAAGATCGCAAGCGATGATGCGGCCGCTGTTGCCGATCTGCGTGACCGCATACTGCGACCAGCCCCCGGGAGCAGCGCCGAGGTCAACTATCGTCATCCCCGGCTTAAAAATTTTGTCACTTTGCTGTATTTCATCAAGTTTAAACCAGGCACGGGAACGTAACCCCTTTTTCTGTGCCTGTTGAACATATTTATCGCTAAAGTGTTCCTGAAGCCAGCGGCTTGAGCTGGCAGAACGCTTTTTACCTGTCATTTAACATTCCCGTTCGGGTTCATCGTACTTTACTGCGTAAAAATCGACGCGGTAGTTTGGCGATATATGGGAGATGGCGGTAGAATGACCCGTTTTCAATCCCAACGTAAGCAAAAAAATACGATGAATCTGAGTACTAAACAAAAACAGCACCTGAAAGGTCTGGCACATCCGCTCAAGCCGGTAGTTATGCTTGGCAACAATGGTTTGACCGAAGGGGTACTGGCCGAGATCGAACAAGCGTTAGGGCACCATGAACTCATCAAGGTGAAGATCGCCTCAGAAGATCGCGAAACTAAAGCCTTGATCGTGGAAGCCATCGTGCGCGAAACCGGCGCCTGTAACGTACAGGTCATCGGTAAAACGCTGGTTCTGTACCGCCCAACGCCAGAGCGTAAAATCTCGCTGCCACGCTAAGAATATCCTCAATCCTGACACAACTTTGTGTAAAACGAGGGATTTCTGTGGCCAGGCGAGCAAAATGCCATGCTCGTGACGTTGATAAAAGGCCGCTATGCGGCCTTTTTCCTTTCTTTACAATCTATAAACATCGTAGCGGGAAATACGCCTTACAGGTATTCAACCTTGGTAATTTCGTATTCCACTTCCCCACCCGGTGTACGGATAGTCACGACGTCATCCTGCTCTTTACCGATCAGACCACGGGCAATCGGCGAGTTCACGGAGATCAGATTCTGCTTAAAATCAGCTTCGTCATCGCCCACGATACGGTAGGTCTGTTCCTCGTCAGTATCGAGGTTCAGCACGCTGACAGTAGAGCCAAAAATCACCCGGCCATTGTTCGGCATTTTGGTGATATCGATAACCTGCGCATTGGACAGCTTCGCTTCGATATCCTTGATACGCCCTTCGCAGAAGCCCTGCTGTTCACGCGCGGCGTGATACTCGGCATTCTCTTTCAGATCGCCGTGTTCACGGGCCTCAGCAATAGCGGCAATGATTTCAGGACGACGCACAGACTTCAGATAATCCAGTTCTTCGCGCAGTTTTTCAGCGCCACGTAAGGTCATCGGAATCGCTTGCATTAGTTATACCTCTTTATCATTCCTTCAGGAAACGGATAGCTCCGCTCCGCCACCTGTCCTGTCCACGGGCAGGACACGAGCAAAAAGAAACCGACCCGGGAAACACTCCCCAGGTCAGCAGCAATTTTTCATTTGATAGGTATTTTACCCCGAAGTTCATTATGGGTCATCGTTTACTTTACTGGGCGTTGCACCGTAGTATGACGGCCTGGCTTCAGGTTGTTAGCGCGAGATTATGCGATTTCCCAGATTTATCATCGGATTGACTGCCGGTATAGCGCTTAGCGCTCAGGCGGCGAATATTGACGAGTACATCACCCAGCTTCCCGCCGGTGCGAACCTTGCCTTTATGGCGCAAAAGGTCGGCGCATCGACGCCGGAAATCGACTATCACAGCCAGCAAATGGCGCTTCCGGCCAGTACGCAAAAGGTCATCACCGCGCTGGCGGCCCTGCTGCAGCTGGGTCCCGATTTTCGCTTCACCACCACGCTGGAAACCAAAGGCTCACTGGACGGCGGCGTGCTGAAAGGCGATCTGATCGCCCGCTTCGGCGGCGACCCGACGCTGAAGCGGCAGGATATTCGTAACATGGTGGCGACGCTGAAAAAAGCTGGCGTGCAGCGTATCGACGGCAATGTGCTTATCGATACCTCGGTCTTCGCCAGCCATGATAAAGCGCCGGGGTGGCCGTGGAACGACCTGACGCAATGCTTCAGCGCTCCGCCTGCGGCGGCGATTGTCGACCGCAACTGCTTCTCGGTCTCGCTGTATAGCGCGCAGAAGCCGGGCGATCTCGCCTTCATTCGCGTCGCCTCCTATTATCCGGTCACCATGTTCAGTCAGGTTCGCACCCTGGCGCGTGGCTCATCGGAAGCCCAGTATTGCGAACTGGACGTGGTGCCGGGCGACCTCAATCGCTATACCCTCACCGGCTGCCTGCCGCAGCGTAGCGAACCGCTGCCGCTGGCCTTCGCGATACAGGATGGCGCCAGCTACGCCGGGGCGATCCTTAAAGCGGAGCTGAAGCAGGCGGGGATCGCCTATAGCGGCACGCTGCTGCGTCAGACGCTGGCCAATGAGCCCGGCACGGTATTAGCCACCACCCAGTCGGCGCCGCTGCACGATCTGCTGCGGATCATGCTGAAGAAATCCGACAACATGATCGCGGATACCGTTTTTCGTACCATCGGTCATGCCCGGTTCGGCGTACCAGGGACCTGGCGGGCAGGGTCCGATGCCGTACGTCAGATCCTGCGTCAACAGGCTGGGGTTGATCTCGGCAACACCATCATCGCCGACGGCTCTGGCCTGTCGCGCCACAACCTGATCGCCCCGGCGACCATGATGCAGGTGTTGCAGTATATCGCCCAGCACGACACCGAGCTCAACTTCATCTCTATGCTGCCGCTGGCGGGCCATGACGGCTCGCTGCAGTATCGCGCCGGCCTCCATCAGGCGGGCGTCGATGGCAAAGTCTCGGCGAAAACCGGGTCGCTGCAGGGGGTTTATAACCTTGCGGGCTTCATCACTACCGCCAGCGGGCAAAAGGTGGCCTTCGTGCAATACCTCTCCGGCTACGCCGTGGAGCCAGCCGATCAGCGTAACCGCCGCATACCCTTGGTACGCTTTGAAAGCCGGCTTTATAAAGATTTGTACCAGAACAACTAAAAACAAAAGGGCCGCATCAGATGCGGCCCTTTTTGATCCAGAGAAGTCAGGATTAACGTTTGTAGATGAATTCAACGCCTTCTTCGTCGTCTTCGTCCCAGTCGTCATCCCAGTCTTCGTCATCTTCCACTTCGGCTTCGGCCTCTTCAAGCTGCTGACGGTGATAGTCGTCCCACATAAACTCGACTTTCTCCGGCTTCTGCTCCTCTTCCGCCTGCACGATGGGGTTTTCGATGATGAAGGTCATCACGTCCCAGCACAGATCTTTTACGCCCTGCTGGCTGGCGGCGGAGATCAGGTAGAATTTCTCTTCCCAACCCAGCGCTTCAGCAATCGCCTTCGCTTTAGCTTCGGCTTCCGCTTTGTCCATCAGGTCAATCTTGTTAAAGACTAACCAGCGCGGTTTGGAGGCCAGCTTCTCGCTGTATTTCTCCAGCTCGCCGATGATGATGCGCGCGTTCTCAACCGGATCGGAACCGTCGATAGGCTCGATGTCGATCAGGTGCAGCAATACGCGGCAGCGCTCAAGGTGCTTGAGGAAGCGGATGCCGAGGCCTGCGCCTTCCGCTGCGCCTTCAATCAGCCCCGGGATATCGGCGACCACAAAGCTCTTCTCATTGTCCATACGCACCACGCCCAGGCTTGGCACCAGGGTGGTAAACGGATAGTCAGCCACTTTCGGCTTGGCGGCGGAGACCGCACGGATAAAGGTGGATTTACCGGCGTTCGGCATCCCCAGCATTCCGACGTCCGCCAGCAGCATCAGCTCCAGCTGCAGGTCGCGCTTATCACCCGGCGTACCCATGGTCTTCTGACGCGGCGTACGGTTAACGGATGATTTAAAACGGGTGTTGCCCAGACCGTGCCAGCCGCCCTTCGCCACCATCAGACGCTGACCGTGTTTGGTCATATCGCCCATGGTCTCGCCGGTGCCCTGGTCGATAACCCGGGTCCCGACCGGCACTTTTACCGTCACGTCTTTACCACGCTTACCGGTACAGTCGCGGCTCTGGCCATTCTGCCCGCGTTCGGCGCGGAAAGATTTTTCAAAACGGTAGTCGATCAGGGTATTCAGGTTCTCGTCCGCTTCCAGCCAGACATCGCCGCCGTCACCGCCATCGCCGCCGTCCGGGCCGCCTTTCGGAATATATTTTTCGCGGCGGAAGCTTACGCAACCATTGCCGCCGTCACCTGCTACGACCAGGATCGTTGCTTCATCTACAAACTTCATTTTACTCTCCGTAAATCATTCGCCTGAGCGGGGCAGCGGTACTACCGCCTCTCGCTTACGCCAACGTCCCCAAAGACGATGACCGATGGCGGAATACATCGCGCCCGCAACCACGACAAACGCACCGAGATAACCAATCAGGTTTAACATCGGTCTGGCGAAAACATCGGGCCAGGCCATTGATAATAAATCAGAAAACAGTAGCGTAAACAGTGGCGTCAAGGTGATTAACGCGCTGACCTGCGCCGCCTGCCAGCGCGCCATGGCTTCCGCCAGCGCCCCGTAGCCGACCAGGGTATTCAGCCCGCAAAAAATCAGGCATGCCAGTTGCCAGCTGCTTAACCGGGATATCACCCCAGGCTCAGCGAGCGGCAGTAATGCAATCGTACATAAAGTGTACAGCAAAAATAGTATCTGCTGTGATGCCAGACGGCGCAATAACACCTTTTGCGCGACGCCGTAGCTTACCCACACCGTGGCGGCAGCAACGCCGAAAATTACCCCCCACGTGTAGTCCGTCAGGCGGGTAAAGATTTCAATCAGGCTGGTGTTGAAGAACATCACCAACCCGCTGAGCAGCATCAACGCGCCCACCACCTGGGTGCCGCGCATGCGCTCTTTCAGAATCACGACGCTAGCCACCATCATGCCTACCGGCGATAGCTGGCCGATGACCTGAGAAGCCGTGGGGCTGAGATACTGCAGGGAAGAACTGAACAGGATGAAATTACCGAACAGGCCGCCGGTGGCAATCGCTAATAAGACCAGCCAGCGCGGCTTGCGAAAAATTCGCAGCGGCGGCAGTTTGCCTTTGATCGCGAGGATCGCGCCAAGGCCAATACTGGCCATCAGGAAGCGATAAAACACCACCGTTGGCGGCGCCATCACCTCAAGAACCTGCTTCATTGCAATCGGCAACGCTCCCCAACACATCGCGGTGGTAAGCGCCAGAATAATGCCAATCCCAGCCTGCTGCTTCATGCCTGTTTCCCTGCAAAAATTTTCCGGTAGACGAATGTAAAAAGCCCCGCAACGTGTTGCGGGGCTTTCATCCGTTACCGGGACGCGAAAAACTTATTCAGCAACGATGCTGATGAATTTACGGTTTTTCGGGCCTTTAACTTCGAACTTGACTTTACCGTCAGTCAAAGCGAACAGAGTGTGGTCACGGCCGCAACCAACGTTGGTGCCAGCGTGGAATTTGGTACC
This sequence comes from Klebsiella sp. TF21-TM, assembly GCF_019753495.1. Classification (NCBI taxonomy): domain Bacteria; kingdom Pseudomonadati; phylum Pseudomonadota; class Gammaproteobacteria; order Enterobacterales; family Enterobacteriaceae; genus Klebsiella; species Klebsiella sp. TF21-TM. Next base: position 73,572 of record NZ_JAIJYL010000001.1, on the reverse strand, counting down.
ACGTTGACGAACGATGATGCTACCTGCCAGAACTGCTTCACCGCCGAAACGTTTTACGCCCAGACGTTTAGCTTCTGAATCGCGACCGTTACGAGTCGAGCCGCCAGCCTTTTTATGTGCCATTTAAATCTACTCCTCAGGTCTTAGGCGCTGATGCCAGTGATTTTCACATCAGTGAACCACTGACGATGGCCCTGCTGCTTACGATAGTGTTTACGACGACGAAACTTAACGATTTTAACTTTCTCGCCACGACCGTGAGCAACAACTTCAGCTTTGATTACGCCGCCCTCAACGAAAGGAACGCCGATCTTGATTTCTTCACCGTTTGCGATCATCAGCACTTCAGCGAACTCAACAGCTTCGCCAGTTGCGATGTCCAGCTTTTCCAGGCGAACGGTCTGACCTTCGCTTACTCGGTGTTGTTTACCACCACTTTGGAAAACCGCGTACATATAAAACTCCGCTTCCGCGCACCTCTTCGTGTGATTCAGAGTGCGCTATAAATATTCACAATAGGGCGCGAATATTACGCAAAACGCGAGCCTTTGACAAGAGCGATTAGCGATCAATGCAGAAAAAAAACACAACTTTCACGACAACGTTTATCTACGGCAATTTTTCAGTACAATCATAACTTCTTTTAATTCTGTCTTAATCCTTCTGTGATCCCACCTGGATTCATGGTAACAGGACATTTGGCCCGGCTTTTGCGATGAATTTAGAAAAAATCAATGAGTTAACCGCGCAAGATATGGCGGGTGTCAATGCGACGATTCTTGAGCAACTCAACTCCGATGTTCAGCTTATCAATCAGTTAGGCTATTACATCGTCAGCGGCGGCGGCAAACGCATTCGCCCGATGATTGCTGTGCTCGCCGCCCGCGCGGTGGGCTATCAGGGGAGCGCGCATGTCACCATTGCTGCGCTGATTGAATTTATTCATACCGCCACCCTGCTGCATGACGACGTCGTCGATGAGTCTGATATGCGTCGCGGCAAAGCCACGGCAAATGCGGCGTTTGGCAATGCCGCCAGCGTGCTGGTCGGCGATTTTATCTATACCCGCGCCTTTCAGATGATGACCCAGTTGGGCTCGCTGAAGATCCTCGAGGTCATGTCGGAAGCGGTGAACGTCATTGCCGAAGGCGAAGTGCTGCAGCTGATGAACGTCAATGACCCGGATATCACGGAAGAGAACTACATGCGCGTCATCTACAGCAAGACGGCGCGTCTGTTTGAGGCTGCCTCGCAGTGTGCGGGATTACTGGCCGACTGCACTGCGGAAGAAGAGCGCGCGTTGCAGGATTATGGCCGCTATCTCGGCACCGCTTTCCAGCTGATCGACGATTTACTCGATTACAGCTCCGACGGAGAGCGGCTTGGTAAAAACGTCGGTGACGACCTCAACGAAGGCAAACCGACGCTACCGCTGCTGCACGCCATGCACCATGGTACCGCCGATCAATCGGCGATGATTCGCGGGGCAATCGAGCAGGGCAACGGCCGCCATCTGCTGGATGCCGTCCTGGAAACGATGGCTGCCTGCGGTTCGCTGGAGTGGACGCAGAAACGTGCCGAAGAAGAAGCTGACAAAGCGATTGCCGCGCTGCAGGTTCTCCCTGACACCCCCTGGCGTGAAGCCTTGATCGGGCTGGCGCATATCGCGGTTCAGCGCGATCATTAATCTCCTCCCCCTTCCCGCGCAATGCGCGGGAAAGTTCCAGTAAAAACCCATTTCTTACCGTAAATTTCCGGATACCTTGATACATTCTGAATATTCCGGCGCTTTAACAGAACTTGTTAGAACCTTACCTGGTGCGCGGGTATAGTGTCCCCGTCGCCCATATGGGCCGATCAGGATCTTTATCACCAGGAGAATTTATGGATAAGTTCATCGACTGGCATCCCGCAGATATTGTTGCGGGATTACGTAAACGGGGAACATCGCTGGCGGCAGAGTCGCGACGGCACGGTCTGAGTTCTTCAACGCTGGCGAACGCCCTGACCCGCCCCTGGCCGAAAGGCGAATTAATCATCGCCACGGCGCTGGATACACAGCCGTGGGTCATCTGGCCGTCACGCTACCATGACCCGGTAACGCATGAGTTTATCGACAGAACGCAGATGATGCGTCAAAAGAAGATGGACAAGTGATGTGATTGTTCGACAAGGACCCGGGATAGACGCCCGGGCCCTGACAGGATGCGGTTACTCGCCTTTCACGCGCTGAATATTGGCACCCAGCGCCTGCAGTTTATCTTCGATACGCTCATAGCCACGATCGATATGATAGATGCGATCGACGATGGTGGTTCCCTCAGCGATACAACCTGCCAGCACGAGGCTCGCCGAGGCACGCAAATCGGTCGCCATCACCTGCGCGCCCGAAAGCTGCTCCACGCCGTGACAGATCGCGGTATTGCTCTCGATCTCCGCGTGGGCGCCCATACGGATCAGTTCCGGAATGTGCATAAAGCGGTTTTCAAAGATCGTTTCGGTGATCACGCCGGTCCCTTCCGCGACCAGGTTGAGCAGCGTGAACTGGGCCTGCATATCGGTCGGGAAGCCCGGATGCGGCGCGGTACGCACGTTAACCGCTTTCGGACGGTTGCCGTGCATATCAAGGCTGATCCAGTCTTCGCCCGTTTCGATGTCCGCTCCGGCGTCGCGCAGCTTCGCCAGTACGGCGTCCAGGGTATCTGGTTGCGCGTGACGGCAGAGGATCTTGCCGCCGGAAATGGCTGCGGCAACCAGGAAGGTCCCGGTTTCAATACGGTCCGGCAGCACGCGGTAAACGCCGCCGCCCAGACGCTGCACGCCTTCGATGGTGATGCGATCGGTGCCCTGGCCGCTGATTTTTGCGCCCAGCGCGTTAAGGAAGTTCGCGGTATCGACGATCTCCGGCTCGCGAGCGGCGTTTTCGATAATCGTCGTCCCCTCGGCGAGGGTCGCTGCGCTCATGATAGTGACGGTGGCGCCGACGCTCACTTTATCCATCACGATATGCGCGCCTTTCAGACGACCATTGACCGAGGCTTTAACATAACCTTCTTCCAGTTTGATCTCGGCGCCCAGCTGTTCCAGCCCGCTAATATGCAGATCGACCGGACGCGCGCCGATGGCGCAGCCGCCAGGCAGAGAGACTTGTCCCTGACCGAAACGCGCCACCAGCGGGCCCAGCGCCCAGATGGAGGCGCGCATGGTTTTCACCAGATCGTACGGAGCACAGAATACATCGACCGGGCCGGCGTCAATCCACACCGAACCATTGCGCTCTACCTTCGCGCCCAGCTGACTCAGCAGCTTCATGGTGGTATCGATGTCTTTCAGCTTAGGTACGTTCTGGATCTCTACCGGCTCTTCGGCAAGCAGCGCGGAAAAGAGGATTGGCAGGGCGGCGTTTTTTGCACCGGAGATGGTGACTTCGCCCTGAAGGCGAGTCGGCCCCTGAACACGGAATTTATCCATTGATTCTGTTCTCTATTAAAAATTCACATACGCTGCAGGGGATCCCCCACAGCTTAGAAGCCATTTAGTTTGCGGTCTCGCGCCCACTCCTGCGGAGTAAAGGCCTTGATCGACAGCGCATGGATGCGGTTGTCAGCAATATATTCCATCAGCGGCGCGTAGACGCTCTGCTGCTTTTTAACCCGACTCATGCCATCGAACATCTCACCCACAGCAATAACCTGAAAGTGGCTGCCATCGCCAGAGACGTGGACTTCCTGGAGGGGGAGTGCGTTCATCAGCACGGTCTGAATTTCATGATTTTCCATGGGCTCAAATTTATCTGATAGTGAAAACAGCCCAACATCTTAGAGGAAAGTGGCGCGGTCTTAAACAAGCAAAAAGCCCCGGCGAAAAGATTGCCGGGGCTTTCGGAATAGCTTCAGCGCTAAGGCACTGAAAAGATTATGGGATCATATCGGCAGGCAGGTTGTAAAGACCGACCAGCGTTTGCAGATTTTCGCTCTTGCCGATCAGCTGCGCTTCCCGGCCCTGGCGGCGAATCAGCGCGACAAAATGCACTAACAGCGCCAGGCCCGCCGTGTCCACGCGCGTGGTCTGGCTGAGATCGATGATCGCTGTCCCCGCCGTCGCCTGGGCGCGTGCCTCCCAGAGCGGGACCAGCAGATCCTGATCCAGCTCTCCGTGCAGCGCCAGCGTCTCGCCATCACGAGTCCAGCTCAGCTGCCCGCTCATTATTTTTTCTGTTCCAGGGTGATCGGCTGAGCGGAGATCGCTTTCAGCTGCGCGGTCAGGCCATCAACGCCCTTGGTACGCAGCAGATCGCTCCACTCGTTTTGTTTGGTGGTGATCATGCTGACCCCTTCCGCGATCATATCGTAGGCCTGCCAGTTGCCGGTCTGGGTGTTTTTACGCCACTGGAAGTCGAGACGTACCGGCGGACGGCCATTCGGGTCGAGGATGGTGACGCGGATCGGAATGATGGTCGCGCTGCCCAGCGGCTGTTCCGGGGCAATCTGGTAGGTCTGACCATGGTACATGGCCAGCGCCTGGCCATAGGCCTGCTTCAGGTATTCACGGAAGGCGGCAAAATAGGCTTCACGCTGCGCCGGGGTGGCTTCTTTGTAATAGCGGCCCAGCACCAGCGCGCCGGCATACTTCACCTGCACATACGGCAGAAGCTCCTGGTCGACGATGTCGCGCAGATAGTTAGGGTTGGCCTTGATCTTCGGCTGTTCATTCTTCAGGCGATCGAAGGTTTTCTGCGCCGCTTCATTCATCAGCTTATACGGATTGGACTGGTCTGCCGCCTGGACCGCGGTCAGCGGGGCAATCACCAGCATGGCGACCATGAGTAAGCGTTTAAACATATCGTATTTCTCCTGAAATTAATGCGTCGTGCCGGCTGCCGGCGTCGCGTCAGTATGACCTTCTGCCTCGGCCTTATCATTGCCAGAATTCTGATTGTCGCCGCCCTTGCTGTTATAAAGGAACTGACCAATCAGATCTTCCAGCACCATGGCGGACTTGGTGTCCTGGATAGTACCGCCGTCTTTAAGGATAGTCGTCCCGAGGTCCGGGTCTTCAAAACCGACGTTCAGCGCCAGATACTGCTCGCCCAGCAGGCCAGAGGTGCGGATCGCCAGCGAACTGGTATCGGGGATATGGTTGTAGCGCTCATCAATATCGAGCTCCACGCGCGGCAGATAGGTTTTCGGGTCGAGGGTGATGTCCGCCACGCGGCCAACAACCACACCGCCGATGCGCACCGGCGAGCGCGCTTTCAGGCCGCCGATATTATCGAAGGTCGCGTAAAGACGGTAAGTCGGCTCGGTACGTAACGAGGTGACGTTTGCCGCCTTCAGGCAGACAAACAGCGCCGCCAGCAGCGCCACCAGTAAGAACACCCCTACCCAGATTTCATTTTTTTTCGTTTGCATGAACTCAATTCCCAAACATCAGCGCAGTCAGCACAAAATCCAGCCCCAGAACCGCCAGCGACGCATGCACCACGGTGCGTGTAGTCGCCCGGCTAATCCCGGCGGAAGTGGGGATAGCGTCATAACCATTGAATAACGCAATCCAGGTTACCGTAATGGCGAATACCAGGCTCTTAATCAGGCAGTTCACCAGATCCATTCGCCAGTCGACGGCATTTTGCATCGCGGTCCAGAAAAAACCACCGTCAATGCCCTTCCAGCTCACGCCCACCAGCGCGCCACCCCAGATCCCCACCGCGACGAAGATAATCGTCAGCAGCGGCAGCGAAATGACGCCGGCCCAGAAACGGGGAGAAATGACGCGGCGCAGCGGATCCACCGCCATCATCTCCATACTGGAGAGCTGTTCCGTGGCCCGCATCAGGCCAATCTCGGCGGTCAGCGCCGACCCGGCGCGACCGGCAAACAGCAGCGCGGCGACCACCGGCCCCAGCTCGCGCAGCAGCGACAGCGCCACCAGCATGCCAAGACTGGTCTCAGCGCTGTAGGTAGTTAAGACCAGATAACCCTGCAGCCCGAGCACCATACCGATAAACAGGCCCGATACAATGATAATCAGCATCGACAGAACGCCGACGTTGTAGAGTTGACGAACCAGCAGCGGCGCGTGCTTGCGAAACTCTGGTTTGCCGACAACGGCGTTAAACAGCATTAATCCGGCGCGTCCAAAGGTCGCGGTGGTTTTAATACCGCGATGGCCTAGCGCGGCCAGCGCATTAAACAGCATCAGTCGCTCAACTCCCTATGCCTAATAAATCATGGTGATAGTCGCCAGCCGGATAACGGAACGGCACCGGGCCGTCGGCAATACCATCAATGAACTGACGAACCCGAGGGTCGGCATTCTCCCGTAGCGACTGGGCGCTGCCGTGGGCGACAATCTTTTTATCCGCCACGATATACGCATAGTCCGCGATGCTCAGCACCTCAGGCACATCGTGCGAAACCACGATGCAGGTGACGCCCAGCGTGCTGTTGAGTTCAGAAATCAGCTTCACCAGCACGCCCATGGTGATGGGATCCTGCCCGACGAACGGTTCGTCGAACATAATGAGATCCGGCTCCAGGGCGATGGCCCTCGCCAGGGCGGCGCGGCGCGCCATGCCGCCGGAAAGCTCGGAGGGCATTAACTTCGCCGCACCGCGCAGCCCCACCGCCTCCAGCTTCATCATCACCGTCGTATGCAGCAGCGCAGGCGGCAGATGCGTATGTTCGCGCAGCGGGTAGGCGACGTTGTCAAAAACATTGAGGTCGGTAAACAGCGCCCCGGACTGGAACAGCATGCTCATCCGCTTACGCACCGTGTACAGACGTGAACGGGTCATCTGCGGCACGTTCTCGCCATCGAACAGGATCTCTCCCCTGTCCGGCGGGATCTGTCCGCCGATCAGGCGTAACAGGGTAGTCTTGCCGATCCCCGAAGGTCCCATAATCGCAGTAATTTTACCGCGCGGCACCGACAGCGAGATGTCGTCGAAGATCACGCGATCGCCGCGAGAAAAGCGGATACCGCGCACTTCAACTAAATTCGCCTGAGTTTGGCTCATAAAATCATCCTTACTAAGCACCTGATGGGCAAGCATCGCCCTTTCTTACGCCACAATCACAACATTTTTACAGAATCTTACCTGCACAGGTTAGCGAAAGCTGGCATTTGTTTTACTTTTGGCACGCATAAAGTCAAAATTAAGAATTCGTTACGCTGCGTAGGGATAACCCAGCGAGGCGACGATTATACCTGAAGAAAGGACTTTAGATGCTCTTAGCGACGGCTCTGTTAATTATTGGTTTATTGCTGGTTGTCTACAGCGCCGATCGTCTGGTCTATGCCGCCTCCATCCTTTGTCGCATGTTGGGGATCCCGCCGCTGATCATTGGTATGACGGTGGTGAGTATTGGCACCAGCCTGCCAGAGATCATGGTTTCCACCGCGGCCTCGCTGCATGGGCAGACCGATCTGGCGGTGGGCACCGCGCTCGGCTCCAATATCACCAATATTCTCCTGATCCTCGGTCTGGCTGCCTTACTCAGGCCATTTACCGTGCATTCTGATATTCTGCGCCGCGAATTACCGCTAATGTTGCTGGTCAGCGTGCTGGCGGGGCTGGTGCTCTATGATGGTCAACTGTCCCGTCTCGACGGCCTGTTTTTACTGGCGCTGGCGCTGCTATGGCTGCTGTTCACCATCAAGATTGCCCGTCTGGCGGAACGCCAGGGAAGCGATAGCCTGACCCGCGAACAGCTGGCGGAACTGCCGCGTGAAGGGTCGCTGCCGGTCGCTCTGCTGTGGTTAGGGGTGGCGATGATCGTCATGCCGATGGCCACCCGCATGGTGGTGGATAACAGCACGGTGCTGGCAAACTATTTTGCCATCAGCGAACTGACCGTCGGCCTGACGGTAGTGGCGATAGGCACCAGCCTGCCGGAGCTGGCCACCGCCATCGCCGGGGCGCGCAAAGGGGAAGATGACATTGCCATCGGCAATATCATCGGCGCGAATATCCTCAATATTGCGCTGGTGCTGGGTTTGCCGGCGCTGATCGCGCCGGGAGCCTTTGCGGCGGAAGCCTTTACCCGCGACTATGGCGTGATGTTGCTGGTCAGCCTGATCTTCGCGGTGCTGTGCTGGCGCCGTAGGCAGCAGCCGGGACGACTGGTTGGCGCGCTGCTGGTCGGTGGTTTTGTGGTTTGGTTGGCGATGCTGTTCTGGACAGCGCCGCTCTTCGTTGAATGACTCGGGATAACATCATGTCGCAAATAGATTTGCCCACGGATTTTGACTTTCAACAGGCCGGCCGTCAGGTGCTGGAAATTGAACGTGAAGGTCTGGCCCAGCTCGATCAATATATAAATGAAGATTTCACCCGCGCCTGCGAAACGATTTTCCGCTGCGGCGGGAAAGTCGTGGTGATGGGGATGGGCAAATCCGGCCATATCGGCCGCAAAATGGCGGCAACCTTCGCCAGTACCGGCACGTCGGCATTTTTTGTCCACCCAGGCGAAGCCGCGCACGGCGATTTGGGCATGGTTACGCCGCAGGACGTGGTGATTGCGCTGTCGAACTCCGGCGAATCGAACGAAATCCTCGCGCTGATCCCGGTCCTGAAACGCCAGCAGGTGAAGCTTATCTGCATCACCAGCCGGCCAGAAAGCAGCATGGCGCGCGCGGCGGATATCCATCTGTGCGTGAAAGTGCCGAAAGAGGCTTGTCCATTAGGGCTGGCCCCCACCTCCAGCACCACCGCCGCGCTGGTGATGGGCGATGCCCTCGCCGTCGCCCTGCTGGAGGCCCGCGGCTTTACCGCTGAGGATTTCGCTCTCTCGCATCCGGGCGGCGCACTCGGTCGTAAGCTGTTGCTGCGCGTCAATGATATTATGCATACCGGTGATGAGATCCCGCACGTCGGCCTGCAGGCCACCCTGCGCGATGCGCTGCTGGAAATCACTCGTAAAAATTTAGGTATGACCGCTATCTGCGATGACGACATGAACATCATCGGTATCTTTACCGACGGTGACCTGCGCCGGGTCTTCGACACCGGCGTCGATATGCGCGATGCCAGCATTGCCGACGTCATGACCCGGGGAGGGATCCGCATCCGTCCCGGCACCCTGGCGGTGGATGCGCTAAACCTGATGCAATCCCGTCATATCACCTGCGTGCTGGTTGCCGATGGCGACCATCTGCTGGGTGTGGTACATATGCACGATCTCCTGCGCGCGGGCGTAGTGTAAGTAAGGAAAAAATAATGAATAATGCTGATGCTCAGTTAGCGACCTGCTATGGGCCGGTAAGCCAGACGTTTCTCGATCGCGCGGCTAAGATCCGTCTACTGATCCTCGATGTCGACGGTGTATTATCCGACGGGCTTATCTATATGGGTAATCACGGCGAGGAGCTGAAAGCGTTCAACGTCCGCGATGGCTATGGTATCCGCTGCGCGCTGACCTCTGGCATTGAAGTGGCGATTATTACCGGACGAAAAGCTAAACTGGTAGAAGATCGCTGTCAGACGCTGGGCATTACGCATTTGTATCAGGGGCAGTCGGACAAGCTGCTGGCGTTCCGCGATCTCACTGACAAACTGGGCGTGCGGCCAGAGGAAGTCGCCTACATCGGCGACGATCTGATTGACTGGCCGGTGATGGCCGAAGTGGGCCTCAGCGTCGCCGTCGCGGATGCGCATCCGCTGCTGCTGCCGCGCGCCGATTACATCACCCGGATTAATGGCGGACGCGGCGCGGTACGCGAAGTCTGCGATTTGTTACTATTGGCGCAGGGCAAGCTGGATGAGGCCAAAGGGCAATCAATATGAGTAAAACCAGACGTTGGGTTATCATTTTACTGTCGCTGCTTGCGCTGATCCTCATCGGCCTGAATCTGGCGAATACGGACGACACGGCCCAACCGGAGGTCAATCCCAACGACCCGACGTATAAAAGCGAACACACTGACACCGTGGTGTACAGTCCGGAAGGCGCCCTGAGCTATCGGCTGATCGCCGAGCACGTGGAGTATTTTTCCGATCAGGAGGTCTCCTGGTTTACCAAACCGGTGATGACCACCTTTGATACCAATAAGGTGCCGACCTGGTCAGTCAGGGCTGATAAAGCGAAGCTGACAAATGACCGGATGCTCTATCTTTACGGGCACGTTGAGGTGAATGCGCTCGCGCCAGACTCTCAACTGCGCAAAATTACGACGGATAACGCCCAGATAAATCTGGTAACGCAGGACGTTACCTCCGATGACATGGTGACGTTATACGGCACCACATTTAATTCCAGCGGCCTGAAAATGCGTGGAAACCTTCGCAGCAAAAATGCCGAGCTGATTGAAAAGGTGAGAACCTCTTATGAAATTCAGAACAAACAAACTCAGCCTTAAGATTGCGCTCGCCGGCGCGTTACTGGCCGCCAGCCTGCCGGCCCTCGCCAAGACGGGCGATACCGATCAGCCGATCCATATCGAATCCGATCAGCAGTCGCTGGATATGCAGGGCAACGTCGTCACCTTCACCGGTAACGTGGTCGTGACTCAGGGGACGATCAAGATTAACGCTGATAAAGTGGTAGTCACCCGTCCGGGCAATGAAAAAGGCAAAGAGGTGATCGAAGGTTTCGGTAACCCGGCCACCTTCTACCAGATGCAGGATAACGGCAAACCGGTAAAAGGCCGGGCGTCGAAAATGCGCTATGAGCTGCAGAACGATTACGTCGTGCTGACCGGCAACGCGTACCTTGAACAGCTCGACAGCAACATCAAGGGCGACAAGATCACCTATCTGGTGAAAGAGCAAAAAATGCAGGCCTTCAGCGACAAAGGTCGACGCGTCACCACCGTTCTGGTGCCGTCCGAGCTGCAGGACAAAAGCGGCAACCAGCAAAAGAAGAGTAACTAATCCGTTATGGCAACCTTAACTGCGAAGAATCTCGCTAAAGCGTATAAAGGCCGCCGCGTGGTGGAAGATGTCAGTCTCACCGTTAACTCGGGGGAGATTGTCGGCTTGCTCGGCCCCAACGGCGCTGGTAAAACCACCACCTTCTACATGGTGGTCGGGATTGTGCCGCGCGACGCGGGCAATATCATCATTGATGACGAAGACATCAGCCTGCTGCCGCTGCACGCGCGCGCGCGCCGGGGGATCGGCTATCTGCCGCAGGAAGCCTCGATTTTCCGTCGCCTGAGCGTCTATGACAACCTGATGGCGGTTCTGCAGATCCGTGACGATTTGAGCAGCGAACAGCGGGAAGATCGCGCCAAAGAGCTGATGGAAGAGTTTCATATTGAGCACCTGCGCGACAGCCTCGGTCAGGCGCTCTCCGGTGGCGAACGCCGCCGCGTCGAAATCGCTCGCGCGCTGGCGGCAAACCCGAAATTTATTCTTCTGGATGAACCCTTTGCCGGCGTGGATCCGATCTCGGTTATCGATATCAAACGCATCATTGAGCATTTGCGCGACAGCGGCCTCGGCGTACTGATTACCGATCATAACGTCAGAGAGACGCTCGCCGTCTGCGAACGCGCGTATATTGTCAGTCAGGGACACCTTATCGCTCATGGTACACCGCAGCAGATCCTCGAAGATGAGCAGGTTAAGCGCGTGTATCTTGGGGAAGACTTCAGACTCTGATAGGGTAGAGGTTACAGACGTTTTAGCCGGAGATATTTACCCTGAACATGAAGCAAGGTTTGCAATTAAGGCTTAGCCAACAGCTTGCCATGACGCCGCAGCTGCAGCAGGCGATTCGTTTGCTGCAGTTGTCCACGTTAGAACTCCAGCAAGAGCTCCAGCAAGCGCTGGAAAGTAACCCGTTGCTTGAGCAAACCGATCTTCACGACGAGGTAGAGGCGAAAGAGGTGGAGGACCGCGAGTCTCTCGATACCGTCGACGCGCTTGAGCAAAAAGAGATGCCCGACGAGCTTCCTCTCGATGCCAGCTGGGATGAAATCTATACCGCCGGTACGCCGTCAGGCAACGGCGTGGACTACCAGGACGACGAACTCCCCGTTTATCAAGGCGAGACCACCCAGACGCTGCAGGATTACCTGATGTGGCAGGTCGAGCTGACGCCCTTCACCGATACCGACCGCGCCATCGCCACCTCCATTGTCGACGCCGTCGACGATACGGGCTACCTCACCGTTCAGATTGAAGATATCGTCGACAGCATCGGCGATGAGGAGATCGGCCTCGAAGAAGTGGAAGCCGTCCTGAAGCGCATCCAGCGTTTCGATCCGGTTGGCGTCGCGGCGAAAGATCTGCGCGACTGCCTGCTGATCCAGCTCTCGCAGTTCGCCAAAGAGACGCCATGGCTGGAAGAGGCCCGGCTGATTATCAGCGATCATCTCGATCTTCTGGCCAACCATGATTTCCGCACCCTGATGCGGGTGACCCGCCTGAAAGAAGAGGTGCTGAAAGAGGCGGTAAATCTGATCCAGTCCCTGGATCCCCGTCCTGGCCAGTCCATTCAAACCAGCGAACCGGAATATGTCATTCCCGACGTGCTGGTGCGCAAGGTCAGCGGCCGCTGGACCGTGGAGCTCAACGCCGACAGCATTCCACGGCTGAAAATTAATCAGCAGTATGCGGCAATGGGCAACAGCGCCCGCAATGACGCCGACGGCCAGTTCATTCGCAGCAATCTTCAGGAAGCCCGCTGGCTGATCAAAAGTCTTGAAAGCCGCAACGATACCCTGCTTCGCGTCAGCCGCTGCATCGTCGAACAGCAGCAGGCTTTTTTCGAACAGGGTGAAGAGTATATGAAGCCGATGGTGCTGGCCGATATCGCCCAGGCCGTCGAGATGCATGAATCGACGATTTCCCGTGTCACCACGCAAAAATATCTGCACAGTCCACGCGGTATTTTTGAACTGAAGTATTTCTTCTCCAGCCATGTTAATACCCAAGGCGGCGGCGAAGCCTCGTCGACGGCGATTCGCGCGCTGGTGAAGAAACTCATCGCCGCGGAAAACCCCGCGAAGCCGTTGAGCGACAGTAAGCTCACCTCCATGTTGTCCGAGCAGGGTATCATGGTCGCGCGCCGCACTGTCGCGAAGTACAGAGAGTCTTTATCCATCCCGCCGTCAAACCAGCGTAAACAACTGGTCTGACACAACCGATAAGGAAGACACTATGCAGCTCAACATTACAGGACACAACGTCGAGATCACTCCCGCGATGCGCGACTTCGTCACGGCGAAGTTCAGCAAGCTGGAACAATTTTTCGACCGGATCAATCAGGTCTATATTGTGTTAAAAGTAGAGAAAGTGACGCAAATTGCGGACGCGAATCTGCATGTCAACGGTGGCGAAATCCATGCCAGTGCGGAAGGGCAGGATATGTATGCGGCTGTCGATGGTCTTATCGACAAGCTGGCAAGGCAGTTAACGAAGCATAAAGATAAACTAAAACAACACTAATTGTCCGGGCCCCCCTGCGTCCGCCGTCAGTTAACATCGGCGACGGGCGCGGGGGGCGCTCAGGTGAAATTATGATGAACAACGATTCGGCTCTACAACTGAGCAACGTCCTGAACCAGGAATGTACCCGTAGCCAGGTTCACTGCCAGAGCAAGAAGCGTGCTCTGGAAATCATTAGCGAACTGGCCGCCAAACAGTTAAGTTTGCCGCCGCAGGTGGTGTTCGAAGCGATCCTCACCCGCGAAAAAATGGGCAGTACCGGGATTGGCAATGGTATCGCCATTCCCCACGGAAAACTGGAAGAGGATACGCTGCGTGCTGTCGGCGTTTTTGTCCAGCTGGAAACCCCCATCGCCTTCGACGCGATCGACAATCAGCCTGTCGACCTGCTGTTCGCGCTGCTGGTGCCGGCCGATCAGACAAAAACCCACCTGCATACGCTCTCCCTGGTGGCCAAACGACTGGCCGACAAAGCGATTTGTCGTCGCCTGCGCGCGGCGCAGAGCGATGAAGAGTTGTATGAGATCATCACCGAAGCAGGAAGCAGCGATGACGCATAACGGCAGTCGCACCTTATCCTTTATCGTACTGAGGAGAAACGGTACATGGTACTGATGATCGTCAGCGGCCGCTCGGGCTCGGGTAAATCCGTCGCTCTGCGAGCGCTGGAAGATATGGGCTTTTACTGCGTGGATAACCTGCCGGTCGTGCTGCTGCCCGATCTGGCACGGTCGCTGGCTGACCGCAATATTTCGGCGGCCGTCAGCATCGACGTGCGGAACATGCCGGAATCACCGGAGATCTTCGAGCAGGCCATGAAAAACCTGCCGGAGTGCTTTTCGCCGCAGCTGCTGTTTCTCGATGCCGATCGCAACACGCTGATCCGTCGATACAGCGACACCCGTCGCCTGCATCCGCTGTCGAGCAAGAATTTGTCGCTGGAAAGCGCCATCGACGAAGAGAGCGATCTGCTGGAGCCCCTGCGCTCGCGTGCCGACCTGATTGTCGATACCTCGGAGATGTCGGTTCACGAGCTGGCGGAAATGTTGCGCACCCGGCTGCTGGGTAAACGTGAACGCGAACTGACCATGGTCTTCGAATCCTTCGGCTTTAAGCACGGTATCCCGATCGATGCCGATTACGTCTTTGACGTGCGCTTTCTGCCAAACCCGCACTGGGATCCGAAGCTGCGTCCTATGACCGGTCTGGATAAACCGGTGGCCGCCTTCCTCGATCGGCACACCGAAGTGCACAACTTTATTTACCAGACCCGGAGCTATCTTGAGCTATGGTTACCGATGCTGGAGACCAACAATCGCAGCTATCTGACGGTGGCCATTGGCTGTACCGGCGGTAAACATCGTTCGGTTTATATTGCTGAACAACTGGCTGACTACTTCCGCTCGCGCGGCAAAAACGTACAGTCTCGTCATCGGACGCTGGAAAAACGTAAATCATGACCGTAAAGCAGACCGTTGAAATCACCAATAAGCTGGGCATGCACGCCCGCCCGGCGATGAAGCTGTTCGAACTAATGCAGAATTTCGATGCCGAGGTGTTGCTACGCAATGATGAAGGCACGGAGGCGGAAGCCAACAGCGTCATTGCCCTGCTGATGCTGGACTCGGCGAAAGGACGGCAGATAGAGGTGGAGGCCAGCGGTCCGCAGGAAGTGGAAGCCCTCGCCGCGGTGATTGCCCTGTTTAATGCCGGATTTGACGAAGATTAAACGTGACGCTTCCCGGCGACGGACGACTGGCGACTGTACCAGCCCCGGCGCCGGATTAACCCGCTAATAGAGCTTATGCTCACGCATGAACCCTTCCCCACCCAGCTGTCGCATCTGACGTAAGATCCAGGCCTGGCGGTTGCGCACATAGCCCGAAGGCGCGTCGGCGCGATAGCGGATCGGGTTTGGCAGCACCGCGGCCAGCAGAGCCGCTTCCCCCGGCGTCAACTGGCTGGCGGGCTTATGAAAATAGCGCTGGGCGGCCGCTTCCACGCCAAAAATCCCATCGCCAAACTCGGCAATATTCAGGTAGACGGTCAGGATCCGCTTTTTACTCCACACGGTTTCCATGCCGACGGTCAACCCGGCTTCCAGCCCCTTGCGCAGCCAGCTACGTCCATCCCACAGAAACAGGTTTTTCGCCGTCTGCTGCGACAGCGTTGATGCGCCGCGAATGCGGGTATCGTGACGCTCATTGTGCGCCAGCGCCTTTTCTATCGCCGGGACGTCAAACCCCCAGTGTTCCGGGAACTTCTGATCTTCGGCGGCAATCACCGCCAGCCCCATCCACGGGGAGATGTTATCCATGGCGACCCAGTCGGAGTGCGCCAGATAGTGGACATCTCCGGACAGCCAGGCGCTAACCTGCCGCTCAAGCATGACCGCCGAAAAGGGCACCGGCAGCACGCTAAACAGCGCGATCCCCCCGCCCCAGAAGACGGCGGCGATCAGCAGCAGACGCAGCGCCAGTCGTTTAAGCAGCGCGAAGGGCGCAATGCGGAGCTTCATGCGCTCAGCGCCAGCACGCGGGCGACCAGTTTTTCGATCCCGGTAGCGGCTTGCGCAATATTCTCCGCCAGCATATACGCCGGAGTGGTAACCACTTTGTTCTCTTCATCCACCACGATGTCTTCGACCGGGCAAGGCACATGCTCCGCCCCCATCTCCTCCACCACATCGGCGGTGTCGAGATCGGTCCCGATAGTCATCCGCAGCGGAAACGCAAAGATCTTCGGCAGCAGCGCCGGAGCGATGCACATAAAGCCCAGCGGCTTGCCGGCCTGATGCATCGCCAGCGTCAGGGCCCGCAGGTCGCGGTCCACCTCGCATTCGCTGCCCTCGGCGGCGAAGCTGCTTAAGTTTTTCGCCGCGCCGAAGCCGCCGGGGACGATCAGCGCGTCCAGCGTCTCCTCACGCGCCTGCGCCAGCGGCAGGATGTCGCCGCGGGCGATGCGCGCCGCTTCAACCAGTACGTTGCGTTGCTCGGTCAACGGTTCGCCCGTCAGATGGTTGATGACGTCGCGCTGCGGTTTATCGGGCGCAAAGCAGACCGCCTGCGCGCCGTTGCGCGCGATCGCCAGCAGGGTAATCACTGCCTCATGAATTTCACTGCCGTCGTACACGCCGCAGCCGCTCAGTACCACACCAATTTTTTTCATCGCCTTCGCTCCTCCATGCAACTCGCTGAAACCAGTCAAAAATGTCGATTTACTCGCTATGCTTCACATATTTTACTGATTCATGTAACAAATTAGTTAAGCTTTGCTATCTTAATGAGCGAGCAATCCACTTCTCAGGTTGCGCCACGTAACAACATCACTCAAATCACACTGGCTCAACCACCAGTTCCCTGGTGTTGGCGCAGTATTCGCGCACCCCGGTCTGTCCGGGGTCATTTTTTCCCGGCCTTCGCCACCCACGCCTTCAAAACCGCCACGTCGTTTTGCCACTCGGATTTCATCTCTTCAACCCATTCAGCGACATTATCAGACCAGGCAGGCAGGTCCGGCGTCTGGATCTGCTGACCCAGCTGCTGGATATGGCGCAGGCCAATAGAGCCCGCAGCCCCTTTGATCTTATGCCCCTCTTCGACGATCCCTTTTTGATCCCGGGCGGTGAGATTAGACTCAAGGACGGACATATAGCCCGGCATCATCTTCTCAAACACCGCAAGGCCATCGTTGATAAGCTTCGGTCCCACCAGTTCGATATATTGCTCAAGCATATCGGTATCCAGCACCGCATCGGCTTTATGCCGATCGGCCGCCGGCGCTTCCTGCGCCTCCTCTTCCGGCGCATCCCAGAATTTTTTAATCATGGCTGTCAATGCCGGCACCGATAGCGGCTTGCTCAGCACATCGTCCATGCCGGCATCCAGATACTCTTTCTTATTCTTCAGCACGTTGGCGGTCAGGGCCACCAGCGGCGGCAGCTCATCCGCGGCAAAATTCTGTTTTAGCTGACGAGAAATATCCAGTCCCGTCATATCCGGCAGCTGGATATCCAGCAGCACCAGGTCGTACTCGCCAGGCTCAAACATCTCCAGCGCGGCTTTGCCGGTCATCGCGACATCCACGCTGTTGCCCAGCTTTTCCAGCACCGAGCGCGCCACAATGACGTTGAGCTCAATATCTTCCACCAGCAGCACGTTGAGCGCCGGTAATGGCATGTCGTCTTCCGCCAGCGTATCTTCCACTTCTTCCGCAATGGCAGGCGCATGGACGGTGAGCGTAAAGGTCGCCCCTTTACCCGGCTGGCTGGTGACGCTGATATCGCCGCCCATATTGCGCGCCAGGCGACGCGATACGGCGAGGCCAATCCCGGTGCCGGTGGCGGGTTTGCCGCCGTGGCTGTCTTTGACCTGGTAATACATGGCGAATATTTTGTCCTGCTCCGCTTCAGGAATACCAATCCCGGAGTCTTCCACTTCGAAGTGCAGGATATCGCCTTCGTCATAGCGCACGCGGACGTTCACCCCTCCGCCCTGTGGGGTAAACTTCACGGCGTTGCTGATAAGATTCCACAGGATCTGCCGCAGGCGGGTGCCATCGGTGATCACCTTGTGCGGCAGCGGCAGGCTCGGCTCCAGCACAAAGCGCAGTCCCTTCTGCTGCGCCTGCAGACCGGAAAGGTTTTCCAGGTCGGCAAGGAAGCTGGTGAAGTCCACCGGCTGGTTATCGAGCTGCACCTTACGGCGCTCCATTTTATCCATATCGATAATATCATTGAAGATATTCCCCAGCGTCACCGCTGAGACATGGATGGTTTTCAGGTATTTTTCCTGCTCGCTGGTCAGTTCGGTATCCAGCAAAATTCGGCTCAGCCCGACAATCCCGTTCAGCGGGGTACGCAGCTCATGGCTGATGGTGGAGATGAAGGTGGTTTTATCCCGGCTGGCGCGTTCGAGGGCGTCCTGATAGCGTTTTCGTTCGGTGATATCGCGTCCGAAGCCCATCAGACCACGACGCTTACCGACGCGATCGTAGTACGGGACCTTGCGGATTTCGAAGCACGCTTTACGGCCATCGGGATAGTCCAGCCACTGCTCATAGGTCAGCGATACATTGTGGCGGAACACCTTCTCATCGGTTTCCAGCACCTTTTCCGCCGCCTCTTCGCTATAGACATCCTGCGGTTTGAGGTGGATCAGCTGTTTCTCGCTTTTGCCGGTCAGCAGCTCCATCGCCCGGTTACAGCCGGAAAACTCTTTATCCTCATTGCGGTAGAAGACCAGGTCCGGGGAGGCATCGAGGAAAGAGCGCAGAAAGGAGGATTGCTGTTCGAGCTGGATCTGCGTCTCTTCACGCTCTTTCATCTCGATTTTGAGCTGCTCGAGGGTGGTCTCACGCTCGGCTTCCGCCTTTTCACGTTCGCCAATCTCCTGATTCAACTGCGCGATATTGTCTTTCAGCTGCACGTTCAGCTTCAGATCGCGCTCACGCATCTCCTCCAGCTTCTCCACCAGCCGCGAAAGACGCTGGCGGGACTCTTCAAGCTGCTCCACCACCACCGAGAGAAAATAGACCGCCCACGGGGTGATCAGCAGACCGAAGAAGATAGAGCGGATAACGTCGATGCTTTCAACCTGGCCATGCAGCACCATGGTGACCGCCATCTGTACCACGATGGCCAGCACCACCAGCGCAAGTGCCAACAGCATTGAAAAGCGGACCAGACCCAGCTTCATCATCAGGTCGACATAATACTGCGCCAGCATACGAATTTGCTTCATAGGGGATTCCTTCACGACAACTCCGCACAATAATACTCAATTCTGAGCAATGCGCTGTAAGTTGTGCAAAAAATGCGGGAAGGAGCCGATATGACGACTGGCCGCCGAGGCGAACCAGCCGCGAAAAAGAGGCATGGTCAGGAAGGGGTTAGCGCTTGCTTAGCGCCTCCCAGAGACCTTTGAGGTAGGTCACCCCGAGTGCGCGATCGTATAAACCATAGCCCGGACGTCCGGTCTCTCCCCAGATAAAGCGGCCATGATCCGGACGTATATAGCCGTCGAAGCCGTTGTCGTGCAACGCTTGCATCACCTTGTACATATCCAGGGAGCCGTATTCTGACGGATGGGCGCACTCGTAAAAGTCTTTATCCTGCATCAGTTTAATATTGCGGACGTGGGCAAAATGGATCCGCTTGCGGCGGGTAAACTCAGCCAGAATAGCGTATACGTCGTTATCCGGATCTTCGGCAATCGAGCCGGTGCAGAGGGTGATGCCGTTGGCGGGTGAATCGACAGCCCGGCAGATCCAGTCCAGATCGTCGCGGTTTTTGACCACCCGCGGCAGGCCAAATATCGAGTACGGCGGATCGTCAGGGTGGATCGCCATTTTCACGCCCACCTCTTCGCAAACCGGGATCACCGCCTGCAGAAAATAGACCAGGTTCTCCCGCAGCTTATGGTCATCCACCGCGCTATATTTGGCAAACAGGGTCTGCACTTCCGCCAGCCGTTCCGGCTCCCAGCCCGGCAACGCGAAGCCGTTTGAATTCTCAAGCACCTCCTTCACCACGTCTTCCAGCCGCTTATCGATATCTTTCTTCTCAAAAGCCATCGTCATCGAGCCATCCGGCAGGACGTAGTTCATATCCGTCTTCATCCAGTCGAACACCGGCATGAAGTTATAGCAGATGACTTTGACGCCGAAGCGGGCAAGGTGGCGAATGGTCTGCTGATAGTTGGCAATATAGCGGTCACGAGAAGGGAGGCCGATTTTGATGTCGTCATGGATGTTGACGCTCTCTATCACCTCCATTTTCAGGCCTGCGGCATGGGCCTGGCTGACCAGACGCTCAATTTTATCCTCCGGCCATACCTCGCCCACCGCGACGTCATAGAGCGCGCCGACCACCCCCTCCACGCCGGGGACCTGGCGTATATGCTCTAATGAAACCTTATCTTCCTCTGGTCCAAACCAGCGCATTGTCATCTGCATCGTCATCACCTGCTCAACATAGTTTAATTTCACCCTACTACCATACCAGTAATCATAATTGATTGAGCCTTAACTGTCGTGATGGCGATCACATTCCTGCTGACCGGCTCGCCGGTGAGGTCGCTTTCGCTACATTCATAATTTTTCTCAATTTATTTCAATAGATTAATCATTGCCGGGCTTTTTCTGACGACCTTCGCCAAATGTGATCCAGAGCTAGTTATGATCAATTGCATACTTGTATGGTAATAAAAGTCACGATATTTGTTCAGAAAACAGACAAGGGAAGGAACAGAAATGAGAAGCGTCGTTGTCAAAGAGCCAGGCCAACTGAACATCGAATCACGTCCGGTTCCCGCTCCGGGCGCCCACGAAGTCCGGGTGAAAATCGCCTTTGCCGGGATCTGCGGTTCCGATGTGCATATCTATCAGGGCCATAACCCCTTCGCGAAATATCCCCGCGTGATCGGCCATGAATTCTTCGGCATCATCGATGCCGTCGGCGAACAGGTCTCTCCGGCACGCATCGGCGAGCGCGTCGCGGTCGACCCTGTCGTCAGCTGCGGCCAGTGTTATCCCTGCTCGGTGGGGCGGCCGAATGTCTGTGCGCAGCTCCAGGTCATCGGGGTTCACCGCGACGGCGGATTCAGCGACTACGCCTGCGTGCCGGCGAAAAACGCCTGGCGCATTCCGGAAGTCATCAGCGATCGTCAGGCGACGATGGTTGAGCCTTTTACCATTGCGGCAAACATTACCGCCCAGCTGCAGCCCATGGCGCAGGATATCGCCCTGATCTACGGCGCAGGTCCGATGGGTCTGACGGTGATCCAGGCGCTGAAGGGGGTGTATGGCGTTAAGCAGGTGATCGTCGTGGACCGCATTGCCGAACGTCTGCAGATGGCGCGGGACAATGGCGCCGATCTGACGCTGGATAACACTCACCAGCCGCTGGCGGAACAGCTGGCGCAGCGGCAGATAGCCCCCACGCTGGTCATCGATGCCGCCTGCCACCCGGCGATCCTTCAGGAGGCCATTCTCCTCGCCTCTCCCGCCGCACGCATCGGCATACTCGGCTTCTCCGGCGAGGCGTCCACCCTCACCCAGCAAAGCATCACCAGTAAAGAGATCTCCATTTTCTCCTCCCGGCTGAACAGCGGACGTTTTCCGCTGGTCATCGACTGGATGGAGAAAGGCCTTATCCAGCCTGAGGCGTTAATCACCCACTGCATGCCGCTGGAGCAGGTAAAAGAGGCTATGGAGATTTTTGCCAACGATCGGAAAACCTGCTGCAAGGTATTGCTGCAGCTGGGGTAAATACTAAATAACGGGCGACGTGAATATTGATATCCGTCGCGCCAGAGCTCAATAACATACTCATCACGGTGTCATCATGGGAAAAAATATCCGCTGGATTATCGTCCTGTTATTATTTTTAGTATATATGATTAATTATCTGGACCGGGTGGCGTTATCCATTACGGTACCGATGATTGAAAAGGATCTGGCGCTAAACGCCGAACAGTTTGGTATTATTTTCGGCAGTTTTTTCTTCGGCTACGCGGTATTTAATTTTATTGGCGGTCTGGCCGTGGATAAGTTTGGCGCAACGCTGGTCCTGGGGCTGGCGGTGGGGATGTGGTCGCTATTTTGCGGCTTAACCGCCTTTGCCACCGGCTTTTATTCCATGCTGATGCTGCGCGTCCTCTTCGGGATGGCTGAAGGCCCGATTTGCGCGTCGGCGAACAAGATGATCAACGGCTGGTTTCCTAAGAAGCAAGCGGCTACCGCCGTAGGGCTGCTCAGCGCCGGCTCTCCGCTGGGCGGCGCGGTTGCCGGCCCCATCGTCGGTTATCTGGCTCTCGCATTCGGCTGGCGCCCGGCGTTTATGATTATTTTCGCCATCGGTATTGTGTGGATGGTCGTGTGGTTTTTTATTGCCGCCAACTCGCCTGACAAACATAAGCATGTCAGTCAGGAAGAGCTCATGCTCATTAATAAAATGAAGCAAGAGGAGGACGCCCTGGAAACCGTAGAAAATCAAACCGCTCACTCACTGGGTTATTATCTCAAGCAGCCTATTATTCTGGTAACAGCCTTTGCATTCTTCTGCTACAACTATATTTTGTTTTTCTTCCTCAGCTGGTTCCCGTCCTATCTGGTTCAGCAGCACCATCTGGATATTAAACAGATGAGCCTCACCACCATGATTCCATGGATAGTCGGCTTTGTCGGCCTGGCGCTGGGAGGGTATATTTCCGATAAAATTTTTAAACTCACCGGACGCCTGCTGCTGTCGCGCAAAATTGTGCTGGTGGTATGTCTGCTGATGGCCGCCATCTGTGTGGGGCTTGCCGGTACCGTCAGCAGCGTCGTTCCTGCCGTTCTGCTGATGTCTGTCTCCATCTTTTTCCTCTATGTCACCGGAGCGATCTACTGGGCGATTATCCAGGACGTGGTGCATAAATCCCGCGTCGGCGGCACCAGCGGCTTTATCCACCTTATCGGCAGCGTCTCCGGCATCGTGGGGCCGATTGTCACCGGCTATATCGTGCAGTCTACCGGTAAATTCGACAGCGCCTTTGTCCTCGCCGGCACTATCGCCGCGCTCGGCGCCCTGCTGGTACTGTTCGTGATCAAAACGCCACGCGTGACAATGAAAGCCAGTCAGGCATAGTCGACAGCAATACCATGCCCGGCGCAGTCATCACGCCGGGCATCCTCTGAGACTATTTCACCGCCTGGGGCGCGACCCAGCTGCGGCCCAGCGCCGAACCCTGAGCGCCCTGCTCATTCAGATAGCGATCCAGTTCAACCATTCCGGTCCAGCGATTTTCGCACCACAGCGGCGCGAGCAGCGTGGGCCGACGGGCGCTGGCCGATATGCGATGGTAGATCACCTCCGGCGGGGTGTGGCGGATCATCTCCCCGGCGGTGACGGTATACGCCTCCAGTTCGATGCCATCGAGACGACCGGCCTGCCATGCTTTTGCCATAATGCTGCCTTTAACGATATGCAGCGGGTGCAGCTTGATGCCATCCACGCCGGTGGTCACGACCCGCTCCAGCGTCTCGAGGCCGTGCTCCTGGGTCTCCCCGGGCAGGCCGACAATGAGATGCGCGCAAACCTTCAGTCCGCGCTCACGCGCCAGACGCGTGGTGCGCTGGTAACAGGCGAAATCATGCCCGCGGTTAATGCGATGCAGGGTCTTATCATGCGCGGTCTGCAGCCCCAGCTCCAGCCATACCTCATACCCCTGCTGGTGGTATTCACTGAGCAGGTCGAGAACCGCCTCCGGCACGCAGTCCGGGCGGGTGCCGACGCAGAGGCCAACGATATTCGCCTCGCTGACGGCCTGGCGATACATCGAGCGGAGCACCTGCACTTCAGCAAAGGTGCTGGTATAAGCCTGAAAATAGGCCAGATAGCGCTTTGCCCGGTTAACGAGCTGCGCCTGATGGGCGAGCTGTTCGGCGATGGATCGATGCTGCTGGGCTTCATCCGCAAACGAGGCCACGTTACAGAAAGTGCAGCCGCCACGGCCCAGCGTACCGTCGCGGTTCGGGCAGCTAAAACCGCCGTGCAGCGTTAGCTTATGGACCTTTTCGCCATAGCGGCGCAGAAGATCCCCACCAAACATATTGACTAATTTCTGTAACTGCATAATCTGATAGACCGGCCTCAACAAAGGGGGCCAAGCCTGCCACTTTTCGTCACCGACGGCGATGACCTGGATCAATCGTCAGCGCGGCGCCCCGCCTCATTGCATAAACAATCATGATTACTGCAATTTCATTCACCCACAGGGTAATGAGTTTTCCTTATATTTCTTCATCGCACGGCCCTAATCTACTTTATGGTAAAAAACAGTATTAATATCCACCACATAAATTTATAGCAGTCGAATATGCTAATAATGAAATATATTTCAGCGCAGATCGGTAATGCAAAGCCGCGCGCACAGTGAGACAGATCACACTAGTCTTACCCTCTGCAGACGTATCCAAAGCATAAAAAATGGCATTATCTATTTTAAAAACAAAAAGTTAACACCTGTATAGCACATTTTTGTATTAATAAGATTGCCATTTGACGTAAGTGTGGATTCCCGATAAGTTGGGAATCCGCTGGAAGCTTTCTGGATGAGCACTCTGCTCATCATATTTATGCAGTAATTGAGATTCCCTCTTAACAGCAAGTCCTCAAACTTGTGTACCGATGCAAAAAGGATTTAAAGAGGGCGAATGCGAGGTGCAAACCCCGTCGCCATGCTCTTTCTGTGCCTGTGCGCAATCGGTATCGGAGGGGGTCCGTAGAGCCTGGGGAGGTTCACTGATATGTTGTACGACAAATCCCTTGAGAGGGATAACTGTGGTTTCGGCCTGATCGCCCACATAGAAGGCGAACCTAGCCACAAGGTAGTGCGAACCGCGATACACGCACTGGCCCGCATGCAGCACCGTGGCGCAATCCTTGCCGATGGTAAAACCGGCGACGGTTGCGGTCTGCTGCTGCAAAAACCCGATCGTTTCTTCCGCATCGTTGCCGAAGAGCGCGGCTGGCGTTTAGCCAAAAACTACGCCGTTGGGATGCTGTTCCTGAATAAAGATCCTGAACTGGCGAAAGCGGCACGCCGCATCGTTGAAGAAGAACTTCAGCTTGAGACCCTGTCGATTGTTGGCTGGCGCGATGTGCCGACCAACGAAGGCGTGCTCGGTGAAATCGCCCTCTCCTCGCTGCCCCGTATTGAGCAAATCTTTGTTAACGCCCCGGCTGGCTGGCGCCCGCGCGATATGGAGCGTCGTCTGTTTATTGCGCGTCGTCGCATTGAAAAACGCCTGCAGGAAGACAAAGATTTCTACGTTTGTAGCTTGTCCAACCTGGTCAACATCTATAAAGGTCTGTGTATGCCGGCGGATTTGCCGCGCTTCTACCTGGACCTCGCGGACCTGCGCCTGGAGTCGGCTATCTGCCTGTTCCACCAGCGCTTCTCCACCAACACCGTACCACGCTGGCCGCTGGCGCAGCCGTTCCGCTACCTGGCGCACAACGGTGAAATCAACACCATCACCGGCAACCGCCAGTGGGCTCGCGCCCGTACCTATAAGTTCCAGACCCCGCTGATCCCGGACCTGCACGACGCCGCGCCGTTCGTTAACGAAACCGGCTCCGACTCCAGTTCAATGGACAACATGCTGGAGCTGCTGCTGGCCGGCGGGATGGACATCGTGCGCGCCATGCGTCTGCTGGTGCCGCCAGCCTGGCAGAACAACCCGGATATGGATCCGGAGCTGCGTTCGTTCTTCGACTTTAACTCCATGCATATGGAGCCATGGGACGGCCCGGCGGGTATCGTCATGTCCGATGGTCGCTACGCGGCCTGTAACCTCGACCGTAATGGCCTGCGCCCGGCGCGCTACGTCATTACCAAAGATAAGCTCATCACCTGCGCCTCTGAAGTCGGCATCTGGGACTACCAGCCGGACGAAGTGGTTGAGAAAGGCCGCGTGGGCCCGGGCGAGCTGATGGTTATCGATACCCGTGCCGGACGCATTCTGCACTCAGCGGAAACCGATGACGATCTGAAGAGCCGCCATCCGTATAAAGAGTGGATGGAGAAAAACGTTCGTCGCCTGGTGCCGTTTGAAGATCTGCCGGACGAAGAGGTTGGCAGCCGCCAGCTGGACGACGATCTGCTGGCCAGCTACCAGAAACAGTTTAACTACAGCGCGGAAGAGCTGGACTCGGTGCTGCGCGTGCTCGGCGAAAATGGCCAGGAAGCGGTCGGCTCAATGGGCGATGACACGCCTTTCGCCGTCCTTTCCAGCCAGCCGCGCATTATCTACGATTATTTCCGTCAGCAGTTCGCCCAGGTGACGAACCCGCCTATCGATCCGCTGCGTGAAGCGCACGTCATGTCGCTGGCCACCAGCATCGGGCGCGAAATGAACGTCTTCTGCGAAGCGGAAGGCCAGGCGCATCGTCTGAGCTTCAAATCGCCGATCCTGCTGTACTCCGATTTCAAACAGCTGACGACGATGGAAGAAGAGCACTATCGTGCCGACGTCCTCGACATCACCTTCAACCCGGCAGAGGCTTCACTCAGCGAGACGGTGAAGGCCCTGTGCGACAAAGCGGAGCAAATGGTACGCGATGGTACCGTGCTGCTGGTTCTTTCTGACCGCAACATCGCCAAAGACCGCCTGCCGGTGCCGGCGCCGATGGCCGTTGGCGCGATCCAGACCCGTCTGGTCGATAAAAGTCTGCGCTGCGATGCCAACATCATCGTTGAAACCGCCAGCGCCCGCGATCCGCATCACTTCGCCGTGCTGCTGGGCTTCGGCGCGACAGCTATCTATCCGTACCTCGCCTATGAAACGCTGGCGAAGCTGGTCGACAGCAAAGCTATCGATAAACCGTACCGTGCGGTGATGCTGAACTATCGCAACGGTATCAATAAAGGTCTGTATAAGATCATGTCCAAGATGGGGATCTCGACCATCGCCTCCTACCGCTGCTCGAAGCTGTTCGAAGCGGTCGGTCTGCATCGCGATGTCTCCGATCTCTGCTTCCAGGGCGTGGTCAGTCGCATCGGCGGCGCCGGCTTCGACGATTTCCAGCAGGACCTGCTGAATCTGTCGAAACGCGCCTGGCTGGCGCGCAAGCCGCTGGCTCAGGGCGGTCTGCTGAAGTACGTTCACGGCGGCGAATATCACGCCTACAACCCGGACGTGGTGCGTACCCTGCAGCAGGCTGTGCAGAGCGGCGAGTACAGCGATTATCAACAATACGCGAAGCTGGTTAACGAACGTCCGGCGGCCACGCTGCGCGATCTGCTGGCGCTCAATCCGGGCGAAGACGCCATCAGCATCGACGACGTGGAGCCGGCGAAGGAGCTGTTCAAACGCTTCGATACCGCAGCGATGTCGATCGGCGCCCTGAGTCCGGAAGCGCACGAATCGCTGGCGGAAGCGATGAACAGCATCGGCGGCTTCTCTAACTCCGGCGAAGGCGGTGAAGACCCGGCGCGCTACGGCACCAATAAAGTGTCGCGCATCAAGCAGGTGGCGTCCGGCCGCTTCGGCGTCACCCCAGCCTATCTGGTCAATGCCGACGTTATCCAGATCAAAGTCGCCCAGGGCGCGAAGCCGGGTGAAGGCGGCCAGCTACCGGGTGATAAAGTCACTCCGTACATCGCCAAACTGCGCTATTCGGTACCGGGCGTGACGCTGATCTCCCCGCCGCCGCACCACGATATCTACTCTATCGAGGATTTGGCGCAGCTGATTTTCGACCTCAAGCAGGTCAACCCGAAAGCGATGATTTCGGTCAAACTGGTTTCTGAACCGGGCGTGGGCACCATCGCCACCGGCGTAGCCAAAGCTTATGCCGACCTGATCACCATCGCCGGCTACGACGGCGGCACCGGGGCGAGCCCGCTCTCTTCCGTGAAATATGCCGGCTGTCCGTGGGAGCTTGGTCTGGTGGAAACCCAGCAGGCGCTGGTCGCTAACGGCCTGCGTCATAAGATCCGTCTGCAGGTGGATGGCGGCCTGAAAACCGGCCTCGATATCATCAAAGCGGCGATCCTCGGCGCGGAAAGCTTCGGTTTCGGTACCGGCCCGATGGTGGCGCTGGGCTGTAAATACCTGCGTATTTGCCACCTGAACAACTGCGCGACCGGCGTGGCGACCCAGGATGACAAACTGCGTAAGAACCACTATCACGGTCTGCCGTTCAAAGTGACCAACTACTTTGAATTTATCGCCCGTGAAACCCGCGAGCTGATGGCCCAGCTGGGCGTCAAGCGCCTGGTAGATCTGATTGGCCGCACCGATCTGCTCAAAGAGCTGGATGGTTTCACCGCCAAGCAGCAGAAACTGGATCTGGGTAAACTGCTGGAGACCGCAGAGCCGCATCCTGGCAAAGCGCTGTACTGCACCGAAAATAACCCACCGTTCGATAACGGCGTGCTCAATGCCCAGCTGCTGCAGCAGGCGAAACCGTACGTGGATGAAAAGCAGAGCAAAACGTTCTGGTTCGATATCCGCAATACCGACCGCTCCGTGGGAGCCTCGCTGTCCGGGTATATCGCCCAGACCCATGGCGACCAGGGACTGGCGGGCGACCCGATCGTCGCTCACTTTAGCGGCACCGCGGGCCAGAGCTTCGGCGTGTGGAACGCCGGCGGCGTGGAACTGCATCTGACGGGCGACGCCAACGACTATGTCGGCAAAGGCATGGCGGGCGGTCTGCTGGCCATTCGTCCGCCGGTGGGCTCCGCTTTCCGCAGCCACGAAGCCAGCATTATCGGCAACACCTGCCTGTACGGCGCGACCGGTGGTCGTCTGTACGCCGCAGGCCGCGCAGGTGAGCGTTTCGCGGTGCGTAACTCCGGCGCCATCACCGTGGTGGAAGGCATCGGCGACAACGGCTGTGAATACATGACCGGCGGTATCGTCTGCGTGCTCGGTAAAACCGGCGTCAACTTTGGCGCAGGGATGACCGGCGGCTTTGCCTATGTCCTGGATGAAGATGGCGACTTCCGTAAACGCGTGAACCCGGAGCTGGTGGAAGTGCTGGACGTTGACTCTCTGGCTATCCATGAAGAGCACCTGCGCGGTTTAATCACCGAGCACGTGCAGCTTACCGGTTCGCAACGCGGCGAAGAGATCCTCGCCAACTGGCCGGCCTTCTCCGCGAAGTTTGCGCTGGTTAAACCGAAGTCCAGCGATGTTAAAGCACTGTTGGGTCACCGTAGTCGTTCCGCAGCTGAGCTGCGGGTGCAGGCGCAGTAAGGGGTTAAGATGAGTCAGAACGTTTATCAATTTATCGACCTGCAGCGCGTTGATCCGCCTAAGAAACCGCTGAAGATCCGTAAAATTGAATTTGTGGAAATTTACGAGCCGTTTTCAGAAGGCCAGGCCAAGGCGCAGGCGGATCGCTGCCTCTCCTGCGGCAACCCGTACTGCGAGTGGAAGTGCCCGGTGCATAACTACATCCCGAACTGGCTGAAGCTGGCCAACGAGGGGCGTATTTTTGAGGCGGCTGAGCTGTCGCACCAGACCAACACCCTGCCGGAAGTCTGCGGGCGCGTCTGCCCGCAGGACCGCCTGTGTGAAGGCTCCTGTACGCTGAACGATGAGTTCGGCGCGGTGACCATCGGCAACATCGAACGCTATATCAATGATAAGGCATTCGAGATGGGCTGGCGTCCGGATCTCTCCGGTGTGAAACCGACCGGTAAAACCGTCGCGATCATCGGCGCTGGCCCGGCGGGCCTCGCCTGTGCCGACGTGTTGACCCGCAACGGCGTCAAGGCGGTGGTGTTTGACCGCCATCCGGAAATCGGCGGCCTGCTGACCTTCGGTATCCCGGCGTTCAAGCTGGAAAAAGAGGTGATGACCCGCCGCCGGGAGATCTTCACCGGCATGGGCATTGAGTTCAAACTCAATACCGAAGTGGGCCGCGACGTGCAGCTCGACGACCTGCTGAAAGAGTACGATGCCGTGTTCCTCGGCGTCGGCACCTATCAGTCGATGCGCGGCGGGCTGGACAATGAAGACGCCCCGGGCGTCTACGACGCGCTGCCGTTCCTGATCGCCAACACCAAGCAGATCATGGGCTTTGGCGAAACCGCCGATGAGCCCTACGTCAGCATGGAAGGCAAACGCGTGGTCGTTCTCGGCGGTGGCGATACCGCGATGGACTGCGTACGTACCTCCGTCCGCCAGAATGCGGCGCACGTGATCTGCGCCTATCGTCGTGACGAAGAGAACATGCCGGGTTCAAAACGCGAAGTGAAAAACGCGCGTGAGGAAGGCGTTGAGTTCCAGTTCAACGTCCAGCCGCTGGGCGTGGAAGTGAATGCCAACGGCAAAGTGTGCGGCGTGAAGATGGCGCGCACCGAGATGGGCCAGCCGGATGCGAAAGGCCGCCGTCGCGCGGAGATCGTCGCCGGCTCTGAGCACGTGGTGCCGGCAGACGCCGTCGTCATGGCGTTTGGCTTCCGTCCCCACAGCATGGAGTGGCTGGCGAAGCACAGCGTCGAGCTGGACTCCCAGGGCCGCATCATTGCGCCGGAAGGCAGCGAGAACGCCTTCCAGACCAGCAACCCGAAAATCTTCGCCGGTGGCGATATCGTTCGCGGTTCCGACCTGGTGGTCACCGCGATTGCGGAAGGACGTAAAGCGGCTGACGGGATCCTCAACTACCTTGAAGTCTAATTAGGCCCGGAGTCTCAGCGCATAAAAGCCCGATGGTTAACGCCATCGGGCTTTTTTATTGCCCATTCGCCGGGCAAACCGCCGCTTTCAGCGCCGTATTATACCAGCCGCAGATATGTTCTAAGCGGGTGATCGCCGAGCCGACGGTCACCGCCCACGCGCCGCAGCGCATTGCCTCAGCCGCCTGCGCAGGCGTATTGTAGCGTCCCTCAGCGACCACTCTGCAGCCCGCGGCGCTCAGGCTTTTCACCAGCGCCAGATCCGGCTCGACCGGTGTCTCCTCTGCGGTATAGCCTGAGAGGGTGGTGCCAACCATATCGAAGCCCAATTGCCAGCATTCAAGGGCATCGTCGAGAGAGGAACAATCTGCCATCGCATTTTTCCCCTGGCGGTGAATTGCCGCCAACAACGATGCGACAGAGGCCGGACGCTGACGCCGCGTGCCGTCAACCGCAATGATATCGGCCCCTGCCTGCGCCAGGGCATTCACATCCTCAAGCCACGGCGTAATACGCACCGGGCTATCATGCAGATCGCGCTTAATCAGCGCGATAACAGGCACCGTCACTAACGGACGAACGGCCTGCAGGTTGGCCAGACCTTCTATGCGCAGCGCCACCGCCCCCGCCTGCTCCGCCGCCAGCCCCATCGCCGCGACGATGGCGGGGTTATCCAGCGGGCTGCCCGGCACCGGCTGGCAGGAGACAATTAATCCGCCATGGTGACGGATACGCTGGTCCAGTTGTGCGAGTAAAGACATGTCGGCTCCCTGAAAGCTACCTGTGGCGATGACAGTACCAGCCATGGGGCGCCTCGTTTGTGGCAGAGTTAACAAAGCGGACAGACAAAAAAACAGGCCCCGCAGGGCCTGTCAGAGAAGGGATTTACTTCACCACGCGCAGCGCCGGGCGACCGCCGCGCGGCGGCGGCGTGTCGTCAGGATCGTCGTCGTGATTATCGGGCTTGTCGCCATCAATCACCGACATCACCGTTTCGCTTTCACTCTCAGGCGCGACGTCATCATCGTTGAGGCTGCTGACGTCTTCGTCATAGGCCGCTTCCGGTTCAAACATCGTGCCGGCGCCGTTCTCACGGGCATAGATGGCGAGTACCGCAGCCAGCGGGACAGATACGTTGCGCGGCACGCCGCCAAAGCGCGCGTTGAAGCGCACTTCGTCGTTCGCCAGCTCAAGATTACCTACCGCACGCGGGGCAATATTGAGAACGATTTGCCCGTCGCGCGCATACTCCATCGGCACGAGCACGCCCGGCAGCGTGACATCCACCACCAGATGCGGCGTCAGCTGGTTATCCAGCAGCCAGTCATAAAACGCCCGCAGCAGATACGGGCGACGCGGCGTCAGCTGTGATACATCCATTATTTAGCCCCGACCGAGGCGCATTTCACGCTCGGCTTCAGTTAAAGAGGCGAGGAAGGAATCACGCTCAAATACGCGAGTCATATAGCCTTTGAGCTCTTTCGCGCCTGCGCCAACCAGCTCCACACCGAGAACCGGCAGACGCCACAGCAGCGGCGCCAGGTAGCAATCCACCAGGCTGAACTCATCGCTCAGGAAGTAAGGTTTCTGGGTGAACACCGGTGCGATGGCCAGCAGTTCTTCACGCAGTTGCTTACGCGCAGCATCAGCTTGCGCTGCGGTACCGCTCTGGATGGTGTTCATCAGCGAATACCAGTCCTTCTCGATACGTTGCATATACAGACGGCTTTCGCCACGCGCCACCGGATAAACCGGCATTAACGGCGGGTGCGGGAAACGCTCATCCAGGTATTCCATAATGATGCGGGATTCCCACAGAGTGAGCTCACGATCCACCAGCGTCGGTACGCTTTGATTCGGGTTGAGGTCAATCAGATCCTGAGGCGGGTTGTCCTTCTCCACGTGCTCTATCTCAAAACTGACACCCTTCTCGGCCAGCACAATGCGGACCTGATGGCTATAGATGTCAGTAGGACCAGAAAACAGCGTCATTACCGAACGTTTGTTGGCAGCGACAGCCATGAAAACCTCCAGGTATATTCAGAATTTTGTACTGCTGCCAGCCACTCATGGCCGGCCAGATGTAAAAACCCCAGTAGCGCGATGTCACCTTCGTTCACGAATAAAACAAAAAATGAACAATCACCAGCATTTGGGCAGAAAATTGGATGATAGTTTACCAGATTTTGAAGACGTTGTGGTGAGGGGATTCTGGAAATGCTGAAAAAGTGGCAAGAACCGGCGGTAAGCTTGTGGATAACAGCCGTTTTATCCATAAAAAAACCCGCCGGAGCGGGTTTTTTCGCAAATTGTTCTGCGTGAGCAGAAAACAATTAACGTTTGGAGAACTGCGGACGACGACGTGCTTTACGCAGACCGACTTTCTTACGTTCAACCTGACGAGCGTCACGAGTGACGAAGCCAGCTTTACGCAGTTCAGAACGCAGGGACTCGTCGTACTCCATCAGAGCGCGGGTGATACCGTGACGGATCGCACCAGCCTGACCAGAGATACCACCACCTTTAACAGTGATGTACAGATCCAGTTTCTCAACCATGTCGACCAGTTCCAGCGGCTGACGAACTACCATGCGGGCAGTTTCACGACCGAAGTACTGTTCCAGAGAACGCTGGTTGATAACGATTTTGCCGTTGCCCGGTTTGATGAAAACGCGAGCTGCGGAACTTTTGCGGCGACCAGTGCCGTAGTATTGATTTTCAGCCATTGCCTATAATCCCGATTAGATGTCAAGAACTTGCGGTTGCTGTGCCGCGTGGTTGTGCTCGTTACCCGCGTAAACTTTCAGTTTACGGTACATAGCACGACCCAGCGGGCCTTTTGGCAGCATGCCTTTAACCGCGATTTCAATCACACGCTCAGGACGGCGGGCAATCATCTCTTCAAAGGTCGCTTCTTTGATACCACCGATGTGGCCGGTGTGGTGGTAGTACATTTTGTCTTCGCGCTTGTTGCCGGTAACAGCAACTTTTTCTGCGTTCAGAACGATGATGTAATCACCGGTATCAACGTGCGGAGTGTATTCCGCTTTGTGCTTACCGCGCAGGCGACGAGCCAGTTCAGTAGCCAGACGGCCCAGAGTTTTACCGGTCGCGTCAACAACATACCAGTCGCGTTTTACGGTTTCTGGTTTAGCTGTAAAAGTTTTCATTAAAAGCTTACCCAAATAATAAGTTACACGTTGGTGAACACCCAAACGTTTAGTCAGTTGAGGTTCACACGACATTGTCCAGCAAACCTACCCCTTCGAATAGCCTATGCCGGCACATAGAAAGTTTCGGGAAAAAAACCTTCTCGTAACGTGGGGTCGCAAGATTATAGAGAAGTCGGGGTCAAAGATCGACCCCTTTATGAGATTTTTCAGGCAGCTCCCGGGGCGGCCCTGCGGCCCTGAATTCGCCGGGAAAAAGTATCCTGTCAGGGCATATGCGGGCGCTTGAGGTACTCTTCGCTCTGCATCTCCTGCAGACGCGACAGACAGCGCTGAAACTCAAACTTCAGCCGCTCTCCCTGATAAATGTCGTACAGCGGCACCGCCGCGCTGACCACCAGCTTCACGTGGCGCTCATAGAACTCATCCACCAGGGCGATAAAGCGCCGGGCTTCGCTCTCCAGCTGCGCGGTCATCACCGGCACGTCGAACAGCATCACGGTGTGGAACAGGCGGGAGAGCGCGATATAGTCATGCTGGCTACGGGCATCCACGCACAACGTGGCGAACGACGCCGCCAGCGTCTGGTTTTCCACGCCGAGGGTCGGCAGCTCGCGATGGTTGATCTCCAGCGTCGGCCCGGCAGCGCGCGGCGCGCCGGCCAGCGCCAGCCACAGTTTATCCATCTGTTCGCGGGTGTCGTTATTCAGCGGCGACAGCCACAGGTGCGCCTGGGTCAGGGTACGCAAGCGATAATCGATGCCGGCATCGACGTTCATAATATCGCAATGTTGCTTGATGGCGTCGATAGCGGGCAGAAAACGGGCGCGCTGCAGGCCATTGCGATAGAGCTCATCCGGCGGAATATTGGAGGTCGCCACCAGCGTGATGCCGCGGGCGAACAGGGCCTTCATCAGCCCGCCCAACAGCATGGCGTCGGTTATATCGGAGACAAAAAACTCGTCGAAACAGAGCACGTCGGTTTCCGCTTTAAAGCGGTCGGCGACAATGTCCAGCGGGTCGCTATGGCCCTGCAGGGTGGTCAGCTCTTCGTGCACCCGCAGCATAAAGCGATGGAAATGCAGGCGCTGCTTACGCTCGCCCGGCAGGCTCTGGTAAAACAGGTCCATCAGCCAGGTTTTCCCCCGCCCCACGCCGCCCCACATATACAGGCCGCGGACGGGCGCCGCCTCGGCTGCTGGTTCGCGCTTACCCAGCAGTTTGCCGAATTTCGCGCGCAAACCGCCGCCTGACGCGACGGGCGCGGGCTGAGTCTGCAGTTCCTGGTAAATGGTATCGAGGCGGCTCACCGCTTCTTGCTGGACGTCGTCGGGTTGATGGCTGCCCTCTTTCAGGGCTGAAAGGTAACGCGATGTTGGAGACAGGCTTTGCATGATCTAATTGTTATTCCTTGAAAACCGTGATGTCGAAGCTCACGATTGACGAAAAAAAGGCCGTTCTACACTACGCGATGATACGCCAGGATTCCACTTCTGTGGAATTAGCGGTTATAGTGGCACTATCGGGCGCAGGCGGAGAGCCTAAGAGCCAACCTACGGAACCACAATACAACGGGAGATGTTCATGACCTGGGAATACGCGCTAATTGGGTTAGTCGTCGGTATCATCATTGGTGCCGTCGCCATGCGTTTCGGCAACCGCAAACTGCGCCAGCAGCAGGCGCTGCAGTTCGAACTGGAAAAGAATAAAGCCGAGCTTGAAGAGTACCGTGAAGAGCTGGTCAGCCATTTTGCGCGCAGCGCTGAGCTGCTGGATAACATGGCGCACGACTACCGTCAGCTGTATCAGCATATGGCGAAAAGCTCTAACAACCTGCTGCCGGATTCCATGGCAGACGCCAACCCGTTCCGCAACCGCCTGGAAGAGTCTGAAGCCAGCAACGATCAGGCGCCGGTCCAGATGCCGCGCGACTACTCCGAAGGCGCATCCGGATTACTGCGCGGTGGCGCAAAACGCGATTAAACAATCGCCTCTGATAAAATATTCTCCGGGCGCGCCCATCGCGCCCGCTCCTTCCCCCACTTCCCGGCTACAATTTAAACCAGTCCCCACATTGTTACCTGCGCAAAAATTCAATAACATCAGGTTATTCAGGACATTTTTCCATACACCTCAGGTTACGAGAGCCAGCATCTAATGAAGAAACAGACTTTGCTGTTGAGTGCGTTAGCGTTAAGCATTGGGTTATCGTTGTCGGTTCTGCCTCCGGCAGCAGCATCCTTACCGACTCAGGTGCCCGGCCAGGGCGCGTTACCAAGCCTGGCGCCGATGCTGGAAAAGGTCCTGCCGGCGGTAGTCAGCGTCCAGGTGGAAGGCACTGCCTCGCCGACGCTCAATATGCCGGAAGAGCTGAAGAAATATTTTGGCGATAACGCCCCGCAAGAGCAGGCGCAGCCGTTCGAAGGGCTTGGCTCCGGCGTCATTATCGACGCAGCGAAAGGCTACGTGCTGACCAATAACCACGTCATCAATCAGGCGCAGAAGATCAGCGTCCAGCTGAACGATGGTCGTGAATTTGATGCCAAACTGGTCGGTAGCGATGAACAGAGCGACATTGCTCTGCTGCAGCTGATTAAGCCGTCAAACCTGACGCAAATCGCCATTGCTGACTCCGATAAACTCCGCGTCGGCGACTTCGCCGTCGCCGTCGGCAACCCGTTCGGCCTTGGTCAGACCGCCACCTCCGGCATTATCTCTGCCCTTGGCCGCAGCGGCCTGAACCTTGAAGGGCTGGAGAATTTCATCCAGACCGATGCCTCCATCAACCGCGGCAACTCCGGCGGCGCGCTGTTGAACCTCAACGGCGAGCTTATCGGGATCAACACCGCGATCCTGGCGCCGGGCGGCGGCAGCATCGGCATCGGCTTCGCCATCCCGAGCAACATGGCGAAAACCCTCGCCGACCAGCTCATTCAGTTTGGCGAAATCAAGCGCGGCCTGCTGGGCATTAAAGGCATGGAAATGAGCGCCGATATCGCCAAGGCGATGAACCTCAACGTTCAGCGCGGCGCCTTCGTCAGTGAAGTGCTGCCAAACTCCGGGTCCGCCAAAGCGGGGATCAAATCCGGCGACGTCATCGTTAGCCTGAACGGCAAGCCGCTGAATAGTTTTGCCGAACTGCGCTCGCGGATCGCCACCACCGAGCCGGGGACCAAAGTCAAACTGGGCCTGCTGCGCGATGGAAAACCGGTCGATGTCGAAGTGACGCTGGATAAGAGCACCTCCTCCACCGCCAGCGCTGAGCTGATTATCCCGGCTCTGCAGGGTGCCTCGTTCAGCGACGGTCAGATGAAAGATGGCACCAAAGGGGTGGTGATCGATAATGTCGATAAAGGCAGCGCCGCCGCCCAGGTCGGCCTGCATAAGGATGACATTATCATTGGCCTTAACCGCGAGCGTATTCATTCGATTGCCGAATTACGCAAAGTGCTCGAAGGCAAACCGCCGGTCATCGCCCTGAACGTGATCCGCGGCAACGAAAGCATCTATCTGCTGCTGCGCTGATTGTCTCCCCGGACATCGCCGCCATGTGCGATGTCCGGACAACTCATGCTATGCTGCGCCTGACCATTCATTAACGATATCTGCATCATGCCTGGAAAGTTATTACGTTCAGTACTCATCGGTTTGCTTGTCGGGGGCCTGCTATTGGCCCTGATGCCCTCGCTGCGCCAGTGGCAGCTAGCGCCGACCACCCAGAACGATACGGCAGACGACTCCCCGGCGAGCTATAACGCCGCCGTACGCCGCGCCGCGCCCGCCGTAGTGAACGTCTATAACCGCGCCCTGAACAGCACCAGCCATAATCAGCTGACGCTTGGCTCCGGGGTGATCATGGACCAGCGCGGCTATATCCTGACCAACAAGCATGTGATTAACGATGCCGACCAGATTATCGTCGCTCTGCAGGACGGCCGGGTCTTCGAAGCGCTGCTGGTAGGCTCCGATTCCCTGACCGACCTCGCGGTGCTGAAGATCAACGCTACCGGCGGGCTGCCGGTGATCCCGATCAACCCGAAACGCACGCCGCACATCGGCGATGTGGTGCTGGCGATTGGCAACCCCTATAACCTGGGACAGACCATCACCCAGGGGATCATCAGCGCCACAGGGCGCATTGGCCTCAACCCCACCGGCCGCCAGAATTTCCTGCAGACTGACGCCTCGATCAACCACGGTAACTCCGGCGGGGCGCTGGTGAACTCCCTCGGCGAGCTGATGGGGATTAACACCCTCTCCTTTGACAAGAGCAACGACGGCGAAACGCCTGAAGGCATTGGCTTTGCGATCCCGTTCCAGTTAGCGACCAAAATTATGGACAAGCTGATCCGGGATGGCCGTGTGATCCGCGGCTATATCGGCATTAGCGGCCGGGAGATCGCCCCGCTGCACGCGCAGGGCGGCGGGATCGATCAGATCCAGGGGATCGTCGTTAACGATGTCGCGCCGGACGGACCGGCCGCGCAGGCGGGGATCCGCGCCAACGACGTGATCATCTCCGTGAATGACAAACCCGCGGTCTCCGCGCTGGAGACAATGGATCAGGTGGCCGAGATCCGCCCGGGTTCAGAAATTCCGGTGGTCATCATGCGTGATGATAAGAAAATCACGCTCCATATCGCCGTCCAGGAATACCCGGCCACCAACTAAGCGGCTCCCCGTTTGGGGAGCCACGTTAATCGCTAAATACCAGACCGGCCGGGAATCTGACCAGAAACCCGGTCATCATGAATGCAAGACAATAAAAAGCCGGAACAACAGTTCCGGCTTTTTTGAGCGTGCGAGGTTACTTGTTGACGAAGTCTTCGCCGAGCGCGATATCTTTCTTCAGGGTGTCCAGCATGCCTTCCAGCGCCTGCTGCTCAAAGGCGCTGAGTTTGCCGATAGACTGACGCTCTTCTACGCCATTCTTCCCCAGCAGCAGCGGCTGAGAGAAGAAACGCGCATACTGGCCGTCGCCTTCCACGTAGGCGCACTCCACTACGCCTTTTTCTCCCTGCATGGCGCGAACCAGAGAAAGGCCAAAGCGCGCAGCCGCCTGACCCATCGACAAGGTCGCCGACCCGCCGCCCGCTTTCGCTTCCACGACCTCGGTACCGGCGTTTTGAATGCGTTTAGTCAGATCGGCCACTTCCTGATCGCTAAAGCTGACGCCCGGGATCTGCGACAGTAAAGGCAGAATGGTGACCCCGGAGTGACCGCCAATAACCGGGACTTCCACCTCGGTTGCCGATTGACCTTTCAGCTCCGCCACAAAGGTATTGGAGCGGATGATGTCCAGCGTAGTCACGCCGAACAGTTTGTTTTTATCGTACACGCCGGCTTTTTTCAGCACTTCGGCGGCGATGGCCACGGTGGTGTTCACCGGGTTGGTAATAATGCCGATGCAGGCCTGCGGGCAGGTTTTGGCAATCTGCTGCACGAGGTTCTTAACGATACCCGCATTCACATTAAACAGGTCGGAACGATCCATGCCGGGCTTACGCGCTACGCCCGCGGAGATCAGCACCACATCAGCGCCTTCCAGCGCCGGGGTAGCATCTTCACCGGAAAATCCTTTAATTTTTACATCTGTGGGGATATGACTTAGATCTACCGCCACGCCCGGCGTAACCGGAGCGATGTCGTACAACGAGAGCTCTGAACCTGAAGGCAGTTGGGTCTTAAGTAGTAGGGCAAGCGCCTGGCCGATACCACCGGCAGCGCCAAGGACTGCAACTTTCATCCTAAACTCCTTATTATGGTTAATTTAGTCTTTCGTTATTCCGTCGCCTGGACCTTAATTCACAAGATGAACAATTACAATGATTATGGCTGAAGAATGCATTATTGTGCGTAGCAATAGAACAGCGGCGCACTTTATGCTTCCTGACTGACCATCCAGCAAAGCGAAGTACCGGATCGACTATTGGTTACAATACACCCAGCCAGTTGCGCAAAACAACACCAACTCAATAACATTTCATTTACTTTTACATGCCTTTAAGCGTTGTGATGAGAACATGTTCCTTATACGGTTTTTTTGCTAAAATATGCCCCCTTCATAACATTATTGACCTATCCCCTCGCGGATTATTTGCATAAAAATTCACGGTTATGCATAATGATGTTGATTTTACCACCATAATCTGGGTGACTTATGCGAAGTTCGGCAAAACAAGAAGAACTGGTTAAAGCGTTTAAAGCGCTGCTTAAAGAAGAGAAATTCAGCTCGCAGGGAGAGATCGTCCAGGCGCTGCAGGAAGAAGGCTTCGAGAATATCAACCAATCGAAGGTTTCCCGCATGCTCACCAAATTTGGCGCGGTTCGTACCCGTAACGCCAAAATGGAAATGGTCTATTGCCTGCCTGCCGAGCTTGGCGTGCCGACCACCTCCAGCCCGCTGAAAAATCTGGTGCTGGATATCGATTATAACGATGCCGTCGTGGTGATTCACACCAGCCCCGGGGCAGCGCAGCTGATCGCCCGTCTTCTCGACTCGCTGGGCAAGGCGGAAGGTATTCTTGGCAGCATCGCCGGGGATGACACCATCTTCACCACGCCAGCGCGCGGTTTCACAGTGAAAGATCTGCACGACGCTATCCTGGTGCTGTTCGAACAGGAACTCTGAGCATTCCCCTCTGGCAACCGTCAGAGGGTGATTCCCCCTCTTCTCTCCCTCCCCCCTTTCAACTCAACAAAAATTTAACATTTCGTGTGATTTAGCCTGTCTATACGTTCTTTTACGTAAGGGAAACGCCTAAAACGCACGAAAGATCAAAATCGTATACCTTTATGATTTTATTAGAAATAAAACTTATCTCTGTCGGTGACTCGTCATTTTTAATTCTTATCGGTTATAAAAAGCGCAATTTATTGTAACTATTAACGCACAAAACAATTAGCATGGTATTAATATTTTTGGTGATTAGTGTATACTTGTTTTTGTGATGAGGGTCACGAAACAAAGACCCTCAACAAAAAGATTCGACGAGGTGAACATCATGAAAATCAAAACCACTGTAGCAGCTCTCAGCATCCTGTCCGTCATGTCGTTTGGCGCTTTCGCCGCTGATGTTATCAACAGCGAGCAAGCCCAGGGCCGCGAGGCCATCGGTACAGTTTCCGTCGGCGCGGTAGCCTCTTCCCCGATGGATATGCATGAAATGCTGAACAAAAAAGCGCAGGAAGAAGGGGCTTCTTCTTACCGCATTATCGAAGCCCGCACTGGCGACCACTGGCATGCCACTGCTGAGCTGTATAAATAAGTTTTAGATCGTCAACGATTAACCCGACAAAAATTCTCTACCGCGGCCCGGCCTCATTCATCGCCCCGCCGCGGCAAAACAAAGACTGGAGTAAAGATTATGAAACGCGCAATGATCATCGCATCCCTTGGCCTGGCTTCCCTTCTCTCTTTCGGCGCTAGCGCG
This sequence comes from Klebsiella sp. TF21-TM, assembly GCF_019753495.1. NCBI lineage: Bacteria > Pseudomonadati > Pseudomonadota > Gammaproteobacteria > Enterobacterales > Enterobacteriaceae > Klebsiella > Klebsiella sp. TF21-TM. The sequence goes on along the minus strand of NZ_JAIJYL010000001.1, from coordinate 32,396 downwards.
GCCGTGCAGCAAGTGAACGCTGAGCAAGCCCAGAACCTGCAGTCCATGGGCACCATCTCGGTTTCCCAGGTAGGTAGTGCGCCAATGGACATGCGTCAGGAACTGGCCGCTAAAGCCGAGAAAGAAGGCGCCAGCAGCTACCGTATTATTGAAGCACGTACCGGCGATAGCTGGCACGCCACCGCTGAGCTGTACAAATAAACCCTCGTCGTCTTATTTCGACGACTTGCCCCCGCCTGCCGGGGGCTTTTTTATGCCTGCCGGGCGTTAAAACGTAACTCCCCCTCCAGCTCTTCCTCTGCTTCATCAAATAATAAAATTAACGCCCCAAAGCGCCGACGCTGCTTGTCATTTAAATGGATGAACTCAATGTCCAGCGGCAGCGGCAGCAGCCCACCGGTCACCGCGTCCCATAGCGAATCAAGGTTGTTGACCTTATCCTGTGCCAGCTCAAAGGTGCGGGAAAACTCCCGGTAGAAATCCTGTTGCTCGGCGATTTCGTCAAAATCAAACGTATAGGTGGTCATGGCAGCCCCTCCCGCTTCTCTTCCTGTCGCCGTTAAGTATAGCGATAAAAAACCCGACGCCTGGGCGTCGGTTTATGGGTTAACTGCTGGTCAGCACATGCTGGTACTTGTGCAACATCTCAACCAGTCGCCGTACCGGCTCGGTCACCTGCGGCGAAGCCTCCCAGACCCGCAGCTTCTCCTGATAAACATCAAGCTCCGCCAGCAGCCGGGTAAAGTAGCGCCGACGCTTATCATCGCTCCCGGCGGAGATCACATGATCCGCGGTACGTCGCAACTGGCGATGGAACGCCGACAGATCCTCATTCACCGGCACGGGCGCATCGCGCAGGCGCTGGTGGGCAATGATTAACGTCAACGCCAGTCGGAAACGAGCGACATCGCCGGGGAATTTGTTGAGCAATAAAAACAGCTGCTGATAGAGCGCGGGCAGATGATTCTCTTTGCGACGCGCCGAGTTGGTGGTCAGCGAAGAGACCGCCGCGGAGACAAACTGGTTCAGCAGCACCCGACCGGTTCTTGCCCGGGAGTTATCCCTGACAATGAGAATAACCATCAGGGCGAGGAAACAACCGACGATCTGCCCCAGCGCGCTATCGAGGAACTGACTGAACTGGAACTGCATCGGGTTATCCAGCACCAGAATGTTGATGGTGCTCGCCAGCGCCCCCAGCGATCCGAGGCGCCTTTTCTGCACTTCGATACCGATAAAAAACGCCATCGCCGCCAGGCTGATACAAAGCAACAGCATACTCTGCTGCGTCGCCGGCATGATCACCAGAAAGTACAGGGTACCCAGCGGTAACGCCGCCAGAGTACCGTAGAGGAAGTCTATCGCCACCATTCGCGGGTTAGGCAAGCGCATCGCCAGCGCGGTAACCACGGCAATCATTACCATCGCGCCGCTGCCTGAGGTCCAGCCCGTCCACAGCCAGAACAGCGTCCCAAGGATACAGGAGACGGAGGTACGCCAGAAGTTCACCATCGCGTGGTGACGCTCGGCGGACTCCACTTTAACCACCGTTTCGCCGCGCAAGACACCGTCTTCGATGCGGCTGATTTTGGTGTTGCCCACCACGCCACGCTTAAGCAGCAGGTAACGGGTAGCTGCGCCTACCCAGCTGTAGATGGTGACCGGCGTATTATGCTCGCCTTTCCATGTCAGGAAGCGACGCATACGCTTCAGCTGCTGGTGAACATCCTGCACCGTCTCAACCGGCTCAGCGAACAGCTCGCGGTAGTCGTCCGTCACCATTTCCGGGCGCGAGTTCTGAATCAGGTAGGTTTCGCAAGCCTGGGTGATAAGCGTTAGCGAGAGGGTATTGATCGCCTTCAGGCGTTGATTCGCCTTAGCCCAGCGAGAGGACTCCATAATCAGGTTACTGCGCATTCCTTCCAGCGCCGTGGTGCGACGCACCAGCGCTCCCCAGGCCTGATCCACTTCATCTTTTTCGCCGTGCGCAACGCATAACTGCATCAGCTTATACTGCGCAATCAGCAGGTTATCCAGTTCAAGGTCGATCTCTTTTTTAATCGAACGCGGGGAGAACAGCAGATCGGCGACGATGGCGCTGACAATCCCGATGACGATTTCGCTGCAGCGCTCAACGGCAAACTGCGGCGCCAGCATCGGATCGGTGTGGATGGTAATAATGATAATCAGCGCGGTGTATCCGGCCAGCCCCCAGGCATAGGAGTTTTCGACCTTGACCAGCGACGAAACCCAGGTACAAAACCCGGCCCACAGGCAGCAGACCAGCATCATCAGCAGAGGGGCGCGGATCATCAGGATGATGATGACCAGCGCCGCAATACAGCCAATAAAGGTCCCGGCAATACGCAACATGCCGCGATAGCGGATCGCGCCGGAGTACGGCTCTCCCCCGGCGGCAAAGGCCGGGCCAGCGGCGACAATCGCCGCGGTCAGCACCGCCCAGCGCGGCGTTTCGAGCTGAAAATGGAAGCCGACGAACAGCGCCAACACCACCGCGCATGCAAGCTTAATAGCAAAGCGGAGATGCTGGGGAGCAATAGTATATGTCCCCATAGCGATTAACCGAATTCGCGCAGGCGCATAGCCAGTTTCTGGAAGAAGTTGGCCTGGCTGGTATCACGGTCTTCTTTACCGGTGATCACCACCGTCGCCGTCGTGCCCGATGGCCACAGATTCCCCTGCTGGTGGTCAAGGCGAATACGAACCGGCACACGCTGCGCCAGACGCACCCATTCAAGGTTGGAATCCACCGAAGCCATCCCTTTCGAGTCGCTGCTGCTGCTGGCGTTGGTTACCCCCGCAGCGATACTGTCCACCGTGCCTTTAATGGTTTTGCTGCTGCCAAGTGGGGTAATTTCCGCCCGATATCCAGGGCGGACGCCTTCCAGTTTGGTCTCTTCCAGATAGGCCATGACGTAAAATGTATTCTCTTTCACCAGCGCCACCGCCGTGGAGCCGCGAGTGATAAATTCCCCGGTATAGACGTTAAGGTTGGTCACCCAGCCATCAGCGGGGGCGCGAATCTCTGTGCGCTGCAGGTCCAGTCTGGCCAGGTCGCGGCTGGCCACCGCTTTCGCCAGCTGATGCTCAACGGTCTGCAGCACGTTGTTCGCCTGGTCAATCTCTTCCCGCGACATCGCCTGGACGCCAAGCTTATTACGCCGACCGGCTTCGACACGTTTTTCCTGGGCTAAGGTCTGGTAGTAGGCGACATCGGCTTCCGCCTGCGCCAGCGCTTTTTGGTAACGAGGTTGATCAATAACGAACAATACCTGGTCTTTCTTAACCAGTTGGTTATCCTTGACGTTTACCTGGGAAATCAGCCCGGAGACGTCGGGAGCAATGGCCACAATGTCGGCGCTAAAGCGCGCATCCCGCGTCCACGGCGAGGCGGTGTAGTAAACCCAGGCGCGGAAAATCGCCACGAAGGCCAAAATGACCAGTATCACGGTAATAGCGGTACGGAGGATATTTCTTGTTAGTGTTTTCACATCAACCTCAAACGAACAAGCGCGATATCAAATAAAAAAGGCAGCAATATAGCGCCGTATTAAACAGTGCAGGGTGCCAGACAAAATCGTAAATGCCGGTCGGAACCAGCAATCGGTGCACCAGCCAGAAGATGGCCAGCGACAAAAGCAACTCGAAGAAGATCGGCGGAAACGATAAGCCGAAAATCACGATGACAGGAAACAGACTCATGATGACCTTGAATAAGAAGCGTACAGGTAGTGAGCAGATGCGTTTATTATGTAGCTAACAATATATTAACGTAACGATTGCCGCATTATCTACAATGTGTGATCTAAATCACTTTTAAGCCAGAGTGAATAATGGAACGATTAAAGCGCATGTCCGTTTTCGCCAAAGTGGTCGAATTAGGTTCCTTCACCGCAGCGGCCCGCCAGCTTCAGATGAGCGTTTCCTCGATCAGTCAGACCGTCGCCAAACTGGAAGATGAACTGCAGGTGAAGCTACTCAACCGCAGCACCCGCAGCCTTGGCTTAACGGAAGCAGGTAAAATTTACTATCAGGGCTGCCGTAGGATGCTGTTTGAAGCACAGGATGTCCATGAGCAATTATACGCATTTAACAACACCCCCATCGGAACGCTGCGTATCGGCTGCTCTTCAACTATGGCACAGAATGTTCTGGCGCGCATAACGGCGAAAATGCTGAAAGAATACCCCGGGCTCTCCGTCAATCTGGTCACCGGCATACCTGCCCCGGACCTGATCGCCGACGGTCTTGACGTGGTGATCCGCGTGGGCGCCCTGCAGGATTCCAGTCTTTTTTCCCGCCGTCTGGGCTCAATGCCGATGGTGTTGTGCGCCGCGAAAAGCTATCTGGCGCAGGCTGGCAATCCGGAGAAACCGGCCGATCTTGCCGGGCATGCCTGGCTGGAATATAGCGTGCGGCCGGACAATGAGTTTGTCATTATCGCGCCGGAAGGGATCTCAACCCGCCTGACCCCGCAGGGGCGCTTTGTGACCAATGACCCCATGACGCTGGTGCGCTGGCTGACCGCCGGGGTGGGTATCGCCTATGTGCCGTTGATGTGGGCGATCGAAGAGATCAATCGCGGTGAGCTTGAGATCCTGCTGCCGAGCTACCAGTCCGATCCGCGTCCGGTCTACGCCCTGTACACCGAAAAGGATAAACTGCCGCTGAAAGTGCAGGTCTGTATCAATTATCTGACGGAGTATTTTGTCGACGTGGCGAAGATCTATCAGGGGATGCACGGCAGAGGGATCGCCCGCTGAAGCGGTTCCCGGCGACGCCGGGAACCCGCTCAGGATCAGGCAGTGCCGCCGACGGTGAGGTTATCGACCTTCAGGGTCGGCTGGCCAACGCCCACCGGCACGCTCTGGCCCTCTTTACCACAGACGCCGACGCCGTTATCCAGACGCAGATCGTTACCCACCATCGAAATCTGCTGCATAGTCTCAATCCCGGAGCCGATCAGGGTAGCGCCTTTCACCGCCTTCGTGACCTTGCCTTTTTCGATCAGATAGGCCTCGGAGGTGGAGAAGACAAACTTACCGGAGGTGATATCCACCTGCCCGCCGCCGAAGTTAGGCGCGAAGATACCGTAGTCCACCGACTCGATAATCTCCTGCGGCGTGGACTGGCCCGCCAGCATATAGGTGTTGGTCATACGCGGCATCGGCAGATGGGCATAGGATTCACGGCGGCCGTTGCCGGTCGGCGCGACGTCCATCAGACGCGCATTGAGTTTATCCTGCATGTAGCCTTTCAGGATGCCGTTTTCGATCAGCACATTGTATTGACCCGGCGTGCCTTCGTCATCGATGGCCACCGAGCCACGACGGTCGACGATGGTGCCGTCGTCCACGACGGTGCACAGCTCAGAGGCGACTAATTCCCCCATATGGCCGCTAAAGACCGAGGTGCCGCGACGGTTGAAATCGCCTTCCAGGCCGTGACCGACCGCTTCGTGCAGCAGGACGCCAGGCCAGCCGGCGCCGAGCACCACCGGCAGCATCCCCGCCGGGGCGGCGACCGCCGAGAGGTTAACCAGCGCCATGCGCACCGCTTCTTTCGCCCAGGCGTCGGCCCGTACTTCGCCCTCCTGAGAGGCGAGGAAATAGTCATAGCCAAAACGCCCGCCGCCGCCGCTGCTGCCGCGCTCGCGTTTGCCGTCCTCCTCCACCAGCACGCTGACCGAGAGGCGCACCAGCGGACGAACGTCGGCGGCCAGAGTGCCGTCGGTGGCGGCCACCAGAATCAGCTCATAGACCCCGCTCAGGCTGGCCGAAACCTCCTGCACGCGCTGGTCCGCCGCGCGGGCGACTTTGTCTACCCGGCGGAGAATATCCAGCTTCTCTTCCCGGCTCATACTCTGCAGCGGGTCGATGCTGGTATAGAGGGCGCTGTGCTCTACGGCGCCGAGGGTCTGTACTTTGCCATTGCCCGTCTCGCGCACAATGGTCCGCGCCGCCTGGGCGCTCTGCTCCAGCGCCAGCTTGCTGATCTGGTCAGCGTAGGCAAAGCCCGTTTTTTCGCCGCTGACGGCGCGCACGCCTACGCCCTGGTCGATATTGTACGACCCATCTTTAATGATGCTGTCTTCCAGAACCCAGGATTCGTGATAGCTCGATTGAAAATAGAGATCGCCGTAATCGAGGCGGCGCTCGGTCAGTTGACCAAGAATGGCAAACAGGTCCTGATGATTCAGGCCATTTGCCGACAGTAATTGTTCACTTACCAGGTTCAGACTCATCGTTATGCTACTCGTTTGTTGCCGCCTGACAGGCGGAAATACAGAAGGCTTCTATTGAGATTGCGGCAATTCCCGGCAATCGTCAAATCATTGCTTTTTGTTGCTGCGCGCCTGGCGCAGCACTTCATTGATCTGCGGCTGGTCAATCGGGCCGGTGATGCGATAGCGCAGTATCGAGACTTTGTTCCACAGCGGCCCCAGCACCTTGCTGGCGGCAAACACCGCCGCGCCGACAATCGGGTTGACGGCGAAGGCCGCCGCCACGCCGACGGTCGCGGATATCTCCGGCGCCACCACCGCCTGCAGGTCCAGATGACGACGCACCAGATCGACCGACCCTTTCATGGCAATGTCCGCCTCCAGGCCATCCACCAGCGTATCATCGGTATGCAGTACAGCATCCTTAATCCAGGCCGTACTGTTAATCGAGTCGAAGTAAAATCCTTCGCTAAAGGTATCGCTGAAGTCGAAGCGCAGTTTGCGCAGCAGGGCATCGACGCTCAGCAAACGCAGCAGCTGGCCTGCGTGTCCGGTACTCAGGTCGGTAAACTGACCCTTGCCGAGGTGGCTTTTAATGATCCCATTGAGCGACGCGACATCGGGTGACCAGGGCGGCGCGCGCCAGTGCAGATCGTAGTCGATATCAAACGGCGAATCCTTCACCGGTGTGGAAACGCCAAAGAAATCCGCAAATTCATCCGTTTTATTGCCATGCAGTCTGCCTTTCAGCGAGGTGCGCACCCCGGAAGGGGCGTTAACCCACACGCCGTCGGTCGTCAGCCGGCCAAACCCGGTATCCACCAGGCCATTGGAGAGCGTTAAGGTATCGCCCTTGATCGCCACATCGCCGTCGATACGGCCATATTTTTGCCCCCACAGCCAGCATTCCGCGCAGCGCAGCTGCAGATCGGGCCAACCGTGGAAATCCGGCCGCGTCTCCGCCTGCGGGGCCACGTTCTCCGTTCCGCCCTTGCCGCTGGCGCTGGCCGGGTTGAAATAGAGATAACGCACATTTGCCAGCCACGGGGCATTGTCGCGCATCGTCAGGGTGGCGTTGATCTCGCGCCCCTGCGCCTCAACCTGTGAACCGCCGGTGACCGGCTGCGACATCAGACTCACGTTGTTCCATTGCTGGCCGGCCAGCGCAAGCGACGGCGTACGCAGCACAATGCGCGGTGGAAAGAGGACGCTGCTGCTGACTTCATTCGCCGCGCCCTTCTGGAACAGCGCCAGCCACTGCGCGCCATCCATCGGCGGCAGATTGAGCTCAACGCCGGGCTGGTCGGGCAGCGGAGAGGGGCCTTTGCTGTCCGTCGTGAGGATCGCTCTGTCCAGCGTCAGCTTACGGTTCAGCAACCAGCGGCTGTTGATATGATTCTTCGCGCCAACGGAACCGGTCAGGTCGAAGCTGCTCAGACCGCCGGCAACATTAATTTTGACCGGCAGGGGTTCGCCAGCGGGCTTGTTGACCGGTGAAGGTAAGTGACTGCTCACATTCTTCAGATCGCCATTGATATCAACCTTATAGCTGGCATTGCCATGGTACGGCAGTTCGATAGCGACTTTACCCTCCCACGGAACGCTACCGCTCAGCGCCTCATTAACCGCTTTCGGCAGCAGCCCGGTGCGCGACGGTTGCCAGCTGGCGTTCATCCCGACATCCACCAGAAATGCTTTTTCGCCTTCGCGGGTGGAAAAATTGAGGTTCAGCGGCTGATTAAACCAGGTCGCGCTCAACGTTTGACTATTAAGATCGCCATTCACAAAGCTGAAATTACCGCTCAGATTCTGCAGCGTGGTATCTAACGGCTTGATAAACAGATCGTTATTCTGCAGATGCACATCGCCTTTCGCGGTGGTCATTTCGCCATCGAGGGGAATGTTCAGATGTAAGCGAGCGCTTACATCACCATCCAGCTGCAGGGAATCCAGCGCCGCTCCCAGGGTCTCTTTCAGCGGCGTGGTGTTGAAATAAGGTCCCACCTCTTTCCCCGGGCCTTTGATATCGGCATCAATCAGCAGTTTTTCCTGTGCATAATCCGGGATCGCGGCATCGAGATTGCTGGCGGTTACGTTGCCGAGCATCGCTTTCTCCGCCCGCATCCACAGGCCGCTGTTGATAAAATTAAGGTCGATATTCAACCCGGTCAGCGCCGGCCAGTCCGGTTGAAAAGCGAAAGTGGCATTCTTCAGCGGGACGTAAACCTGGAACTGTCCTTCGTTGTGCGGATACGGGAACAGATGTGGGTTGCCGCCATACACCAGCGTCGCATCGCGTGCCTGTCCGGCTTTTATCGCGCTGCTGAGATAGTCCACCAGCGCTTTGCCCATCAGGTTTTCCGGGAAGTAACGCCACGCCTGGCCGCCATCGTTGGTGCTGATCCCCGCCAGAATGCCCAGCCAGGGATCGTCCCCCTGCGGTTGCAGATAGCGGAAGCCGCCGCGGGCGCGTACCCCCGTCGCCTGCACGTCAATATCGCGGCCATCAAGCATAAACCCTTTGTCATTTTTTACCCAGCTGAGGGTGGCTTCGCCAGCGGCGATCTCCAGCGGGGCCCGGAAAACACCGGTATACGGCATCAGCGCCTTCGTCATGCGCGCGCGCAGTTCCCCATGCTCAACGCTGCCATTCAGGCTGCCGGAAAAGTGTTCCGCTCCCGGCAGGAGCTTCCACTGCTTCCACGCCAGATCGCTCCACTGCGCCTGAAAGCGCGTTTTCTCCGTCGCCTGCAGGGGAATATCGAGAGCCAGCAGGTTGATTTTGCCGCTGGGCTGCGTGGTGCGCCAGAGTTCGCCCAATGAAGGCGCCAGCTTATCGGCAAACGGCTGCAGTCCGCTCAGACCGCTGAGGGCTAAGTTGCTGGCGCGAATACGTAATTCATCGCTACGCTGATGACCGTCGCCACCGACATCCTGCGCAGGGATCCACGCCATCGCCAGCGCGCCGCTTGGCCAGGGTTTATCGTCGATCGCGATCCGCGTATCGGGAATGTAGAAGCCCCAGCTCTGCTTGTCATGGGAGAGATGCGCCGTCAGGTTATCCACTGACAGGTGATGAACCTTGCTATCCCCCTGCCAGCTGGCGCCCCCTTTTTTCAGCCATACGTCGCCGCTGGCCACATCGCCTTTTTCAATGGTCATCCAGCCTTCGAGGCTGAAGCGGGCGCTTTTCAGGGCAATATTGTCCTGCATCCAGCGGCCCAGCCAGGGCTTGACGTCAATATCGTCAGCCTGCAGCCAGACCCGGCCTTTGTTCAGCAGGCCATCCTCATCGCGGAGATCCATCCGCACCTGCATGACGCCATGCTGGCCGGTGAGACTGGAAAGGCTGAGCTGCCCCTCGGCGCGGTGACGGTTCCTGCCGTTCAGCCAGGTCAGCTGCGGGACCGCCAGCTCCGCCCGCTGACCGGAAATAGTCAGGAAGCTCAGATGGCTGTCGCGCAGAGTAAAGTGGTCGAACTGACGTAAAAAGAGATCGCTGACGCGGTCGGTTTTCAGGCTTTCACCGCCGTCATTGGTCTGAATAGGGGTATTGGTATGGATCTGCAGCTGCCAGAAGGTGAGATCACGGAACTGCCAGCGCATATGCAACAGACTCTGCCAGACGTCCAGCGCCAGGGTCACGCGCTTGACCGCCATTGTCCCGCCATCTTTCAGCCCGACATGAATATCGCGGACATCTAATGTTGGGCCAAAAGTTTGCCAGCTGGCGGCGATCTGCGAGGCATCCACCGGCGTGCCGGTGAGAGAGGAGATCTTCTCCAGCAGCTGCGGACGCCAGGCATCGAGCTGCGGCAACACGAGACGCAAGCCACTCACCAGCAGCGCGACGATAACAATCAGTGTTGCCACGGTGAGCAATAAAATCCCGGGCAGTCGCCTCACGCCTCTCTCCTTGTCAGCCGCACAATGACGCAGTGTCTTACATCATAACCACATCGAACTGCTCTTGATTATAGAGCGGCTCAATTTGTACCTTCACCTGCTTGCCGACAAAGATCTCCACTTCCGCCAGCGCATGCGACTCTTCCCCTTTCAGGGTTTCCGCCACCGCAGGGGAAGCATAGACCAGGAAGCGATCGGAATCATAAGCATGATGCACGCGAACGATCTCACGCATAATCTCATAGCATACCGTTTCCACGGACTTTACCGTTCCGCGTCCGTGGCAGGTCGGGCATTCGTTGCACAGCACATGCTCCACGCTTTCGCGGGTGCGTTTACGGGTCATCTCCACCAGACCCAACTGGGAGAAACCGTTGATGCTGGTCTTCACCCGGTCTTTACTGAGGGCCTGCTCCAGGGAGTGCAACACCCGCCGGCGATGGTCTTCATTGTTCATGTCGATGAAATCAATGATGATAATGCCGCCGAGATTACGCAAACGCAGCTGGCGGGCTATCGCCTGGGTGGCTTCGATATTGGTATTGAAGATAGTATCGTCAAGATTGCGATGCCCAACAAACGCCCCGGTGTTGATATCGATGGTGGTCATCGCCTCGGTCTGGTCGATGATCAGATACCCCCCGGACTTGAGCTCGACTTTACGCTCCAGCGCGCGCTGAATTTCGTTCTCAACGTCAAAGAGATCGAATATCGGCTGACGGCCGCTGTAGTGTTCCAGCTTGCTGGTCATTTCCGGGATATATTCGGCGGTAAATTCGAGTAGCGCCTCGTAGGTCAGCCGCGAGTCGACGCGAATCCGGTCGAGATGCGCGTCGGCAAAATCACGCAGCACGCGCTGAGCCAGGGCCAGCTCGCCGTACAGCTGATAGCGGGTCTGGTTGCGCTTTTTGCGCTCCATCACCTTGGTCCATACGCGCTTAAGATAGGCGGCATCGGCGGCCATCTCTTGCTCGTGAACGCCTTCCGCGGCGGTGCGAATGATAAATCCGCCCTGCTCGTCGCAGTACTCTGCCACGACCTTTTTCAGCCGCTCGCGCTCGGCTTCGCTTTCAATGCGCTGAGAGACCCCCACGTGGGAGGCGCCCGGCATAAAGACCAGATAGCGGGAAGGCAGGGTAATATCGGTGGTCAGACGCGCGCCTTTGGTACCGAGCGGATCTTTAACCACCTGGACCATCAGGTCCTGGCCCTGGCGCACCAGCTCCGAAATATCGCGCACGGTAAACTGCTTTTGCTCTTCACCGGCAACGCACTCGGTATGCGGCATGATATCGGAGGCGTGGAGGAACGCCGCCTTATCCAGACCAATATCTACAAAAGCCGCCTGCATTCCCGGCAGCACTCGGCTAACACGACCTTTGTAGATATTGCCTACTATTCCGCGTCGCGCTTCACGCTCAATATGGATTTCCTGCAGAATACCGCCATCAATATACGCAACGCGCGTTTCGGATGGCGTTACGTTCACTAATAATTCAGCCGTCATCTTTATCCCTTTTCTTTACGCAGTGAGTTAAAGTTACTGAGCAACTCATACGTTTCCACCAGCGGTAAGCCGACTACGGCGTGATAGCTGCCATTAATCTTCCTGACGAAACAGCCACCCAACCCTTGAATACCGTATGCACCTGCTTTATCTAAAGGCTCGCCGCTGGCCACATAATCGGCGATATCCTGCTCGCTGAGCGGCCGGAAGGTCACTTCCGTGACCACCAAGCAATCCAGCGTCTGCTGCTTATCCGCCAGCGCCACCGCGGTCATGACCTGATGGGTTTGGCCGGAAAGCAGGCGCAGCATCGCTGCAGCGTGTTCGGCGTCGCGCGGTTTTTCCAGCACTTCGCCGTTCAAAATAACAATCGTATCCGCTCCCAAAACCGGCAAATCCCGCGATGCCAGCGCCACTCCGGCCTGCGCCTTTTCGCGCGCCAGGCGCACGACATAGTGCTGCGCGCTCTCCTGCGGCTGGCGCTGCTCCTCGATACCAGGAACCAGACGCTCAAACGCGAGACCAAGCTGAGTCAGCAGTTCCTGCCGACGCGGGGAACCAGAAGCAAGATACAGAGTTGTCATATCAACCTTATTGCACTGCAAATTGCTGACGCACTTTACGCATCAGCAGGAAGAGCCATGGCCAGAGGATACCGTTTACTACACTACTCCAGAATACTTCCGGACGGAAAGAGACGTTGATCACTAAAAACTCTGCCCAGAAAACAATGATATCCACGGCGAGGGATAACAGCATGACCACCAGCGCCTGTTGCCACAGCGCCAGGTTACGGAACAGCTGATACTTCAGCGCCACCAGATAGGCGACGATGCTTAAGGACAGCGCGCGAACGCCCAGCGTCGAACCGCTGATGAGATCAAGAATAGCCCCCATCACGAAGCCCGTTCCCACATTCACCCGGTGCGGCAGCGCGAGGATCCAGTACAGCAGGATCAATAATACCCAGTTGGGCCGGAAAACGCTGATGTCCGCCGGCCAGGGCATAATTTGCAGCAATAGCGCGATAAGAAACGAGAGCCAGATAACCCAGCGTCCCTGGCTACGGTAACTTGCCACTATTGCCCCCCTGCAGGCTGCGACGGCTGAGACGGCGTCAGCCCGGTGGCGGGCGCCGGCATCTGCGGCCCCATCGCATCCGGCGCAGGCAACACCTGCGGCATCATCTGCATCAGGCGTTCGTTAGCCACCCGATGGACCTCTTCCGGGGTCATCGGGTTAGCGCCATTGCGATCGGCGCCCCACAGCAGCAGCAGATAGCGCAAACGCTGCAGACCGGCCGTCGGACGCGCCTGGATCACCGTGTAGGCGCGCTGGGTGTCCAGTTTCACTGAAGAGACAACCCCAACCGGGTACCCTTCCGGGAAACGACCGCCCAGACCGGAGGTCACCAGCACATCGCCGACGCGAATATCGGTATTTGCCGGCAGATGCTCAAGCTGGAGGTCGTCGGTGCAGCCGTTACCGGCGGCAATGACGCGAATATCGTTCCGCAGGACCTGGATCGGCAACGCATGGGTGGCATCACAGATCAGCAGTACCCGGCTGGTCATTTTCGCCACGGCTACGACCTGCCCCACCACGCCTTTATCACTGATAACCGGCTGGCCTTCGTAGACGCCGTTGACGCTGCCCTTATCGATAACCACCTGATCGCTGTAGGGGTCGTTGACCGTTGAGATGACCTGGGTCACCATTTTTTGCTCGTCCTGGCGCAGCGGCGAGCCAAGCAGTTCACGCAGGCGCGCATTCTCCTGCTTGTACTGGCCCAGCATCAGCAGATCGCTGTTTTTCAGCAACAGCTCCTGACGCAGCGCGCGGTTTTCCAGTTCGAGCTGGTCACGGGTAGCCAGCGTCTGCGATACGCTGTCGAGCAGTTCCCGGGGACCATTAGAGACAAAGTAGAAAGGGCTGACGGCTGTATCCATGTACGTTCTGATTTGACTGAACGTACCCAGGCGGCTGTCGGCGATAATCACGCCAAGCGCCACCAGCACCGCCAGAATAAGGCGAATCTGTAGCGAGGGGCCACGGCTAAAAATTGGCTTCATAGGCTATGCGTATTCTCGTGTCAGTAAAGACCAGGGGCAGCGCGGAAGCCACCCCGGACCTTCAGGCTGACTACTCTTCGCTAAACAGGTCGCCGCCGTGCATGTCGATCATTTCCAGCGCCTTGCCGCCGCCACGCGCTACGCAGGTCAGCGGATCTTCAGCAACCACGACTGGAATACCGGTTTCTTCCATTAACAGACGGTCCAGGTTGCGCAGCAGCGCACCACCGCCGGTGAGAACCATCCCGCGCTCGGAGATATCAGACGCCAGTTCCGGCGGGCACTGCTCAAGGGCAACCATGACCGCGCTCACGATGCCGGTCAGCGGCTCCTGCAGCGCTTCAAGAATTTCGTTTGAGTTCAGGGTGAAGCCGCGTGGAACGCCTTCCGCCAGGTTACGGCCGCGCACTTCAATTTCACGCACTTCATCGCCCGGGTAAGCCGAACCGATTTCATGTTTGATACGCTCAGCGGTCGCTTCACCGATCAGAGAGCCGTAGTTACGACGCACGTAATTGATGACGGCTTCATCGAAGCGGTCGCCGCCGATACGCACGGAAGAAGAGTAAACCACGCCGTTCAGGGAGATAACCGCTACCTCGGTGGTACCGCCGCCGATATCCACCACCATGGAACCGGTCGCTTCAGAAACCGGCAGGCCAGCGCCGATCGCGGCCGCCATCGGTTCTTCAATCAGGAACACTTCGCGAGCGCCAGCGCCCTGCGCGGATTCACGGATAGCACGACGCTCAACCTGGGTGGCGCCAACCGGCACGCAGACCAGTACGCGCGGGCTCGGGCGCATAAAGCTGTTGCTGTGCACTTGTTTGATAAAGTGCTGCAGCATCTTTTCCGTCACGAAGAAGTCAGCGATAACGCCGTCCTTCATCGGGCGAATCGCCGCGATATTACCCGGGGTACGGCCGAGCATCTGCTTCGCTTCATGACCCACGGCGGCGACGCTTTTCGGCGATCCGGCACGATCCTGACGAATGGCCACCACGGAAGGCTCATTCAATACGATGCCTTGTCCTTTTACGTAAATAAGGGTATTCGCGGTACCCAGGTCAATGGACAGGTCATTGGAAAACATGCCACGAAATTTTTTTAACATACTAAGGGATAATCCTGAAAGCTGGGGCGGAAAACAAAATCCGCTTACTTTACCAACCACACGCAGCAGCGACAAGGCGCAAAAATCACCTGCTGCGGTGAAAATTAGTGCAGTTCATTTCCTTTGTTACAAATTTTTCCGACTCCGTTCATTGCTGAAATCTTCAGCAGCGCTCCACGCCTGAATTTGTAACCTGTCAAAGGAGGGTCACTGGCATTTACATTGCGATGATCCGGCAGGTAGACAAGCACACCCCCTTCACGATGGCGCGCGTTATTCTACGTGAAATCACGCTAAACGGCAGATCAAACCGAGTATCTTTGCGAATATTTTTTCACATTTGTGTCAAGTGGCTGTGAGGCGGCAAAAAATTCCCCCTGCCCGCCCGTGACACCGCATTGGGACAGTACCAGCCACTCGCTGCGGCTGCGTACGCCCGTCGCAAAAACTTGCATAGGCATGCCTTTACAGGCTTCCACCAGGCTTTGCACCAGCAGCTGGTTCTCGCTGCGCTTTTCGATGTTGCGCGCCAGGCCCGGATGCAGTTTGATCAGCTCCGCATCCAGCTGCTTGATCCAGCTGGTTCCCACCAGGGTTAACCCTGCCTGAACCACCGCCACCCGAACGCCAAGCGCGTTAACCAACCGCATAACCGGCTGCAGACGGCCGATATATTGACAAACATCTGCCTCAGCAAGTTCAAAAATAATCCGTTGACGCTGCGATTTTTCACACTGCATTAGAGCATCGCGCAGCCAGCGCTGGAAACGCGGACGGATCAGCGACTCCACCGACAGCTGCAGCGCCAGATTCTCCTCGGGCCAGAAGCCTAAAAACGGCAGCAGGCGCGTCACCTGCAGGCGGTCATACTCCTCCGCCAGGCCAAACTGCAGCACCATCGGCATGTACTCGGCGGCAATCACCTCTTCTTTACCGTCGTACATCCGCGACATCAGTTCACGGTGATGCACCCGACCGTCGCGGGTGACGGCGGGCTTCTGGTACAACCGCGGCCCGCCGCGGCTCAGCATCTGTTCGATCAGCGTCCGCCAGCGAACGTTGCCGCGGCCTTTCTCCGGAAGGGTATCGTCATAGACCGACCAGCTGTTGCTGCCCTGCAGCACCGCGTTGCGCGTCGCCGCTTCTGCATGTTCCATCACTTGCGCCGCCGATTGTCCGCTGCGGAAAGAACAGATGCCGATATGCATCATATCGTCACGATCGAGGATCCGCGTCGGAGGCAGCGCGTCCATGGCCTTCAGCAGCAGCCCGGCGATACTATCCGCCTCTTTTAACGTGCGGTGCGGCAGCAGCACGGCGAAGTCGCTACGGTGATAGCGCGCCAGCAGCGCGCCAGGGTAACGCATAATAAAGGTAGAGAGCAGGTTGATAAGCGTGAAGTAATGTTCTTCGGCCGCCGCCCGCCCCCAGTTGTCCCGTAGCAGATCAAACTCCGGTAAACGGATCATCATCACGATGCCGTACGCCCCCACCTTCTCCTGATCTTCCAGCAGCGTGGCCAGCTGATTGTCAAAAAACAGGCGATTATTCAGCCCGGTTTTAGAATCCTGTGCCGCATAGGAGCGAATCAGCGTATCCATCCGGCTGCGCTGATCGCTGGCAAACTGCAGCTCCGACAGCAGCATATCCAGCGCGCTACTGGTGCTGGCAGGCCATTCATAGACTGAGCCGCGCACCTGCGGCCCGCGCTCGCCGCTCAGGATACGCGTGGAACGAAGCTCAAGCAGCTCCTGACCCGCCAGCTGGCGGCGGATCCAGCGGACGGCGAAGAAAATAATCACCACCATGAAGCCGATGGAGATCGACAGCGGGGCGGTAATCGACAGCGAACGGAAATAGTTCACCATCGGGTCAACGTAGACCAGATGCAGAGAGATACCGGGATGTTTCAACGACGGGACCGTGATCTCACGGAATTGCTCATGACTGCCAAGCGGGCGATAGCTGTCGGTTCGGGAGTGGCTGTAGAGCGGTTTACCGTTAAGCATGAAATCGATATGCACGATCTCTATCGGCGTCATCAGCTCATCCAGCTGCGGCTCAAGCTTATCAAAAGAGGTAGTGATGAGCCGGTTATCCAGCATGGTCGCCACCGCCTGAACCCGGTTTTCGACCTTGTTCTCAATGCCGTTGTAAAAACTCAGCGAAGCGCCAATCAGCGTGACAAAGATGGTCAGGCTAGTTAGCAGCGTGATAAAGGCTGAGAACTTCGTCGTTAATCGCATCCCTGTGTTAACTCCGCGAGTGAATGACTGCCCGATGAACCATCAGGCTCCCGTGCCGGCGCGCGCCTTGACGCTAGCATTAACCTTTTAAAGCGCGACGCATACTATCAAAGATGGCGAGTCTGGCAATGGAATGCGTATTATCGGCGAAAGTATGCCGATAGCGAGTATAGTCGGCAGAAAAAATTTGCCAATCGCCGCCCGCCTGCGGCCTGCGCCAGAAGCGCTTTAATTTTAGACGCTGGATGGCAAACCCGCGCCAGCGGCGCACATTATTGCCGATTTTCCGTCCTGCCAGCCTCCCGTCCGCTTTTTTCCCTGCTAAAGATGCCGGGTCAGGCGCGGTAAAGGAAACGTCTTGCGCCACTTTCCGATGATTCCTGGACGACCGCGCCCCTGCTTCGGCGGCGGCGAATGCGCCTAATGTGCAATTTTTCGTGACATATTCGCGATTCATCGCCGCCTCCGTCATGCTTAAGGAAACGCATGACGGAGGACACCATGAAAAGAAAAAAACTGACGGAAGCCGACGTCACGGCCGAATCCGTTTTTATGCTCCAGCGGCGCCAGGTACTGAAAATGCTGGGCATCAGCGCGACCGCCCTTTCGCTTCCCGCCGCCGCGCAGGCCGACCTGCTGGACTGGTTTAAAGGCCACGACCGTCCACCAGCCCCGGCGGGCAAAGCCCTGGACTTTGCTAAACCCGCTGAATGGCAGGCTAAGCTGACGCTTACCCCGGAAGATAAAGTCTCTGGCTACAATAACTTTTATGAATTCGGCCTCGATAAAGCCGATCCGGCGGCGAACGCGGGTAGCCTGCGCACCGATCCCTGGACATTGACCATCGGCGGTGAGGTGGCGAAGCCGCTGACTCTCGACCATGACGATCTGACCAAACGCTTCCCGCTGGAAGAGCGTATTTATCGTATGCGCTGCGTGGAAGCCTGGTCGATGGTGGTCCCCTGGGTCGGCTTCCCGCTGCATAAGCTGTTGGCGCTGGTGGAGCCCACCAGCAATGCGCGCTATGTGGCCTTCAAAACCCTCTATGCTCCGGATCAAATGCCCGGGCAGAAAGATCGGTTTATCGGCGGGGGGCTGGCTTACCCTTACGTGGAGGGGCTGCGGCTGGATGAAGCGATGCATCCGCTGACGCTGCTCACCGTCGGGGTGTATGGCAAAGCGCTGCCGCCGCAAAATGGCGCGCCGGTCCGCCTTACTGTGCCGTGGAAGTACGGTTTCAAAGGCATTAAATCCATCGTCAGCATTGAACTGACCCGCGAGCGGCCGCCGACCACCTGGAACCTGGCGGCACCGGACGAATACGGCTTCTTCGCCAACGTCAATCCGCACGTCGATCACCCCCGCTGGTCGCAGGCCAGCGAGCGGTTTATCGGCGCCGGCGGCGTACTCGATGTCAAGCGTCAGCCAACCCTGCTGTTTAACGGCTATGCCGACGAGGTGGCGTCGTTGTATCGCGGCATGAACCTGCGGGAGAACTTCTAGTGCGTTTCACCGTCAAACAGATCGCCTGGCTGAAGGTTTTACTTCATCTGGCGGGTTTTTTGCCGCTGGTCTGGCTATTCTGGGCCGGACATCAGGGCTACTTTAGCGCCGATCCGGCCAAGGATATCCAGCATTTTACCGGCAGGATGGCGCTGAAGTTTCTGCTGGCGACGCTGCTGGTCTCCCCGCTGGCGCGCTATGCGAAACAACCATTATTGATTCGTGTTCGTCGCCTGTTAGGTTTATGGTGTTTCGCCTGGGCGACGCTGCACCTGACCAGCTATACCCTGCTGGAGCTGGGCATTAACAATCTGGCGCTGCTGGGCTCGGAGATTATCAACCGCCCCTATCTGACGTTAGGCATGGTCAGCTGGGCGATCCTGCTGGCGCTGGCGGTGACGTCGACGCAGGCGATGCAGCGAAAACTGGGCCGCCGCTGGCAACTTTTACACAACTTCGTCTATCTGGTGGCGATCCTCGCGCCGATTCACTACCTGTGGTCAGTGAAGATCCTCTCGCCGCAGCCCATCATTTATGCCCTGCTGGCAGTGGCGCTGCTGGCATGGCGTTACAAGAAGTTCCGCCAGTGGTGGCGCTGAATCCCGTAATGTGCAGTTTCCCGCAGATCCTTTATCAACCGCGACTCTTTTTAAGATAGCGGTTGATAATCTTCCCTGATAAGACCAGTATTTAGCTGCCAATTGCTACGAAATCGTTATAATGTGCGACTTTGGCTTTCCTGACGGGGTTTTCTGACCCTGAAAAGGTGACAAGGGCGCATTGAAGGTATATGTTGTTTTTTACCCGAAAATGGCAGGAGATCGCCACACGATGGCAAAGAAGTTTCACATTTTGCTTTTGAATGGTCCAAACATTAACATGCTCGGTACCCGCGAGCCTGAGAAGTATGGTCCGCTCACGCTGGCGGAGATTGTTAACCATTTAACATCTGAAGCGGCGGCGCTGAATGTGAGCCTGGATCACCTGCAGTCCAACGCGGAGCATGCGTTAATCGACCGAATTCATCAGGCTAAAGACAACGTGGACTATATCCTGATTAATCCGGCCGCGTTCACGCATACCAGCGTAGCAATCCGTGACGCTTTGCTTGCCGTGAACATCCCGTTTATCGAGATTCACCTGAGCAATGTGCATGCACGCGAACCCTTCCGCCAGCATTCGTATCTGTCAGATGTCGCCGCTGGCGTCATCTGCGGACTGGGGGCGGACGGCTATTCATACGCTTTACAGACGGCGGTAAAACGCCTGTCACAATCACACTAAACAAAGAGTACGGAACCCACTCATGGATATTCGTAAGATTAAAAAACTGATCGAGCTGGTTGAAGAATCAGGTATCTCCGAACTGGAAATTTCTGAAGGCGAAGAGTCTGTTCGCATCAGCCGCTCTGCACCGGCCGCAAGCTATCCGGTTATGCAGCAGGCTTATGCTGCGCCGATGATGCAGCCTCAGGCACCTGCCGCCGCGGCTGCCGCGCCAGCTGCAGCAGCAGAAGCGCCGGCAAAAGCGGAAATCAGTGGTCACATCGTACGTTCCCCGATGGTTGGTACTTTCTATCGTACGCCAAGCCCGGACGCGAAAGCGTTTGTGGAAGTTGGCCAGAAAGTTAACGTGGGCGACACCCTGTGCATCGTCGAAGCGATGAAAATGATGAACCAGATCGAAGCCGACAAAGCCGGCGTGGTGAAAGCCATTCTGATCGAAAGCGGCCAACCGGTAGAATTCGACGAGCCGCTGGTAGTTATCGAGTAACGAGGCGAACATGCTGGATAAAATTGTCATCGCTAACCGTGGCGAGATCGCACTGCGCATCCTGCGTGCCTGTAAAGAACTGGGCATCAAGACCGTTGCTGTGCATTCCACCGCGGATCGCGATCTAAAACACGTATTGTTAGCGGATGAGACGGTCTGTATCGGTCCGGCTCCGTCCGTAAAAAGCTATCTGAACATCCCAGCTATCATCAGCGCCGCTGAGATCACCGGCGCGGTAGCGATTCACCCGGGGTATGGCTTCCTCTCCGAGAACGCCAACTTTGCTGAGCAGGTTGAGCGCTCCGGCTTTATCTTCATCGGCCCGAAAGCCGACACTATCCGCCTGATGGGCGACAAAGTGTCCGCGATCACCGCCATGAAAAAAGCCGGCGTCCCGACTGTACCCGGTTCTGACGGCCCGCTGACCGACGACATGGACGCTAACCGCACCCATGCTAAACGCATCGGCTATCCGGTGATCATCAAGGCCTCCGGCGGCGGCGGCGGTCGCGGTATGCGCGTTGTGCGCAGCGACGCTGAACTGGCCCAGTCCATCTCCATGACCAAAGCGGAAGCCAAAGCGGCTTTCAACAACGATATGGTCTACATGGAGAAATACCTGGAAAACCCACGTCACATTGAAATTCAGGTACTGGCGGACGGTCAGGGCAACGCTATCTATCTGGCTGAACGTGACTGCTCCATGCAGCGTCGTCACCAGAAAGTGGTCGAAGAAGCGCCGGCGCCGGGCATCACTCCGGAACTGCGCCGCTACATCGGCGAGCGTTGCGCGAAAGCCTGTGTCGATATCGGCTACCGCGGGGCGGGTACCTTTGAGTTCCTGTTCGAAAACGGCGAGTTCTACTTCATTGAAATGAACACCCGTATCCAGGTAGAGCATCCGGTAACTGAAATGATCACCGGCGTTGACCTGATCAAAGAGCAGCTGCGTATCGCAGCCGGCCAGCCGCTGTCCATCAAGCAGGATGAAGTGGTGGTTCGCGGCCATGCGGTGGAATGCCGTATCAACGCCGAAGACCCGAACACCTTCCTGCCGAGCCCGGGTAAGATTACCCGTTTCCACGCGCCGGGCGGCTTTGGCGTGCGCTGGGAGTCCCATATTTACGCCGGCTACACCGTACCGCCGTACTATGACTCCATGATCGGCAAACTGATCTGCTACGGCGAAAGCCGTGACGTGGCGATTGCCCGCATGAAGAATGCGCTGCAGGAGCTGATCATCGATGGCATCAAGACCAACGTCGATCTGCAGATGCGCATTATGAGCGACGAGAACTTCCAGCATGGTGGCACCAACATCCACTATCTGGAGAAAAAACTCGGCTTGCAGGAAAAATAATTCTGCTCTCTCAGCAAAAGGCCGGATTTTCCGGCCTTTTTTCTTTTTCTCTCTCCTCATCTATACCATGCGGTACAATCCCCGCTTTCTTTATCCTCAAGGGACAAAAAATGGACAAACGCTTTGTTCAGGCCCACAAAGAAGCGCGCTGGGCGCTGTGGCTGACCCTTCTCTATCTTGCCGCCTGGCTGGCCGCCGCCTATCTGCCGGGGGTGGCTATCGGTTTTACCGGCCTGCCCCACTGGTTTGAAATGGCCTGCCTGCTGGTTCCGCTGCTGTTTATTCTGCTGTGCTGGGCGATGGTCAAACTGGTTTTCCGCGACATACCTCTGGAGGACGATGATGCAGTTTGAGGTCATTATTCCCCTGATCGCCTATCTGGTGGTGGTGTTCGGCTTATCCCTTTACGCCATGAGAAAACGCGCCTCAGGAAGCTTTCTTAATGAGTACTTTCTCGGCAGCCGCTCGATGGGCGGCTTCGTGCTGGCCATGACGCTAACCGCCACCTATATCAGCGCCAGCTCATTTATCGGCGGACCCGGCGCCGCCTATAAATACGGCCTGGGATGGGTACTGCTGGCGATGATCCAGCTCCCCGCCATCTGGCTATCGCTGGGCGTACTGGGAAAAAAATTCGCCATCCTTGCGCGTCGTTATAATGCCGTCACCCTCAATGACATGCTGTTTGCGCGCTACCAGAGCCGTCTGCTGGTCTGGCTGGCCAGCCTGAGCCTGCTGGTAGCCTTCGTTGGCGCCATGACCGTCCAGTTTATCGGCGGCGCCCGCCTGCTGGAGACAGCTGCGGGTATTCCCTACGATACCGGTCTGCTGATCTTCGGCATCAGCATCGCGCTGTATACCGCCTATGGCGGCTTTCGCGCCAGCGTGCTCAACGATACCATGCAGGGCATGGTGATGCTGATCGGCACGATCGTTCTACTGGTGGGGGTGATCCACGCCGCCGGCGGGATTGGCCATGCGGTAGAGACTCTGCAGTCGATCGACGTCAAGCTGGTGTCCCCGCAGGGGGCGGAAGATATCCTCTCGCCAACCTTTATGGCCTCGTTTTGGGTGCTGGTCTGCTTCGGCGTCATTGGCCTGCCGCATACCGCCGTTCGCTGTATCTCCTACAAAGACAGCAAAGCCGTGCATCGCGGCATCATGATCGGCACCATCGTAGTGGCGATCCTGATGTTTGGCATGCACCTGGCCGGCGCGTTAGGTCGGGCGGTGCTCCCCGACTTAACCGTACCGGATCTGGTGATCCCGACGCTGATGGTCAAAGTGCTCCCGCCCTTTGCGGCAGGGATCTTTCTGGCCGCGCCGATGGCGGCGATTATGTCGACGATCAATGCCCAGCTTCTGCAAAGTTCCGCTACGATCATCAAGGATCTGTATCTGAACTGGCGTCCGGATCAGGCGACTAACGAAAAGCGGCTAAAACGCATGTCCGCCGGCATCACGCTCCTGTTGGGTGTTCTGCTGCTGCTCGCGGCCTGGCGACCGCCGGAGATGATTATCTGGCTGAATCTGCTGGCCTTCGGCGGCCTGGAAGCCGTCTTCCTGTGGCCGCTGGTACTGGGCCTGTATTGGGAACGAGCCAACGCGGCTGGCGCGCTGAGCGCGATGATCGTGGGCGGCGTGCTGTATGCCGTACTTGCCACGCTGAAAGTGCAGTTTCTCGGCTTCCACCCGATCGTTCCCGCGCTGCTGCTGAGTTTACTGGCGTTTGTGGCAGGGAACCGTTTCGGCCGTCCCGCACCACAGCCACCTATTTTGACTACTGATAAATAAAGAGTTTTGCTATGCCATGGATCCAACTGAAACTAAATACCACCGGCGCGAACGCTGAAGATCTTAGCGATGCGCTGATGGAGGCCGGATCGGTCTCGATCACCTTCCAGGATACGCACGATACGCCGGTATTTGAGCCGTTGCCCGGGGAAACCCGGCTGTGGGGCGATACCGACGTGATCGGCCTGTTCGATGCCGAAACCGATATGAAAGCGGTCGTTGGCCAACTGGAGCAGCACCCGCTGCTGGGCGCCGGCTTCGCGCATAAGATCGAGCAGCTGGAAGATAAAGACTGGGAGCGGGAATGGATGGATAACTTCCATCCGATGCGTTTCGGTGAGCGGCTGTGGATCTGCCCGAGCTGGCGCGACGTTCCGGATGAAAATGCCGTCAACGTGATGCTCGATCCGGGTCTGGCCTTCGGTACCGGCACGCACCCGACGACCTCCCTGTGCCTGCAGTGGCTCGATGGACTCGACCTCAACGGAAAAACGGTCATTGATTTCGGCTGCGGTTCCGGCATCCTGGCGATTGCCGCGCTGAAGCTGGGGGCCGCAAAAGCGATCGGCATTGATATCGACCCGCAGGCTATTCAGGCCAGCCGCGATAACGCGCAGCGTAACGGCGTATCTGAGCGTCTGGAGCTCTATCTTCCTCAGGACCAGCCGGAGTCGATGAAAGCCGACGTCGTGGTCGCCAATATCCTGGCTGGCCCGTTACGTGAGCTGGCGCCGTTAATCAGCGTCCTGCCCGTTTCAGGCGGTTTGCTGGGGCTTTCCGGCATCCTTGCCAGCCAGGCGGAGAGCGTCTGTGAAGCCTACGCCGATCTCTTCACCCTTGACCCGGTGGTCGAGAAAGAGGAGTGGTGCCGGATCACCGGCCGGAAAAACTAAGCGCAATGCGGCCTGTGGGCCGCATTTTTGTTTCCAGTACCCACCAAATAATGCCAGGAAATGAGAGGCAGATCGCACTACAGAGCACTTTTTTGGCTATAAAAACAGCGTTTTATATCGTCTGGTAGCGAGTTTTTCTAAGAAAAATCGAGAAGTTTTATGATTTTATAAATGGACACAAATTATCCATCAGCCATTAAATCAATGATTAATATAAGTATTTATTCATTCCTTTTACGTTAGTCCCGGATTCATTGATCTGCAACAGAGGATTGCTCAAAGTTTGGCCTTTCATCTCGTGCAAAAAATGCGTAATATACGCCGCCTTGCAGTCACAGTATGGTCATTTCTTAACTCATGCGCATCGGACACCACCAGCTCAGAAATCGCCTGATCGCAGCGCCCATGGCTGGCATTACTGACAGACCATTCCGGACGCTGTGCTACGAGATGGGAGCGGGTTTAACCGTTTCCGAGATGATGTCCTCTAACCCACAGGTGTGGGAGAGCGACAAGTCCCGTTTACGGATGGTGCATATTGATGAGCCCGGTATTCGTACCGTGCAAATCGCCGGTAGCGTGCCGGAAGAGATGGCTGCCGCCGCGCGGATTAACGTGGAAAGCGGCGCCCAGATTATTGATATCAATATGGGATGCCCGGCGAAAAAGGTGAATCGCAAGCTTGCAGGTTCAGCCCTCTTGCAGTACCCCGACCAGGTGAAGTCGATCCTGACGGCGGTCGTGAATGCGGTGGACGTTCCTGTGACTCTCAAGATTCGCACCGGTTGGGAACCGGAACACCGTAACTGCGTAGAGATTGCCCAACTGGCCGAAGAGTGTGGCATTCAGGCTCTGACTATTCACGGACGCACCCGCGCCTGCTTGTTTAACGGAGACGCTGAGTACGACAGTATTCGGGCAGTTAAGCAGAAAGTTTCCATTCCGATTATCGCGAATGGCGACATTACTGACCCGCTTAAAGCCAGAGCTGTGCTCGACTATACAGGGGCTGATGCCCTGATGATAGGCCGTGCAGCTCAGGGAAGACCCTGGATCTTTCGGGAAATCCAGCATTATCTGGACACTGGAGAGCTGCTGCCCCCGCTGCCGCTGGCAGAGGTCAAGCGCTTGCTTTGTGCGCACGTTCGGGAATTGCATGACTTTTATGGTCAGGCAAAAGGGTACCGAATCGCGCGTAAACACGTCTCCTGGTATCTTCAGGAACATGCTCCAGATGACCAGTTTCGGCGCACATTCAACGCCATTGAGGATGCCAGCGAACAGCTGGAGGCGTTGGAGGCATACTTCGAAAATTTTGCGTAATAGAAATAAAGAGCTGACAGAACTATGTTCGAACAACGCGTAAATTCTGACGTACTGACCGTTTCTACCGTTAACTCTCAGGATCAGGTAACTCAAAAGCCCCTGCGTGACTCGGTTAAACAGGCACTGAAGAACTATTTTGCTCAACTGAACGGTCAGGATGTGAATGACCTGTATGAGCTGGTACTGGCTGAAGTTGAACAGCCCCTGTTGGACATGGTGATGCAATACACCCGTGGTAACCAGACCCGCGCTGCCCTGATGATGGGCATCAACCGCGGTACGCTGCGTAAAAAACTGAAAAAATACGGCATGAACTGATACTAGTCAGTTGCTTGCTTGATATAAAAGGCGCTCTTCGGCATGGGGAAGCGCCTTTTTTATTACCTGCGGCAGCGGGACACATTACTGATTCACCGCCCGCAGTACCGGCGTCTCCAATACACGAGCAGCACAGACTACCGCCATAATATTATCCACCAGCGCAGGCGCCTGCTGATAAAGATCGACGCGTTGCGGATCGAGCAGCCAGTTTTTAATTAGTCCGGAAAAGGCGCTGTGTAAAACAATTAATATCACTTCAATATTTGTTTCGGCTGGCAATATATTGTTACGCACACAGCACTGCAGCATGCCGCCGATGAGCGAATAATTAAAGCCAATGCGCTGGCGAATTTCATTTTCCGAAAGCATATCATTGGAAAACTCGCAGCGCTGATAAAGAATTTGCATCAGCGCGCGCTGGCGAGGATTCGCAGCAATATAGCGGAGCCCGGTAATAAACCGCTCGCGCAATGCATTTAAAGGCTCCTGTTCATTCTCTGTTGCGAGGCTATGCTGAATCAAATCCCTGAGCGGTGGCTGCTGCTGCCACATTTCATTAAACAGCTCGGTCTTACTGGCAAAATGCCAGTAGACGGCGCCGCGGGTCACTCCCGCCGCATCAGCAATATCCGTCAGGGTCGTGTTGGTCACCCCCCGCAGAGCGAACTGCTGGATCGCGGACTCAATCAGGAGCTGCCGCGTGCGTAGCGCCTCTTCTTTCGTTTTTCTTGCCATACAAGCCCCCTTCCCGCCGGACAGGATATTTAGGATTTTCTGAAGATCGCTTAACCTAACATTTGTCATGGAATATTTTTTAGCAAAAATGCAGACAAGTTAATTCTGACGCCATCGTCAAATAAATTACCCAAATCAATATTAATAAATAACTCATTCACGGAATTGATGTCTATTTATTAAGATTTACAATTAAGGTAAACAGAATAAAAAGGCAGCGCGTTTTTTTGTTTTTGCGTGCCTTGCTGATTGTCCCAAAATAACTATCCCTTACATCCAGCGGCGTTTATTTGTAGGATGGCAAACTGCTTTTTAATTCCCTCTTTCTTTCACAGATTCGCCGCCGAATTTGGCACGTAATCTATAAGGAACCGCCATGACTACTCACGCCAGAGTGACACTTTTATCCGGTTTAATTATCTCGGCCTTATTGCTTACCGGCTGCGATAATTCGGACAATCCGCAACCCCATGCCCAGGCGCCGCAGGTGACGGTCCATGTCGTGAACAGCGCGCCGCTGTCGGTCACCACCGAACTGCCAGGCCGAACTTCAGCTTTTCGCGTGGCGGAAGTCCGCCCTCAGGTAAGCGGTATTATCCTGAAGCGTAACTTTGTTGAAGGAAGCGATGTCGAAGCAGGCCAGTCGCTCTATCAGATCGATCCGGCAACCTACCAGGCGGCGTGGAACAGCGCCAAGGGCGATGAAGCAAAAGCCGAAGCCGCAGCCGCCATCGCCCACTTGACGGTGAAACGCTACGTTCCGCTGCTGGGTACCAAGTATATCAGTCAACAGGAATACGATCAGGCGGTGGCCACCGCCCGCCAGGCCGATGCCGACGTCATCGCTACCAAAGCCTCCGTGGAAAGCGCCCGCATCAACCTGGCCTACACCAAAGTGACCTCTCCCATTAGCGGACGCATCGGTAAATCGAGCGTCACCGAGGGGGCATTGGTTACCAACGGTCAGTCGGATGCCCTGGCCACCGTCCAGCAGCTCGATCCGATCTACGTCGACGTGACGGAATCCAGCAATGACTTCATGCGCCTTAAGCAGGAAAGCCTGCAACGCGGCGGCGACACCAAAAGCGTTGAACTGCTGATGGAGAACGGTCAGGCCTATCCGCTTAAGGGTTCGCTGCAGTTCTCCGACGTCACTGTCGATGAAAGTACAGGTTCAATTACCCTGCGCGCTATCTTCCCTAACCCACAGCATGTCCTGCTGCCGGGGATGTTCGTCCGCGCCCGCATCGATGAAGGCACCGATCCTCAGGCCATCCTGGTGCCGCAGCAGGGGGTGACTCGAACGCCGCGGGGCGATGCCTCCGTCATGCTGGTGAATGACAAAAATCAGGTTGAAACCCGTCAAGTGGTGGCTTCCCAGGCCGTGGGCGATAAGTGGCTTATCACCAGCGGGCTGAAGCCGGGCGACAAGGTGATTGTCAGCGGCTTACAGAAAGTCCGTCCCGGCGTCACCGTTAAAGCAGAAGTGGAGCGTGCGGCACCGGTCGCGCAATAAGGATACCCAGCCATGTCTAAGTTTTTTATCCATCGACCGGTCTTTGCCTGGGTGCTGGCCATCATCATGATGATTGCCGGCGGTCTGGCCATTCTCCAGCTGCCGATAGCGCAGTATCCGACGATTGCGCCCCCTGCGGTGGCGATCTCCGCCACCTATCCCGGTGCGGATGCTCAGACCGTGCAGGACACGGTCACTCAGGTTATTGAGCAGAACATGAACGGTATCGACAACCTGATGTATATGTCGTCGACCAGCGATTCCGCCGGCTCAGTAACCATCACGCTTACCTTTAAGTCCGGCACCGATCCGGATATCGCCCAGGTGCAGGTGCAAAACAAACTGCAGCTGGCCACCCCGCTGCTGCCTCAGGAAGTCCAGCAGCAGGGAATTAGCGTAGAGAAGTCCAGCAGCAGCTTCCTGCTGGTGGCCGGCTTTATCTCTGATAACCCGGTCACCACCCAGGATGATATTTCCGACTATGTCGCCTCTAATGTTAAAGATCCCATCAGCCGACTCAACGGTGTGGGCGATGTACAGCTGTTCGGCGCGCAGTACGCCATGCGCATCTGGCTGGATGGCAACCTGCTGAACAAATACAACCTGACGCCGGTGGACGTCATCAATGCGCTGCAGGTTCAGAACGATCAGATTGCCGCCGGCCAGCTGGGCGGTACGCCAGCGCTGAAAGGCCAGCAGTTGAACGCGTCGATCATTGCCCAGACGCGGCTTAAAGATCCGCAGGAGTTTGGCAAGGTCACGCTGCGGGTCAATGCCGATGGTTCTGTCGTCCATTTGAAAGATGTCGCCCGCGTTGAGCTGGGCGGAGAGAACTACAATGTCGTCGCCAGAATTAACGGCAAGCCCGCCTCTGGTCTGGGTATTAAGCTCGCGACCGGCGCCAACGCGCTGGATACTGCCACCGCGATTAAAGCGAAGCTGGCCGAACTGCAGCCTTACTTCCCCCAGGGAATGAAGGTGGTCTATCCGTACGATACGACCCCTTTCGTCAAAATCTCTATTCACGAAGTGGTCAAAACGCTCTTTGAAGCGATTATTCTCGTCTTCCTTGTCATGTATCTGTTCCTGCAGAACATGCGCGCTACGCTCATTCCGACCATTGCCGTGCCCGTCGTGCTGTTGGGTACCTTCGCGGTACTGTCGATGTTTGGCTACTCCATCAACACCCTGACGATGTTTGGTATGGTGCTGGCGATAGGTCTGCTGGTCGATGACGCCATTGTGGTGGTGGAAAACGTCGAACGTGTGATGGTTGAGGAGAAGCTCTCGCCAAAAGAAGCGACGGAAAAGTCGATGTCGCAGATCCAGGGGGCGCTGGTGGGTATCGCCATGGTGCTCTCTGCGGTTTTCGTGCCGATGGCCTTCTTCGGCGGTTCCACCGGCGCGATTTATCGCCAGTTTTCGATCACCATCGTTTCCGCCATGGCGCTCTCCGTGCTGGTTGCCCTGGTGCTGACACCAGCGCTCTGCGCCACGTTGTTGAAGCCAGCCTCAGCTGAACACCATGAGAAAAAAGGATTTTTCGGCTGGTTTAACGCCCGTTTTGACCAGAGCGTTAACCACTACACCAACAGCGTCAGCGGTATTTTGCGTGGAACCGGCCGTTACCTGGTGATCTATCTGCTGATCGTCGTGGGAATGGCCGTGCTGTTTATGCGTCTCCCGACATCCTTTCTACCCGATGAAGACCAGGGGGTCTTCCTGACCATGATCCAGCTGCCTTCCGGCGCTACCCAGGAGCGGACACAGAAAGTGCTGGATACCGTGACCGACTACTATCTGCATAACGAGAAGGCTAACGTCGAAAGCGTCTTTACCGTTAACGGCTTCAGCTTCAGCGGCCAGGGACAAAACTCCGGCATGGCGTTTGTCAGCCTGAAACCATGGGAAGCGCGCAGCGGTGATAAAAACAGCGTGGAGTCCATCATCAAGCGAGCCACCGTGGCCTTCAGCCAGATCAAAGACGCCATGGTTTTCCCGTTCAACATGCCTGCCATTATTGAGCTGGGTACCGCCACCGGCTTCGACTTTGAGCTGATCGACCAGGGCGGGATAGGCCATACTGCCCTGACGCAGGCGCGCAATCAACTGCTGGGCATGGTGAAACAGCATCCGGATCAGCTGGTACGGGTACGGCCTAATGGGCTGGAAGATACGCCGCAGTTCAAACTGGATGTCGACCAGGAAAAAGCGCAGGCGCTGGGCGTATCGCTCTCCGATATCAATGAAACGATATCCGCTGCGCTGGGCGGGTACTACGTCAATGACTTTATTGACCGTGGTCGCGTCAAGAAAGTGTACGTCCAGGCTGATGCCCATTTCCGTATGCTGCCGAGCGACATTAACAATATGTATGTTCGTAGCGCCAATGGCGAAATGGTTCCGTTCTCCGCCTTCGTCACTTCGCGCTGGATATATGGCTCGCCGCGTCTGGAACGCTACAACGGTTTACCCTCCATGGAGATCCTCGGTGAAGCCTCGCCGGGCAAGAGTACCGGGGAAGCCATGGCGCTGATGGAGACACTGGCCAGTAAACTGCCGAGCGGTATTGGTTACGACTGGACCGGGATGTCTTACCAGGAACGCCTTTCCGGCAACCAGGCTCCCGCGCTCTATGCCATCTCGCTGATCGTCGTCTTCCTGTGCCTGGCGGCGCTGTATGAGAGCTGGTCGATTCCGTTCTCAGTCATGCTAGTGGTTCCGCTGGGGGTGATCGGCGCGCTGTTAGCCGCCACGCTGCGTGGGCTGAATAATGACGTTTACTTCCAGGTAGGCCTTCTGACCACGATCGGTTTGTCGGCGAAGAACGCGATCCTGATCGTCGAATTCGCCAAGGATCTGATGGAGAAAGAAGGGAAAGGGATCATTGAAGCAACCCTGGAGGCATCGCGGATGCGCCTGCGACCCATTCTGATGACCTCTCTGGCTTTTATTCTCGGGGTCATGCCGCTGGTGATTAGCCATGGTGCCGGCAGCGGGGCGCAGAATGCGGTGGGTACCGGTGTCATGGGCGGGATGCTAACCGCGACACTGCTGGCGATCTTCTTTGTTCCGGTCTTCTTTGTGGTCGTCAGACGACGTTTTACCCGGCACGCTGAATAACCCGGCCTGGTATTAAAGGCGCCCCTGCGGGCGCTTTTTTTTCGCCTGGTATATGAGCAACCACTACAGCTTACCGCTATCTGACAACCGCTATTGCGCGCGGCAGCGCTGGGATACGATCGTTCTCTCCATCTTTTCTGCATATTCCCCTGCTTATCTTCACGATATTTACGTGGCTCATATATTGAGATGATTTCGGCATCCGGGCCGGACAATCCGCGGTGATAAAATAAGCCATTCCGTTCTGCACTGGCTTTCAGTACAACCCTGCGGATTATCCAGAGGTAATATCATGAAAAAGTATTTAATCGTGGCGCTGCTGGCCTCTCTGCTGGCAGGCTGTGCCCATGACTCTCCCTGCGTGCCGGTGTATGACTCGCAAGGCCGCTTAGTCCACACCAATACCTGTATGAAAGGCACAACAGAAGACAACTGGGACACCGCAGGCGCGATCGCCGGGGGCGCCGCCGCGGTAGCCGGCCTCACGTTAGGGATCGTCGCGCTGACCCGCTAATTCTCCCCCGACCAGCAGATACAGGGGCTAGCGTCGAACCTGTATCTGCTCTTCTGCGCATCATCCACATGACAACCGAACAAACAAACTCACTGTCCCTTGCTGCATTACGCGCAAATCGGCTTTGACGGGTTTCCCCCTGGCGGCAGGACTGCTTATCAACAGATAACACAAAAGCAGAAGGCCCAGTCTTTCGACTGGGCCTTCTGCTTTATTTGATGCCTGGCGATTCCCTACTCTCACATGGGGAGACCCCACACTACCATCGGCGCTACGACGTTTCACTTCTGAGTTCGGCATGGGGTCAGGTGGGACCGCCGCGCTATTGTCGCCAGGCAAATTCTTTACAACGTGCCGAACTTTAACCTAAAAAGTGGTGCTGATACCCAGAGTCGAACTGGGGACCTCACCCTTACCAAGGGTGCGCTCTACCAACTGAGCCATATCA